>JAGDBX010000049.1 GCA_018110935.1 Oscillospiraceae bacterium
TCGCAAAGCGGTATGCGGTCACGCCTTCCGTTTCGTTGTCCGCAATAAGCCGAACCGAACCCGGTGCGCTGATAAGCTCCACTTCGCCCGCCGCCGTGATATCAAAGACAAGATCAGAGCTGATACCCTCGTAGTTTCTGGGCGGCTCCTCTTCCGTCAGGTAATATCTGCCGGCCGGCAGCGTGTTGTCGATCTTCGGAATGACACCGTCTTCGCCGGAGATCAGCGTGCTGCTGTCATAGCCCTCCATCGGGATGTAATCTCTGATGTAGCCGGTTCCGGTCAGCTGACCCTTATACAGCGCGAATTTCGCGCCCGGCAGCGGAGCATTTGTCTTTGCGTCATATTTGACCGCTTCGAGCGTAAACCGCCGGTTGTAGATGTTGACAGTGCCGTCGATGTCGCCGCCCGATCCGGGATTCGCGTTGTGCCAGCCGTCCGGTGCTTCGGGCTCCATGAAGCGGATTCGTGTCTGCCCGTCCTCCTCCGTGATACAGAATCTGACGGGCTGCTGCAGGCCGATATACCCCTGCGGTGCCTGCGTTTCGGTCAGCGTATAGACATTCTGCTCACCCTTCGGATAGCTGTAAAGAAGTGTGATCAGGCCGCTGCTGTCAGAGACAAATTCCCCGTAATCCACCGTGTCGCCGTTTTCGGCAGCCAGCGTCAGTGAGAATCTTCCGCCGGCCAGCGGAGATTCAACGGTTCTGTCTTCCGCCGTGCCGTTCCACTCACCCAGCATGAGCCGGATGCCGCTGTTCCGCCGGTTGGTGACCGTATCGGTACGGGTATTCACAACACCGGGAGCAGCGCCGGTCGGTTCACCCGGCGTATACGACGCGGTATACACGATGTCCTCCGGCGCGTCAGCGCCCTTCGGCGTGGCCGCAACCGTCAGAGACTCTCCTTCTCCGACTGCTTCCGCACTGTCATAGCCGGTCAGATTGCCGTCGCTGTCGAAGCGCGCACCGGTCAGCCGGACCTCACGCACGGCATAATCCGCAAACTGCTTTCCGTCGGCTAGAGTTTCAAAGAACCAGCTGACTGACTCTGCAGGCGCGTTCAGCTGTCTGACCTCACCAGCCATTGTTTCCGTCTCGCCGTCCTGCAGATAAACCGCCATATAGACCGGATCGTGACTGCTCATCGAACCGCTGTCCGGCCAGACCTTTCTGGCTTCGATGCCGAATCCGCGCCTGTTGTCCACATAGGTCTGCGGGGACTCATTCTTTCTGACCGTGCCCATATTATGCGTGGCGGCATCATAGGAAATATAGGTGTTTTTGTCGCTGTCATACTTCCAGAAGCAGTAGCCCAGCGGGATATCGGATCCCCGTTCCTCCGCCTTGAATCTGGTGCCGACCGGAAGATCCAGCACTTCAACCGTATACCACGCCGGAATCTTGGAAACGGAGCCGTTGGGAGAGGTATAAAAGACGGTATCTTCCGGATCCAGATGCGCGGCGTCCGTCTCTCCGGTCGAAACAAAGCCCTCTGTATCCGGATCCCATCTGCAGTAGCAGCCGTCCGGTCCCTTGACTCTGTATTTGTGTATATGCGCAGTCTGAAGCTCCGGAAACGGTACTTCCTCCGCGTCCAGATACAGCCTGTAAGCAAAGGCCGTCCGGTCGTCATCCCGGATTTCAGCGCCGCTGCTGTCATACAGCCGCTTGGTGATATCCCATGTGCGGAACATTCCCGGATCCACATGGTTTTCGTATGTCACGGCAGGGCGGTCGGCAATATCGGCTTCCTCGCAGGTGTAGTCCATCCGCGAATTTGAACCGGCGATCTCCGAGCCTTCCATGACCGTGCCGTTGCATTTGACAGCGTCATAAACCTCTGAATTGATGCCGCATTCCGTGATGTAATACCTGTAGATGTTGTCCGGGAAGTCGATATAGGCGCTCTCACCGGCACTGAGGAAGAACACATTGTCGTAGCTCTGCGATGTTCCGGGCGCGGTGTAGTGTTCCTCAAACCGGACAGGCATCTGGGAATTGGGATAATAGACCTCAATGCTGTCCTCTTCGCTGCTTTCATTCGGATCCAGCAGCTTATATTCTCCGTCGCTGATCTTGTACCAGATCTGGAACGGATAATTCGCGAGCGCAAAGTCAAGGTCATCCGAGCCGGTGACCTCCTTGCTCAGGAGCACCTGTCCGGGCTTGACAGCGCTGAGATTGAAGCGCATGTGCAGATTGGACGCGCCCTCGCCGCGCTCCATGTAAAACACCTTCATCTTGTGCGGTGTGAAGTCCTTGAACTTGTTTTCTCCGGGCGCGAAATAATCCGAGAGATACGCGTTGATTTCAGCATCAGACGGCGAAGCGCCGCCGTGCTCGGACTTATATTTTTCAATGAAGGTTTCGGTAAAGATCGCCCGCAGCGTGGTATCGGGATAGGTATCCACCTTCACCTCGCCGGTGCGGAAATTGACAGAACCGGAAAGCGCGCTGTGGATGCCGCCCAGATCGATCACGCGGACACCGTCCACATAGAGCCAGAAATCATCGTCTCCGGTAAACTCGAAGATCATGTCATTGCCCCATGCGTCCAGACCGCTGTGCGTCTGTGTGAAGCCGGCCTCCAGCTCCATGCCGAAGAAGTAGTCCGCCTTGTTGGCGCCGGTGTTATACGGGATCTGATACAGCGGCTTTTCTCTCCGCGGATCGTCGATCGGCAGATATTTAGCCATGGCGTCCGTTTCATTCGCGTGCAGCTGAGAATACAGCCCCGGCGTCAGGTCGTTGTAGGGCATGAACTGGCCGTGCTTCAGCGTCAGCTTATTGCCGCTTGTTTCGATCGTGCCGACCTGATCGTACACCGTGAAATTGCCGTCCGCGTTCAGGCGCGCGAAATTATCCGTACAGTTGTATTCAAAATATCCGCTCTCGTCATGCGTCCGCTGCAGAAACAGGTGGTTGACATCAACTGCTTCCGCAAACAGCTCCGAGAGGCTTCTGCCGGTGTTGTTTGCCGTGGGATAGCCGGCGTTTTCGCCGCTCTCATCGAGCCATGCGCGGATCAGATCGGAATACGGCGCGCTGCCGTCCTTTCCGTGGTCAAAGTCAATGTCATCAAGCAGCACATCATACTGTGTCCAGCTTCTGCTGCTGCCGTTGATCCTGCGGACATCCCCGAAATTGACCATCCGCATTTTGATGCTGTAATCGTCGTTGTCGATCGTTTCGACGGTGGTCAGCTCACTGCTTTCCGGCTCAATGACCGCAAAGCAGAAATCCCCCGCCTGCGACATCGGGCAGGAAACGAGCTTTCCGGACGCGGGATCCGCCTTCAGGCCCGCATACTGGTAGTATTTGTCATCCCACGCAAGGATGGTCGTGCTGTACTGCCCTTCTTTTCTGCCGTCCAGATTGATGCCGGGCTTTTCCGGCGTAAGGATCTGCCCGTTCTGGATCTGCGGCGAGAGGCATTGTCCGGAATAGGTATTCTGCAGATCGTAATAGTAATTCGGAGTGTCGGTCCCTTCGTAGTAATACTCGGAAAACTCCCAGAGCAGGTTGTCGATCCGCAGACCGTACCATTCGATATTGTCTCCGACTTCATACGCCGGGAACAGTCTGCCCGCATGGTCAACAATGTAGAAATCGTAGCTCAGTCTGTCCGGATTCCACACTCTTGTATAGACGATGACCTGCTTGCCGTTTGCGGCATTAACGGTATCGGAAACGCTGATCTTCTGTGCGCTGTTCGCCACAAAGTCATCGTCCGTGATATCGGAGAGCGCCGCGAGATTCAGCCATTCATAGGCGTCGCCGCGGGTGTTTCCGTTGAAGCCGTTCGCCGTTTTGCCGTCATGCAGGCGGATCGCGAGGCCGTTCTGATTTGTGATGCGGATCTTTCCGGCGTTGTCCCCCGTTCCCTGCGTCACCTTCAGAATACAGGACGCGTCCGGCTCATCGCTGAGCGTCAGCTTCGCGTTGCCGCTGGCCGTGCCTTCCAGCCGCAGATATTTTACGGCACCGTCAACCTCCGCGGTGATATAGTATTCGCTTCCGCCGATGTTATGGAATGTCCACATCGTGATATCGCTTGTTTTGGGAACATACAGCTCCCCGAGCGTCATCGGGTTCCGGCGGACATTGACCTCCTGCGCCTTGCGGCGGTTCGGCGTACCGCTGCCGTTCTGCTCCGCCATCAGCGCGGCACCCGCGTCCTCCGAGCCGGCGGACGGGAAGACCAGCAGGCCATAGGTTTTTGTGTCGAGCCCCGCGGGATCGTCACCGGTCTGCGGCGCGTGCGTCAGAACGACCTTGGAACCGACATCGGTGTCGCTCCGCCAGCCCGCGAAGCCGGGGCCGGCGCCGTTCCGGACCATATTGAGGCCGTACCCTTCCCGGGCAATGTAAAAAGCGCCCTGATTGCCGGTGAACAGAGAAACATCAAACACGGTCTCCGGCAGATCCGGATCGGTCGTCAGAGACATGGCGCCGCGGTTTGTGCCGGAAAAGTTCCGGATCGTCATCGCCATATAGGTCTTCTGTCCGCTGACCATCGTGTAAAGCCGGAACTGATTCTCCGAATCTCCGACCTTTTCAAAGTACCAGACAGAGGCGTTGCTCTGATTGGCTGTTTTGGCGATCGCGGGCGGATCCGTGCCGTTGATATAGTTCTGGAACCAGTATGTTCCGACACCGGATTTGGTGATGGACATATAAAACGGGTTGCCGTCCAGCTCGCCGATGATCTGTGCGTCCGTCGGCGTGAATGCCTCCGGCTCGCTGACCTCGACGATCTCATAGACCGAGAAGCCCTCTGCGGAGAAGGTGACAGAACCCTCCCGCTGCGTGAACTCCGTGATCCGCTCCCGCTGTCCGCTGTCCGGAATATGCCAGAGCTGAATGGCAGCGTCCGCCCTGATCTGTGCGTTGCTGATCGTGACGGTGATCGGTCGCTGCTCATCGGGCTGATATTCCCGTTTTCCGTCCGAGATCATGATATCATAGGCAGCCAGAACAGAGAGCTCCTTTGCCTCTGTAAAGGCTGCTCTGCTTTTTGTCAGCGCGGCGCTGTCCATTGCCGCGTAGTCCGCCGTCACATCAACGGCCTCCGCGGCCGCACCCTCCGGCATCATGCCGAGGAGCGTGATGACCGTTTCGGAGTCCCCGCCGTCGGGAACCAGAGAAAGCTTTGTCTGGCAGAATTCCGACTGACCGGCATCTGCCATAAACAGCGGGAGGACAGAAGGAGTACAGGCCGCAGAAATCAGCAGCACCGCAGAAGAGACCGCGGCACTGAGCTTATAAAACAGGCGCCCTCTCATTTTCCTCCCTCCTTTTCCCGTGTTTTCCGTCTGAAAAGGAAAGCGGCAGCCGCTGCGCCCAGAGAGGCAGTCAGCCCCAGGAGCAGCGCGATCACCGGAAAATCGTCTCCGGTTGTGATGTGGTTGATGATGCTGATGATCGGATTGGTATGCTCTTCCGCGGTCGTTGTCACGGCAGTCGTCTCTGTTGTTTCAGTCGTCTCCGTCGTATCGGTCGTCGCGGTTGTTTCGGTTGTCGTCTCAGTCTCAGTGACGGAAGCAGTCTCCGCCTCCGCCGCGTTCTCAAAGCGGATCTGATCAGCCTTTTCCGCATCGCCCGCTTCATTTGCCGTCACAGCATAAACCAACGTATCCGCCGCGCCGTTCTCCACAAATACGGTCACTTCGTAGACACGCCCGTCGTATGTGATGCTGTCATCGCTGCCCGCGGTCTCAGAGATCTGATACCGGTAGGTGCCCGGCTCTGTGATCCCGATTTCAAACACGCCGCCGCTGTTTTCGGTGACAGAGATCGAACCGGAAGCGGGTACAGGCGCTGATGCATCGGGCGTGATCGCGATCTGATAGATCTGCGTGTCCGCACCCGGAACCGCCTGACAGAACACGGGAATTTCCGCTTTCAGCGGTGCATAGGCCTCCGCGGTGAGCGTCCCCTCCGCAAAAAGAGAGAAGGAGAGCAGGCACACGACAAAAACAGATGCTGTGATCTGACTTGCTTTCATATGCCAACCCTCCTCACTGTGGAATCCTATTCAGTCAGATAGCAGAACACAACGACTCTTGTCATTGAGTTCGCCTCGGTACATGTTGATAATCCGAGTATACGGTCCTCCTTCTCAACCGTCAGAACGGCAGCGTGATCGTGAATATACCGCCGGATGTTCTCCTGTTCCATATCGAACACGATTGATTCCTTCGCGCTGACGCGCATCGAAGCGAATACCTCCAGCGAACAGACCTTCTCGGCGTTTCTGCCGATCATCAGCGTACCGGATGTATGCTGCTTCAGATAGGATTCATCCAGAAATTCGTCCAGTGCGCCGAACATTCTGCCGTAATCCATATGATGACCGTAAACCACGGAATAGCTGTCTGAAAAATCGGGGCTGCACCTGCTGTCGAGGAAAATGCTGCCTGTCAGAGAATACTGCCCCAGCGGATCCGTATTCAGAAACCGGACATTGTCCTTTCCCTGCATGACGGGATAATCAATATGCGTACCATCAACGGTCAGCCACGCGACCATTTCCCGTGTAATCGGGGATTCCGCCGCTGTTTCGGCGGCATGTGCCGGATCCGGCTTGTATTTCAGCACGCTGTGATCAAGCGTGTGGTGGAACAGATAATAGTTATCATACACCTGCCACAGACCGATCTGCATGATCAGCCCGAACACAGCGACCACAAGCCAGCCGTACAGCTCATTCAGCCGTTTCCAGAATCTCAGCAAGGCGCTTATTCTTCCTCGTCAGATCCGGACTTCTTTTTCTTCACATAGAGCATACCGCCCGCAATACCGGCCGCACCGATCGCAGTCAGGCAGAGAGAACCCGCGAGCGTCGAAAGAATACCGGTCGGGATCACGCCCTGACGGTTGTTGGTGAAGTCGATCTCGGCATCCGCCTGCATGAAATCATCGTGCATGGCGTTGTCCGCAAGCGCGATTGCCTCAGGCGTGCCGTCCTCTGCGCCGTCGCCGGTCATCGTGTCGCCTGTGATGACAGCGGAAGGCGTATAATCCTCCGGTGCTTCGGTGACGGTGTATTCCGTGCCCTTTGCAAGCCCCTTGATCTCGATGCTCTGACCGTTCTGGAGATAGAAGGTGAATTCCTTCTCGGCAACGCCGGCGTTCGTTTCGCTCACCGCACTCGTGCCGTCAGCCGTCATATAGAGCTTTGCGGGCTGCGTCACATCCTCGGTGATGCAGGTCGTGGCGGCGTTCGGGTTTGCGGAGATCGCCGCGTCCGCGTTGTCGTACGAGACATCGTACTGCGCACCCGGTACCGCATTCGCGATCTTCACGGTGAACGCAAAATACTTGTCCTTGGAGCCCTGATTGCCCGTGACGGTCTTGCTGAAGGTCAGATCACAGGACTCATACAGATTGGTGATGCTGTCATTCTTGACGGCGCCGTCAACCTCCGCGCCGTTGGGATTGTCCGCAGGATCCGCATCCTCCGCGGTCTCCGCGTTCGGCGCATCCGTGACCGTGCCTTCATACATGACATAGCCTGCGATGGTCAGCTGCGGGTTTCCGTCCTCATCGTCCGTGCCCGCGTCAAAGACATACACATCCAGCGTTCTGGTCAGTTCTCCGTCCGAATAGCCGTTCGTAATGCCCTGATTCGTGCCCGCTTCCGTGATGATGTAGCGGTACACGCCGGGCTCAGTGAATGCGACATCGGTAAAATCGAGCGTGAGCTGCTTTTTGACATACTGCTCATCTGTCGTATCTGCTGTCGCGAACACCGGCGTATCCGTGCCCTTGTCGGCTTCTGCCGCCGCGGTGTCTGCCGGCGAGAATGTCATGGTGCCGTTTGTGAGCGCAGGGGAACCGACACCTGCCAGAACGGCCAGCTTTCCGTTTTCGATGTCCGCATCGACCGCCTCTCCGGGCGTGACCGTGAAGGTAAATTCTGCGTTCGGCACATTGGCCTCAGCATCCAGCACAAGATACTTGTTTAGAACGGTCGTGTTCGTTCCTTCCGCTTTGGTCGTGCTGTAGGTCGCTGCCGCTGAAGCGTGGATAGGAGAGACCGCCAGTGCAGCAGCAGCCAGACTGACCGAAACAGCCGCAGCAAGATTTTTCTTCATTTTCATGTTAAAGTCCTCCTTTGAGAAATAGAATCCGGGTTTGATCATGCCTTATATACCGCGCATCCGCATGGTGAACACCACAGTGCCCTGAAGTTCCTCCTGCGGGATGCCGCCGAAGGTTCTGCTGTCAGAGTTGTCGCTGCGGTAGTCATTCAGCACGAATACGCAGTTTTCCGGTACGGTATAAGGGTAACTGACCACCGAGCCCTCCGGCGAGGTGGGATAGACCGCCTCATCAGACAGCAGGTAGTCATTGACGGTGATGTAGTCCGTAAAAATACTGACCCTGTCTCCGCCGGACGCGATCACGCGCCCGAACCGGATCTCACCGTTATGCCGGTAGACGACCAGACTGCCCTGCACCGGCTTTGCAAGGCGGTTTGTCAGACAGAAGTCCCCGTCCTTCACCGAAGGATATGCCGAGTTGGTATGGCAGATGAAAACACCCGCCGCAAAGGTCAGAAGGATCCAGAGAACCGCCGCCGTCACGCCGATCTTCACAAAAAACGAAATCGCATAGGACGCCGCGGTCCGTTTTTTCTTCGGCTTTTTCAGGGCATCTGCCCGTGCGGTCTCAGCGGCCGCTTTGCTTGGACTGTCCATCTTCAGCACTTCCACTCCGGCTCTGCTTTTCCGTCAAATCAGAAACGGAAACAACCGTCTATTTTCTTAATTATAACACTTCTTTTCCGGAAATGCAAGCATTTTCCGCATAATCAGTGTTTTTTTACACTCTGTACCGATTATACAAGAGCACGCGGCCTTTACCGCAGTTGTTTTGTGCAATATGAACACTTTTCAGACCATTTCAGCTGTGGAAACGGTATATTATATTGTGAAAATGACGGGAATGAAACAGTTTTTCACTCTGCATCACGCTGTCCGGGGCACGAAAAAGCACTTCTCCCGCGGAGAAGTGCTTTTTTTCAGAACAATACTGCTTCAGTCTGCAAAGTCGTATTTGTCTCCGAATTCCTTGCGGAACTGCTCAAAGATCCGCTCGCAGAGCGCCTCGTCGGTCACTGCATCGTAATGCTCCGTCTCCTGCCCGAGATCCACGACCTCAACAATGACCACGCCTTCGTCCTCTTCATCCTCCAGCGGCATCAGCACCGCATAGGGTGTCACGCCGAGCGTGACCAGCTCCAGAAACTGAAAGCGCACCACATTTCCGTCCTCGTCCTCCAGCACGACAAGATCGTCGTCGAGCTCCTGCGGAAGATTCTTTTCTTCGCTCATGTTCAATACCAGCCTTTCGTTTCATTCCGTTTCATAGTCGATGCAGCTTCTGCCGTTTTCGGCGAGATGCTGCCTGATAAACGCGACAAATTCCAGATGCCGCGGATGCTTTGCGTAGGTTTCCAGTGCGGCAAAATCCGGAAAGACGCCGTGCAGCAGCAGCTGACTGTTTGAGCTGTCCGCTTCAGGGCTGTTCAGCCGTACTTCAAGCTCCTCCGCGCCCGGCACAAGCGTCCGCAGCGCCTTTGCGCGCTCCGCGGCCTCAGCCGCATCCGCGTCCGCCTTCAGACGGAACAGCACAATGTGATGAATCATGTCAGTCCTCCTCCGCCTCTCTGCGCTTGATGACAAAGCCGATGACCTCGGGGCCGGCGTTGCAGCAGATCGCCGCGCCGATGTTCCAGTAGGTCTCCGGCGGATAGCCGAGCGCTTTCGTCAGCGCCGCGCCGAACTCCTTTGCACGCACGGGATCGCTGCCCTGCATGACGATATACGGCGTATGCGGCTGGATATCCGCCAGCACAGTCTCGACCATTTTCGGGATGATGTGCTGTTCGCCCCGGATCTTCGTCAGCACGCTCGATTTACAGTTGACAATGCGGCAGAAGGGCTTTAAGCCGAGCAGCTCGCCGGCAAACGCAGCCGCCGCGCTCACTCTGCCGGAGCGCTTGACATATTTCAGCGTCATCGGGACAAAATACAGCCCCGCATGGCGGCACCAGTCCTCGAGAAAATCAACCGTCTCGGCGACGCCCGCGCCGCGGTTCACCATCCTGGCCGCCTCCAGCACGGCATAGCCGTAGGTCGCGGTATAGTTTCTGCCGTCCACCAGATGAACGCGGACTTTTTCTTTGTATTCGGGATGCTCCTCATACAGCATATCGCGCGCGGAAAGAGCGTTCGCGTAGGTGCCGGAGCCGCCGTTTCCGATCGTGACATGGATGATATCGGTGAAGCCCGCCGCGGCAGTCTCCTGATATGCTTCAAAGATCTCAAAAGGGGGGATCTGCGCGGTCGCGGGGAATTCCTGCGCCTGCTCGATCATGCGGTAAAATTCCTCCTTTGAGAAATCGAGCTCCTCCCGCAGCGGCTTTCCGTCCACGGTGATCGGGATATAGAGCATCCGGATGCCGAGACGCTCGGCAAGATCCTTTGAAATATCGCTGACCGAATCGGTGATCAGCTTGATCTTCGGCTTTTTCATGATCTGTGGTTCCTTTCGGTTCAAATCTGGCTGATATCGTAGGCGCGAGGCGTCTGCGGTTCCCAGCCCGCCTTTGCGTACCGTCCGTCGCGCGTCAGTCCCGCGAAATCATGCTGCCGCAGCACCTCATAGGCCGCGATCGCAACAGAATTCGAGAGATTGAGACAGCGGAGCGTCTCCCGCATCGGAATCCGGACGCAGCGTTCCGGATGAGCCGCCAGAATGCTGTCGGCAAGGCCGGTGTCCTCTCTGCCGAAGATGAGAAAGGTCTCATCAGGGTAGCTGACATCGGTGTAGAGTGTGCCTGTCTTGGCTGTGAAATAAAAATACGGGTTCTGTCCCTCTGCTGCGGGGTACGCGGCAAAAAAGGCATCGAGACTGTCGTGATGAAAAATGTCGAGCTTGTCCCAGTAGTCAAGCCCCGCACGCTTCAGTTTGGCGTCGTCTATGCGAAAGCCGAGCGGATGAACGAGATGCAGCGCCGCGCCGGTAACGGCACAGGTGCGTGCGATACTGCCGGTGTTCTGCGGAATCCGCGGCTCCACCAGCACAAGATGCAGCTTTGACAAATCAAAACTTCCCTTCCGTCAGTCATCTGCCGCGCGGCGCGGGAAACAGGCGCGCACCGGCAGGGGGACAGCGCTGAAAACCGGCTCACTGTCCGCTGATCTTTCTGTAATTGAGATAGCCTTCGAGAATGATCGTCGCGGCGACCGCGTCTACGACCGCCTTGCGCTTTTTCCCGCGTGTGTTCGTGTCGTTCAGATACTGATGCGCCGTGACGGTTGTGCTGCGCTCATCCCAGAGCGTGACCGGCAGTCCGGCTGCCTCCCTGAGCGCCTCCGCGAATGCCTCGCATTTTTCCGCGCGCGGTCCGGCAGTGCCGTTCATGTTGAGCGGATGCCCGACCACGATCAGCTCAGCCTTCCGCTCCTTTGCGGCGGCGGCGGCCTTTTCAACGCAGACCTCAAAGCGGCGTTCTTCGATCACGCCCGCCGGAGAGGCGAGCATTTCGGCACGGTCGCAGACGGCAAGCCCCGTCCGCGCGTCACCGAAGTCAACTGCCATGATGATCATGCGTTCCCGGCTCCTTCCGTCTGTGCCGCGGATACCGTCGATTCCGGTTTTGAGGAAGCGGCTGAAGAGGTCCCGGAATCTGCAGAGGCCGCAGCGGTGGCTGATGCGGTCGTTGCAGCTGTAGTGGTCGTCGCAGTCGTTGTGGTCGTCGCAGTCGTTGTGGTCGCCGCAGTCGTTGTGGTCGTCGTAGTCGTTGTAGTCGTTGTAGTCGTTGTTTCCGGCGGCCGGAGCGAGATCGCGTAGCCGTTCGCGAGCTTGTTTGCTGCCTTTGCGACATTCTGCACGAATGACACATCCGGCTTGTAATTGACCGCACCGCTCAGAATGACCAGCGTATACGACATCTCGCCGGGTACATAACAGGTCTCGTGATACTGTGCGGAGATCAGACCGTACTTGACCGCCATGTCCGTGATGCCGAGCGTATCGCGGACATAGCTGTGCTCCGAATTCGTCAGCGCGCTCCACGCGATGCGCCAGCATTTGCCGTTTTCACGGGCGGCATGCATCTTCTCCATGGAAGTGCGCATAAAGTTCGCAGTGACAGCGGGGAAATGCGTGGCACTGATCGAAACGGAATAGCCCCAGGACTTCACCATATCGTTGAAGCCCTGAATACCGAAGAGATAAACGAGCATATCATAGGCAACATTGTCTGAATATTTCAGCGCGTACTCAATGAGCTGCGCGACCGTATAGGTCTTGTTGTATCCGTTCTTGCGGATGATGCCGCTGCCGCCGTGATACCATGATTTCGTGTAGGTGATCGTGTCATTCAGCGAACGGACACCGCCCGAAAGCTGATTGCAGCAGAAATAAACATACGGCAGCTTGATGAGGCTTGCGCCGGAGATCGCCTTGTTCGGCTGATAGGAGTAGAGCACGGTGCCGTCCGCAGCGGTCAGCAGCACGGCACAGTTCCGCGTGTAGGCCTTGACGGTCTTGTCAAGCGAGGATTTCAGCGCGGAGAGATTCGGCGCCGTCGTGGTCGTGACGGTCGTCGTTTTTGTCGTTTTCACGGTCGTGACGGTGCTGCGGGCGGTCGTTCCGGCACCGCCGGACGATGCCGCGCGCGTTGTCTGTGCGGCAGTCTGTATCGCTTTTGCCGTCGTGCGGGTGGTTTTTGCGGTGGTCACAGTCACAACGGTCGGCAGCGTATGCCCGTCCTCCGGGTCATCGGGATTATCCGGATAGGAGGAATAATTCCGGTGCTGAAACTGAGACGGATCGACCTCCGTGACGGCCGCAAAGGTCTTCATCGTGACCTCTGCTTCAGTCGTTTCAGCAGTCGTGACAGTTGTTTCTTCGGACTCCGTCACGCTGACGGGCAGATCCGTCACAGGAACGGATGTCTGATTGTCAAGCTGCGAACAGCCTGCGGCAAGCAGGCAGAATGTGCTGATTGCGGAAAGAAAAAGCCCTTTCAGGGAAAAACGGTTCATGCGGCGATTTGCTCCTTTACTCTTTTTCGGTATCATACCGGTTCCAGCGCGAGGTACGCAGGGTGGAAAGTGCGGGCGGCAGATGCGAGGAATCGTTCTTGAAAATGAGCCGCCAGCCCGTTTCTGAGTCATATTCCACAAGTGACACGGCCGTGTTGTCCGCCCAGCCGACATCGCCCAGGCGCTCTATGTCACCGAATTCTGCATAGCAGAGAAAACTGCGCAGCGCGCAGCCGTGCGAGACGACCGCGGCGGTTTTGCCGGAGTTTTCCCCGGCAATCCGCGTCAGCGCTTCGATCATGCGTGTCCAGACCTCCCGCATCGTGTCACCTGACGGCGCTTCAAATTCCGCCATGTGCTGCGTCCACTGCCGGTAGGATTCGGGAAACGCCGCCGGCAGATCAGCCCAAGCGCGCCCTTCCCATTCGCCGCCGTTGATCTCGCGGAGTTCATATTCGGGGATCATCGGAAGATCGTGAAAGCGGTTGACCGCCTCGGCAGTCAGCTGTGTGCGCCGGTACGGGCTGAAATAGAGCGCATCCAGCGGGATCCCCGCAAAGCGCTCCGCGAGCGGATCCAGCTGCGAAAGGCCCTTGTCCGTCAGCGATGTATCAATATTGCCCTGAAAGAACTCCGCCGCGTTGCCCTCAGCCTCTGCGTGCCGGACCAGATAGATCCTTGTTACCATGGCCGCACGGTTCCCGTCAGCTCGGCGGCAGACGCGATGCCGTTCGCGTCCAGCCATGCGTTCAGTTCATCTATGATGCGCAGCGGCGCGTAGGGATCCTGCACGATCGCCGTGCCGACCTGCACCGCGGATGCGCCCGCCATCATCAGCTCGGCGGCATCCTCGCCGGACATCACGCCGCCCATGCCGATGACCGGCACTTTGACGGCATTTGCGACCTGCCAGACCATGCGCACCGCGACCGGAAAGACCGCGGGGCCGGAAAGGCCGCCCATGTTGTTGTGCAGGATCGGTCTGCGCGTGCGCAGATCAATGCGCATACCGAGCAGCGTGTTGATCAGCGACAGCGCGTCCGCGCCCTCTGCTTCGACCGCTTTTGCGATCTCGGTGATGCTTGTGACATTCGGGGAGAGCTTGACGACCAGCGGCTTTTTCGTTGCGCGGCGCACCGCCCTTGTCACCTCAGCGGCCGCGGTACAGGAGGTGCCGAAAGCCGCTCCGCCCTGCTTCACATTCGGGCAGGAAATGTTCAGTTCGATCATGTGGACATCCGTGCTGTCCAGCTTTGCGGCGACCTCGGCACATTCATCCGGTGTCGAGCCGGCAATGTTCGCGAGAATAACCGTATCGCAGGAAAGCAGATGCGGCAGCTCGACCGCGATGAAATGATCAATGCCGGGATTCTGCAGACCGACGGAATTGAGCATTCCCATCGGCGTTTCCGCAACACGCGGCGGCAGATTGCCCGTGCGCTTTGCTCCGGTCGTGCCCTTTGTCGCAATACCGCCCAGCTCAGAAAGCGGATAATATTGCTCATATTCCTTTCCGTATCCGAATACGCCGGACGCGGGGATGATCGGGTTCTTGAAATCGATCCCGCAGATTCTGACAGAAAGATCAGCCATTACCAGACAACCTCCTCTGCTTTGAAGACAGGGCCGTTCCTGCACACATGCAGATACTGCTCGTCTCCGTGTTCGTCCAGCGTCCGGCAGGCGCAGACAAGGCAGGCACCGATGCCGCATCCCATACGCTCCTCCAGAGAGACCTCACACGGGATCTGATGTTTCTGAGCCAGCGCAGCGGCAGCCTTCAGCATCGGGAGCGGACCGCAGGCACAGATCATCGCGGGCTTTTCTGCGCAGATCTCCTCCTCCAGCGGCAGCGTGACAAGCCCCGCTCTTCCGGCAGAGCCGTCGTCGGTGCAGAGGATCGTTTTTGCGCCTGTTTCCGCGAAATCCTGCTGCAGGATCACCGCGTCGGCATTCCGGAAGCCGCTGATGACGACCGCGTCTGCGCCGTAATGCCGTGCAAGCGGGAGCATGGGCGGTGTGCCGATGCCGCCGCCGATCAGAATGACGCGGGCGTTTTCGGGCAGCAGCGTAAAGCCGTGCCCGAGCGGCGCGAGCATATCGACCGTGTCGCCGGCGTGCAGCTGCGAGAGGGCATCCGTACCCTTTCCGCGCACCTCAAACACGATGCGGAGCGTGCCGGCCTCTTTGTCGATCCCGCAGATCGAGATCGGACGCCGGAGCGTGAAACTGCCCGCGGGCAGAATATGAACAAACTGTCCCGGAACGGCCTTCGCCGCGGCTTCGAGACATTCAATTACCATGCTCCATGCGGCAGCCGTGAGCTGCTCCATGGCCCGGACGCGGCAGGCAAGCCGCTCCTTATACCGGTCTTGCTTCACAGTGAAACTTCCCTTCATTCTCTTTGATATACCGGTTTCTGCTTTTCTATCATTCGACGAAACCGGACACCAGTTCCAGCACGCGTGTTTCACGCTCGATCATGGCCGCGTAAAACGGGTCGTTCTGCTTTTCTCCGTGCGGATGTGTCCGGTTTGACGCGATCGCCGCAGACACAGACACCCATTCCGGCGTAAAGCCTTCTTCCGCTTCATAGCGGTCCAGTGACTGCGCTCCGGTCTCCCCGCTGACATCGCAGAAATAATAATAGTTTTCCTGTACGAAAATTTCCTCGTCCACACCCTTCTGAACGCGCCGCACCAGACCGAACGGCCGGATGCTCTCCCGCAGAACGGTCAGGCCTGTTTCCTCGCGCACCTCGCGGCAGAGTGCGTCTTCAGGCGATTCGCCCGGCTCAATGCCGCCGCCCGGAAACTTGTAATAATCATATTTCAGGCTGTGTACCAGAGCGATTTTACCGCCCCGCACTATGACCGCACGCGCAGAAGGACGCCGGCTGACAGTCCCGCCGGTCTGATAGTCCTTTTTGTCGATCTCAAAAAGCAGGCGCATCTTACCGGATATTGATATAGGTCGCCAGATCCTCACGCATCCGGAGTGCTTCACGGCGTGCCGCACCCGCAAAATCGCGTTCATCGCAGCCTTCCTTCTTATAGGCGCAGAGGATCGCGCGCGAGCTGTTGACGACCGCGCCGAGACCGTTTTTGTCAAATCCGCCCGCGATGCCGGCAGCTCCGCCGCCCTGTGCGCCGTATCCCGGCACGAGGAACAGCGTGTGCGGAAGCCGTGCGCGGAGCTCGGAAAGCTGCTCGGGATAGGTCGCGCCCACCACAGCGCCGACCGCGGAATAACCGTAGGTACCGATGCTGTCAGCGCCCCATTCTTCGCATTTATCGCCCATTCTCGCATAGAGCGGAACGCCGTCGATCAGCAGATCCTGAAATTCGCCAGAGGACGGATTCGAGGTCTTGCAGAGGACAAAAATGCCTTTTCCGCGCTCCTTGCAGATTTTGAGAAGCGGATCAATGCCGTCCGAGCCGAGATAGCCGTTGACGGTCAGCGCGTCCGCGCCGAAGGGCTCACACTCCGTTCCGCCGATCATGCAGGTGCCCAGATGCGCGGCGGCATAGGCCTCCATCGTCGCGCCGATATCGTTGCGCTTTGCGTCGGTGATGACATACATTCCGCGGAGCCTGGCGTAGCGGATCGTGCGCTCCATGGTCTTGATGCCGTGGTGGCCGTACATTTCGTAATAGGCCGCCTGCAGCTTGACCGCGGGCACAATGTCGCAGAGCGCGTCGATCAGCAGCTGGTTATAGCGGTAAATCGCCTTGGACGCGGCTTTGAGCGTCTCGCCGTCCTCTTCAAGGAAACTGCGGCGGAGATATTCGGGAACATAGTCAAGCTTTGGATCCAGACCGGCAACGGTCGGGTTTTTCATGCTGACAATCTTGGAAATCAGGGTATCAAAGGACATAAATGTGCCTCCTTCATGCTGCATGGGGAGCGGCAGAACCGGAATGCCGGAAAACACAGCGGATAAAAGCCGGCCGGCTCCCCTGTTCGCGCAGAGAGCGGGCAGTCCGCACTTACGCAATCATATTATAGCATACAAGTGCCGGAGCGTCAAGTGCGTACAGCTTTTTTTCGGTTTTCTGCACAGAAAACCGCCCGCAGCACTTGACCGCAGGCGGTTTTTGTGATATAATAATAACCGCGGTCCACAGAAACTGCGTCTTATATGGATGTGTACGCCCTGATAGCTCAGCCGGACAGAGCGGCTGAATCCAAAGCATTTCATTCAACCCTCGATTGTCAGTTCCTTATTTTCATGATAATTCGCTATGTGCCCCAATAGCTCAGATGGATAGAGCGAACGCCTCCTAAGCGTTAGGCCATCGGTTCGACTCCGGTTTGGGGCGTCAATTCCGGCGAGTTTACGTGCTTTTCGCGTAACGCTCGCCGGAGTTTTTGCAAACAACCCCTTTCTATCGAGACCATTTCTTCGCAATCAGTAGCAGAAGCAATATTGCCTTTTATATTCTGTGGATTGTTCAGGATTTTCATATTTCATCTAATATGCATCTAATCGCGTACAGAATTCCATTGTTTCCAAATGATTGTGATTTTTCTATTATTTGTCAGTTTTTGCTTCATTTTCGTCTGAATTGTCAGGACAAATCCCCCATAACAATACATTTGCAAGGCGAAAGCATCAAGCCGAATAACAGCAGCGGGAACCGGTACAAAGCCGGTTCCCGTTGTCTTTTCTTCACACCCAGATCTCGATATAACAATCATCTCTGTCCGAATCGTACTCGACGCGCTGAATCTGCTGATTCATACGGAACTCATAGATGAACGCATACGGCCTTATGGCTTTCTCAAACTGCTCTGGCTTACCGGAGTAGCTGAATTGCTTGCATGGTTCAGCATCCGGATCGTTGATTTCCGAGTAGAAAAAATAGTTGACGATCAGGTTCGTAACGCCGCTTGGAATCACAACCTGCCTGACATATTCCAGCAAAGTACGGTCATCGTTTCTGGTATCAATTTTCTTAATCATCCCACACGGCTCCTTTCGTATGAAACAGGTTTCGGCTATGGCGAAGGATCTCACAGCTGTTCCGGCGCATCAGACGCCAGAGAAGCAAGCCATCCCATCACAAGGTCCGTCTGATACTGCTCATCGGGAACAACACGCAGTCTTACGCCGCGCCCCGCGGCCTGCGCTTTCAGCGCATCTGTGGCCTCGCTTTCCGCAAAAACAAGCCCTTCCGCCTCTTTCTGCAGTCTTTCATGCTCCCGTTTCATGAGATAATCATACTCCTCTCTGCTCAGGACCTCGACCGAACGCACACCGGCATCTGCAAACGCCGCCATCTGTGCAAACATATCCGATGAACCGTCAACGACATAGTATTCCGGCAATTCCGTATGCCAGTCCGGATTCGGTTCCTGCCGCAGAATCTGATCTTTCCCTTTGCTCATAACAGACGCTCCTTTCAAACGCGGATTCCGGCTGCAGACATCGAATGAAAAAGTGCCGGAACTTTCCTGTATCTATTATATCATATATTACGTAATATGTCAATAGGGAAGATGTCTTTTTTTTTCATTTCGATATTGCGTAATATCCAAATCTGTGGTATACTATGTGAAGAAGGGATGTGATCAGATGGACTTCAAGAAGCAGTATCAGTACCAGAATCAGTTCATCAAAGAAAATTACGACCGTTTCACGGCAACATTTCCGGCAGGAAAAAAAGAGGTATACCGTAAATATGCCAAGTCTCACGGTGAGAGTCTGAATGCGTATATCAACCGGCTGATAGAAGAAGATATGTCATTTCCGGAAGAATGCCGTTTTTATGCAGAAATGTGCGGTGAGACGCTGCATGAATATATCATGCGGCTGATCAAAGCGGATATGCGGCTGTGAGGACAGCCGGCGATAACCAAAGCAGCAGGAACGCCCTCAGAGTGATCTGAGGGCGTTCTGTCTGTCTTAAGAGGGCGCTGCACGGTGACTCTGACCGGATCCTCCGGTGTTCCTTTGTTCTCATTGAACGCAAAGGAGTATGTGACCAGATTCGGGTTGAGCAGGTTGCGTGTGTCATCGAGAGACACCTCTGCCGTTCCGTCCTCCGCCCCTGCCGGACGGAACACCGTGCGGCGGACCTCACGAAGCACATTGCCCGTCATTTCCAGGATCGGATTGAAGCCGTACTCACGGTCATCCTCCAGATCCTCTTCCTCCAGCAGTACGCGGAACAGCATCCGCGCTCCGTGCCGGTACAGCGCACGCGGTCAGCGCGGCCAGAACTGCCGCTGTCAGTCTGCTCAGTTTCATGACGAAAGCACCCTTTTCATGATTTGATCGAGCGTACAGGGCACTGCTTTCAGACAGTAACTCCTGATCGTTTATACGGCATCCGGCAGACAGCACTCACACGGGTTTCTCAGAACCGTGAACCATACAAACGGCGCTGCCGCAGTTTGTACATTCTGACGTTTATTTTCGTTTTTCGCGCCGGAGCCTGCCGAGCGCGTCAGCCGCATCGGAAACGGCACTTTCGGGCAGACCGGTCTGTGCGTATCGGTCGGCGTGCAGATCCTCCGTGACCTTCCCGAAGATATCCTCGTGCTGCTCCTGCCAGCGCTGCCGGATCTCCGCGGAAGTCTCCGCCGGACGCGGCGGTTCACTCTCCCACGCGGGCGCTTCGAGCATCAGCGCGTATCCGGCATAGAATTTTTCGCCGGAATCGGGCAGCCTCTGCCACGCACGGAGCGTTCTGATCCAGCTTCTGCGTCTCCGGCGCGCGGCGTTTTCCGGCCGGATATCGGTCTCGGTATCGGTATATTCCCCGCTGTCCGCCGCCGCGGCAGGCTCGGCGGAACGGCGATTTTCTCTGAGCTTATTGATGAAGCGTTCAATTGCTTCGCGGAGATCGAACAGCCAGTCTGAGATAAAATTCTTCCAGATGACGATCACGAACGGAATCAGGAGCAGCAGAAGCAGTGACCAGAGCGGATTCCCGGTCTCCCGATACGGCACTTCGCCGGGTGACTGCGACTCATCCGGAAGGTCAAGCGATTCATCCTCACCGCTCAGCCAGAGCACAGCCTTCAAAAAGCCGCGCCAGAGCCAGCGCATGAGCGACACGGCAGAATCGGCAAACATTGTTATGCCGCTGTAGATCTGCGAACGGAACAGGAAGACAGGCAGCAGAGCCAGAACAGTCACTGTAACCATCGTCAGATTGCTTTTCCGGATATCGGCGGGTACTTCTCCGCCTGCATCCGCACGGCGCCGTACCAGGCGTTCCAGCATCAGCTGATTCCGCAGAAGGAGCCAGAGCGCACAGACTGACGCGGTGACGGCGACCAGCAGCTGACCTGAAACCGGCAGCTTGGTCAGGCTCTGAACGGCGACGGAAAGCGCGGCGCCTGTCAGAAACGCCGTCAGATGCGAGACGGAAAACAGCCCGGCGGGTCCGCGTTCGGCCCCCTTCAGCAGGGCGGGAAGTGTCACAGCCGGCAGGATCCCGATCACAGCATACGCGCCGGGCACCTGCCGCAGCATCAGCGCGGTGCAGACGGCAAAAATCAGAAGCAGTACAGGCACGGTCAGCCAGAAGGCCTTCATCGCGGTGTATTTCCGCAGGAAGAACCGCCGCAGGAGCATCAGCAGGAAGCCGCCTGCCGCCAGAACGGCGCAGCACTCGGCCTGTGCCGCGGCATCTTCCGTCCGGAGCGCAAGCATCATCAGCCAGAAGGGCAGTCCGGTCGCAGAACGGCAGAGCAGCGCGAGCGCGGACAGCGGCCGCAGTTTCAGATCACTGTGCATACAAAGGCCTCCTTTATCGTTTTTTTCATTGTACCATAATTGCCGCGGAAAGTCAATGAAATAAGGATTTCCCGCGAAGAAACATCCTTCGGCAGGCGACATGCCGTGCCTGATCCTGCGTTTCAAACCGGAGCACTCAGCATCCCGCCTAAATTTGAACAGTTTTTTTTGTGAAAAATGCAGAATATGAAACTTATGCAAATTGCTTGCAAAATCATGTGAAAAATGGTATAATGAAACGGAACAGTTTTTGTTCGCATCCCTGAACGGCATAAATTCTGTACGGTGCAAAGCACCGCAGCTTTGAAAGGAGTTCTGAACTATGGGATTGATTCGTGCATTTCTTGGCGGCTTCAGCAACGCGCTGAAGGATCAGTGGAAGGAATACTTCTACTGTGACCGGATTCCGGATGACCAGATCATGGTCAGAGGACAGGTGCAGAATACCAAGAACAACAAGGGCAACGATAATGTCATCACGAACGGCAGCAAGCTCGTCGTCGCGGACGGCCAGTGCGCCGTCATCGTCGAGGACGGCAGAATTGTTGAAATCTGCGCAGAGCCGGGCGGCTATACTTATAACAACACCGTCGCTCCGACCGTCTTTGAGGGCGGCTTCGGCAAGGGCCTGATCGCCTCCTTCAAGAAGGCGCTGGAGAACTTCTCCTACGGCGGCTCCCCGAACAACTATCAGCGCATCTACTACTTCAACACCCGCGAGGTCATCAACAACCTCTTCGGCACCTCCACGCCGATCCCGTTCCGTGTGGTGGATAAGAACATCGGTCTGGACATCGATGTTTCCGTGCGCTGCCACGGCTCCTTCACCTACCGCCTGACCGATCCGCTGCTCTTCAACCAGAATCTCGGCGGCCCGATCAACAATGAGCCGTATTCCAGAGACTACATCCTCTCGCAGATCAAGAGCGAGTTCCTCGACGCGCTGAATCCGGCATTCGCCGCGATCTCCGCAATGGGCGTCCGCTACAGCGAGCTGCCGGGCCACACCGCAGAGCTGAGAGACGCGATGAACAACGCGCTCCGTGAGAACTGGGAGCAGACCAAGGGCATCACGATCGTCAAGATCGCCCTCGAATCCGTCACCATTCCGCCGGAAGATCACGAGATGATCAAAAAGGCGCAGATGGCTGCGATCAACCGCAACCCGGGCATGGCTGCCGCAACGCTGACTGCCGCACAGGCACAGGCGATGCAGGACGCTGCCAACAACCAGAACGGCGCGATGACCGCGTTCATGGGCATGGGTATGGCACAGCAGGCCGGTGGCATCAACGCGGCACAGCTCTTCGCGATGAACCAGCAGCAGCAGGCTGCGGCACCCGCGGCTCCGGCTGCTCCCGCAGCACCGGCGGCGGCAGAGGGCTGGACCTGTGCGTGCGGCACCGTCAACACCGGCAAGTTCTGCATGAACTGCGGCGCCGGCAAGCCGGAAGCAGCGGCAGGCTGGACCTGCGCCTGCGGCACGGTCAACCAGGGCAAGTTCTGCATGAACTGCGGCGCAAAGAAGCCGGCCGGCGCTCCGCTCTACAAGTGCGACAAGTGCGGCTGGACGCCGGAGGATCCGGCAAACCCGCCGAAATTCTGCCCTGAGTGCGGCGATGTATTCGACGACAACGACGCGGCAAACTGATTCAGAAATGACAGGCTGTGCGGTACAGCGGCTTCTGTGCTGTACCGCACAGTTCTTTTTATGAAATGAGGGATGAAGCTTGGCAGACCTGATCGCATACAAGTGCCCGAACTGCACCGGTAAAATTGAGTGGAACAGCACGGCACAGTCCATGAAATGCCCCTACTGTGAAACGGAATTCGATCTTGAAACCCTGCAGTCTTATGACGATGCACTGACGCAGACAGCGGGCGGAGACGGCGAAACGCACTGGGAGCAGCCCGCGGGCAGCGAATGGGGCAGCGGTGAAACAGAAGGCATGCGTGCCTATCACTGCGAATCCTGCGGTGCCGAGATCGTGACAGATGAGACGACTTCCGCCTCCAGCTGCCCGTACTGCGGCAATCCGATCATCATGACCGGCAACTTCGCCGGCGACCTGAAGCCCGATTTCATCATTCCCTTCAAGCTGGACAAGGAGGCGGCGAAAAAGGCGCTTCTGCAGCATTATGAAGGTAAACGCCTGCTGCCGCGCGTGTTCAAGAGCCAGAGCCAGCTGGACGAGATCAAGGGCGTGTATGTCCCCGTCTGGCTCTTTGACGCGGAAGCGGACGGCAATATGCGCTATCAGGCCAAAAAGGTCCGCACATGGCAGGACAAGGGCTTTTCATACACCGAAACCAGCTTTTATACCGTCACGCGCTCCGGTCAGATCGACTTTGAGCGGGTTCCCGTGGACGGCTCCACAAAAATGGACGACACGGTGATGGAATCGCTGGAGCCCTTTGATTTCTCGGCGGCGCAGGCCTTCCGCACGGCGTATCTATCGGGCTATCTCGCCGACCGCTACGATGTCTCCGCTGAGCAGAGCGCGGAGCGCGCGAACACGCGGATGCGCGAGAGCACAAAGCAGGCCTTCCGCGCAACCGTGCAGGGCTATTCGAGCGTGACGCCGGAATCCGAGAACATCTCGCTCAACGCCGGCAAGGCAAAATACGCGCTCTACCCGGTCTGGATGCTGACGACCTCGTGGAACGGCAATCAGTATCACTTTGCCATGAACGGACAGACCGGTAAATTTGTCGGGAATCTGCCCTCTGACAAGGGCAAGGCATGGCGTATTTTCTTCCTTGTGACGGCGATCGCCTTTGCGGCGTGCTGGTTCCTTACAGGTGCGCTCTCGCAGAACGGCAGCAATCCGCTGATCTCCGCGATCATCGCACTGATCATCGGCGGCATTACGATCGCGGTGCTGCTGTCTCAGCTGAGAAGCGTGGCACAGCAGACCGGCGCTGCGCAGTATGTGCGGCAGGACGGCCTGCGGCTCGCGGGGCGGAATGATCTGTTTACGCATAAGCAGACAGAACGCACGGCGATCCCCGGCGCGAATCAGGGCGGCGGCCCGTCGTCCGGCGGGATCTCCGGCGGGATCTCCGGCGGGATCGGCAGCACCGGCGGCGCGCTGGATCCGTTCAATACAAGAGACTGACACTGACAGCGGGAACCGGTTTTCTGACCGGCTCCCGCTCTGATTATCCGCAGCAGTCTGCGGTGAAAGGAATGAACATGAGAAAACGATTCGCGGCCGCGACAGCTGTGCTCCTGCTTGGTATCGCGCTCTGCGCCTGTACGGACAAAAAGTCTCCGGAATACCGCTATGAGCGTGCCGTCAGACTGCTGGAGCAGGGCGATTATGACGCGGCGATCGCGGAATTCGCTGAGCTGAACGGTTATCAGGACAGCGCGGAACGCAGGCGGCAGGCAAGTCTGCAAAAGCTCCGCTCGGGAAGCTTCCGTGTCGGGGATACCGTTGATTTCGGAGATTACAAAGGCCGCACCGCATGGCGCGTCCTGACGGTCAGTGATTCGGAGGCCTATCTCACAGCGACGGCTTCGGTTGCAGACCGGATGTTTGATCTGAGCGCCTGCTACTGGGAATCCAGCGCGATCCGAGAATGGCTGAACGATCAGTTTCTGAACGAAGCGTTCAGTGAGGAAGAACGCGAAATGATCGTCAGCCGGAACGGCGACAGCGTCTTTCTGCTGAGCATAGAAGAAGCATACCGGTATTTCAGGGACGATGAGGATCGGTTTCTGGAAAGCGATGATGAAACGAACATGGGCTACTGGCTGCGCAGTCCCGGAAAATTCAGCGATCACGCGTCCAATGTTGACGGCGACTCGTGGCTGAAGGGCAATATCAGCGAATACGGCGGGGTTGTATACGCACCGCGCGGTGTGCGTCCGGCAGTATGGATCCGGTTCGGGGAAGCCTCCGCGGAAAATCCGCCGGAGCAGGAAACCGTCTCGGAATCCGGGGATTTTGTTCTGAGGCAGTCCGGCGGCCGGACTGACCTGGCCGGACTGACCGCCGCGGGAAAAGAAAAGGAAAATCTGATCATTCCGGCAGGCGCGGACATCTTCTGTTCCGTCTCAAGAGGCAGAGCGAAACATGTGAGCTTTGAAAGCGATGACGACATCGACTACGGATTTCTGCTGGCAGGTTCCTTTTCGCTGGAAAGCGTGACGCTCCCCGCCGGATTGACAAAGCTCGGCCGGCACTCAAACTGTCCGCATCTGAAAGAGCTGGTGATCCCGGAGGGTGTCAGGGAGATTCCGGTTTCCTGCTTTACATTTGATGAGTCGCTGGAGCGCGTCATATTCAAAGGGGATGTGACAGAAATTTCCGCGGAGGCGTTTTCCGTCTGCGAATCGCTCAGGGAGATCGCGCTTCCGGATTCCGTCACATCCATCGGGCCGTTTGCTTTTGCGTTCTGCGAGGCATTGGAGGAGATCACACTGCCCAAAAATCTGAAAAAGATCGGCGAATACGCGTTTGAGGACAGCGGCATCCGGCTGGTGACCGTGCCGGAGGAAACGGAACTGACGGAATGGGAGAACGCGTTTGCCCGGCAGGAAATCCCGAATATGGTATTTCCGGAGCGGGAATATACGGTCAGAGTCAAAAAAGGCTCATGGGCTGACAGGCATTTCGACGAGGTGTTTACCGAAAAAGCCACAAAGGAATATTACTGAGCGGCGATGATGGACGGACTCCGGCAGACCGGTCATGGAGGCACCGGCCTCTGAACAGATGAACGCAAGGGGCGAAGACATACAGATTTTATCCCCGTCTGAATCTATCCGAATCAGACCTGATACATAAAATCGCAGATTGACACCGGCTGTTTTTTGTGCTATAATGGTACTGGAATATGAGTCCCTTTTTCGGGTGTGCTGAGACCGTGAACCTGCGCAGACGATGCAGCATACAAAAGCTGCCCAAAGGATGCGCTCCGGACGCTTGGTCGGCACACCCCAAACTATACTCATCACAACTGTTCACAGTAAGGAGATGTTATCATGTCTGCTGAGATTCAGCTGCTTGACTGTACACTGCGCGACGGCTGTTATATTGTAAACTCGATGTTCGGTTCTGCCGCCATCCGCGGCATGATCGAAAAGCTCTCGGAGGCTCGGGTCGATATCATCGAGTGCGGCTGGCTGAAAAACAGTGAGCACACAGAGGGCAGTGCGTTTTATCATGTTCCTTCCGATCTGGAGCCGTATCTGCTCCACAAGGATCCGAACAGAGTGTATGTTGTCATGATCGACTGGGACAGATACGATCTTTCCTATCTCCCGCCCTGTGACGGGAAAAGCGTTGACGCGGTCAGAGTTGTCTTTCCGCACGGCAGACACCGGGAGGGAATCGCGGTCGGCAATCAGATTCGTGAAAAGGGCTACCGTGTATTTTATCAGGCGGCAAACACCCTTGCATACAGCGATGAGGAGCTAATTGAGCTTGCCGATGCGATGTCGCAGGCAGCGCCCGAGTGCCTCTCCGTTGTGGATACCTTCGGCGCGATGTATGAGGAGGATCTGGAACGGATCGTGCGGATCCTGGATGCACACCTCAGCCCCGCTGTGAAACTGGGCTTCCATTCTCACAACAATCAGCAGCTCTCCTTCGCGCTGACACAGCATTTTGTCCGGCTGCTCGCAAACGGAAGCCGCGGGATCGTGGTCGATGCCAGCCTCTGCGGCATGGGACGCGGCGCGGGAAACACCACCACGGAGCTCGCAGTCAGCTATCTGAACCGCAAACAGGGCTGCCACTATAACCTCGATGCAATCATGGATGCAATCGACACATATATGGTGTATTTCACGGAACGCTACAAGTGGGGCTATAATACATCGTATTTTATCGCCGGACTGTACTGCTGCCATGTCAACAACCTTGCGTATCTGCTCGATCAGCACCGTACAGGTGCACGGGATATGCGGCATATCATTGCTTCACTCCCGCCCGCAGACCGTCTCAGATACGACTATGATCTGCTGGAGAGCAAGTATCTCGAAAACCAGCGCAGATATATCGATGATTCCGCGGCGTGTGATGCGCTTCGCGCAGCGCTTCAGGGCAGGAGCATTGTACTGATCGCCCCGGGCAAACAGTCTGTGCAGTGCAGAGATGCGGTGAATGCCTATATCCAAGCACATGACAGCATTGTCATTGCGGTGAATGCACTGCTGCCGGGCTTTGATTACGATTATGCATTCTTTGTTAATCCCTCCCGATATGATTATGCATCAAAGGCGCAGCCCGAGATCTTTGCGTCAGTGAAACGCGTGATCCTTTCAAATATCAACGGAAGCGCTGCAGGGGACGAATATCAGATCGCCTATGACCACGCGGTCAAACCGGGCTGGAAATACTTTGATAACGCTGTGATCTGCTGCCTGCGCCTGCTTGAGTATCTCGGCGCTTCCGGCGCTGCAATCGCAGGCTTTGACGGATTCAGTGAGGTTTACAACGAAAGCTATGCCGATCCGATGCTGCCGTCGCTGAATATCGGAAGCGGCTGGAGTGCGCTCAACGACGAGATCAAGGCGATGTTCGCAGCTTTCAAGGCAGAAGCAAGATCCTGCAGGGAGATCGGTTTTCTGACCAAAAGCTTTTTTAACGACGGAGGAACGCTGCTGTCATGAAGATCAAGGTATCGGACTATGTGATTAAATGCCTCGAACAGACAGGCTCGAAGCATATGTTCATGCTGCCCGGCGGCGGCGCCATGCACCTGAATGATTCGCTCGGCAGCAGTCAGGTCATTCAGTTTGTCTGTATGCAGAATGAGCAGGGTGCTGCCATCGCGGCAGAGGGCTACGCAAGAGTGAACGGCACGCCAGGTCTGCTCATGGTCACGACAGGACCCGGCGGCACGAACGCGCTGACCGGCGTTGCAGGTGCGTTTCTCGAATCCACGCCGATGATTGTCATTTCCGGACAGGTCAAGCGGCTGGATATGATCCGGGATCAGCATCTGCGGCAGCAGGGTATGCAGGAACTCGATATCATCGCATCGGTCAGGCCCATGACGAAGTATGCCGCACTGGTTGACGATCCGGGCATGATCCGATATCACATGGAGCGTGCGGTCTATGAAGCGACGCACGGGCGAAAAGGCCCCGTATGGCTGGATATCCCGCTTGATGTGCAGGCGAGTGTTGTTGAGGAAGAAGACCTTATCGGCTATACACCTTTTGATCCGCCGCTGCCGCCTGTCGAACGGGCCGTGCTCAATGTGATAGAGCGGCTGAACCGGTCCGAACGTCCGGTGCTGCTTGCCGGAAACGGTATCCGGCTTGCGGGTGCGCAGGAGGAGCTGCGTCAGCTTACCGATCTGCGTGGTATCCCGGTGCTGACAACATGGACCGGGATCGACCTGATCGAGGAGGAACATCCGCTCTATTTCGGAAGACCGGGCGGCCTCGGCCACCGGTACGCTAACTTAATCCAGCAGAATTCCGACCTGTTCATGAGCATCGGTGCGCGGATGAACCTGCTTCAGACCGGCTATAACTTTGACGGCTTTGCAAGAGAAGCGGTCAGGATCATGGTCGACATTGACCGCGCAGAGCTCAGCAAAATCAATGTACGCCCGGATATCAGCATTCAGTGCGATGCAAAAGTGTTTCTCCGCACATTACTCAGCTATGCAGACCGCATTGTGCGCAGAGAACGCGCAGAGTGGCTTGACTATGCGCGCCGCATGAAAGCAGCCTATCCGATTATCCGACCGGAATACCGTCTGCAGGAGGACTGTGTCAACACCTACTGCCTGATCGACACGATCTCCGATCTGATGACGCCGGACGATGTATATGTCTCCGGCAGCTCTGGAAGCTGCATTGATATCTCGATGCAGGCATTCAAGGTGAAAAAAGGGCAGCGTGTCTTCTGCACCAAAGGGCTTGCCTCAATGGGCTACGGTCTGCCTGCCGCAATCGGCGCCTGCCTTGCTTCCGGCAGGAAGCGCACAGTCGGTGTCAACGGCGACGGCGGTTTTGTGATGAACATTCAGGAACTGGAGACCATTCACCGGTTACAGCTCCCTGTTAAGATCTTTGTGCTTGCAAATAACGGCTACGGTGCGATCCAGGCGACGCAGACCAATATCTTCAGCAGCCACTTCGTTGCCTGCAACAGCAGCTCCGGGCTCTCGCTGCCGGATGTCGCAAAGGTCGCGGAGGCATATGGACTGAAAACCTTTACAGTCAGCCGCAATGCCGACCTGAAGGAGACTGTCGCCGCTGTGCTGGACTATGACGGTCCGGTAATCTGCAAGGCAGTGACGCCGATCGGACTGACGGCTTCGCCCAAGCAGGTTTCCTATAAACGCTCCGACGGGCAGATGGAATCGCTGCCGCTGGAATACATGACGCCGCCGCTTCCAGATGAAGAATTCCGGCACAATATGCTGATACCGCTCTATGAGATGAAATAAGCAGAAATCAGAAAAGTGAGGATAATATGGAAAAAATCAAAGCAATTCTTTCTAATCTCCCTGAGATTACCGGAAAACGCGTCTATGTTTGGGGCGCGGGCAATACCGCCATGCTCTTCCGCGAGGGACTGTCACGAATCCCGCAGCTTCATATTGAGGCATTTGTGGACAATGACCCCGCGAAGCAGAACAAGACCGTCGGCGATATTCCGATTATTCCCGCAGACAGGATGATCGCGGACAAGGACACATTTGTCATGATCTGCACCGGTCAGCCGGCAGCATTTTCTGCGATCACCGCGCAGCTCAGTGCGATGGGCATCGCATGTTCAAGCATAGATGCGGCCATCTTCGGTATGTTCAAAGAGGAGGTCATGAAGGCATACTCCCTGCTGGATGATGCCGAATCCAAGCATGTCTATCTCAGCATGCTTGAGAACCGGATCCTTTGCCGCTTTCCCGGGAAGGATCTGATTACGAGTGATCAGTACTTCTGTATGCTGCCCTTCACAGGCGCGGCGGTCGGCGAGAGCTTTCTGGACTGCGGCGCCTATGTCGGTGACTCGATTGAGCGCTATATCTGGGCGCGTGACGGCGTTTTTTCAAAGATCATTGCGTTTGAGCCCGATCAGCAGAACTTTGCCGCACTGCAGTACCGTCTGGAACGGCTCAAGCGTGAATGGAATATCTCAGACGAGCGTGTCAGCTGTCTGCGCTGCGGCGTGAGCGATACCGACAGCACAATTTATGTAGAGAACGATGATGTCAATAATGGATTCAGTTCTAAAATGTCTGCAACGCAGGCAGAGGGCGCAGAGGAATGCAGCATCGTCGCGCTCGGACGCTTTATCGAAAGCGGAAACTGCTTTATCAAGGCAGACATCGAAAGCTATGAATACCGGATGCTGTCGGGCGCAAAGGATGCTATCGCAAAGCACCGCCCCAAAATAGCAGTCTGCATCTATCACAATTCTGTCGATTTCTTCTCAATTCCGCTTTTGATCAAACAGATCGCTCCTGCATACCGTCTTGCGGTCAGACATCACTCCTTCACGCTTTCAGAAACTGTGCTGTATGTGTATCCCTGAGGTGAATACGATGAGAGAGATCCGATCTGCAGTCGTGACCGGCGCAACAGGCGTGATCGGGGCAGCGCTCTGCCGCCTGCTGGTCACAAAGGGCATCACGGTCTATGCTGTCGTGCGGCCCGGCAGCCGGAAGCGTATACTTCTTCCGGAACATGCCCTGCTGCACACAGCAGAATGCGATCTTGACGCGCTTGCCGGTCTGGAAGCACAGATCGGCCATGCAGATGCATTCTTTCATCTGGGCTGGAAACACACAGAGTCGCGTGAAAGAGACAATATGAAAGCACAGCTGGAGAATATCCGGACTGCACTGGATGCCGCGGAGTCAGCTGCAAGGCTTGGCTGCCGGGTGTTTCTCGGTGCAGGTTCGCAGGCGGAATACGGTTTGCATGACGCTGCACTGACGCCGCAGACGCCTTGTTTTCCTGTCACAGGATACGGTATGGCAAAGCACTGTGCCGGCATCATGGTGCGCAGCAGATGCAGACAGCTCGGGCTCGACTGCATCTGGATGCGCATTCTGTCAGTTTACGGCGATTATCAGGGCAAGGGCTCTATGATCTCTGATCTGATCGACAAGCTGCTTGCAGGTGAGGAACCGCGGCTGACCGAGGGACGGCAGATCTGGGACTATCTTTATTGCGATGACGCAGCAGACGCGTTTCTCGCTGCAGCACAGTCCGGGACAGCCGATGCAGTCTATGTACTCGGTTCAGGCGAGGCAAGGCCCCTTCGCGACTATGTCTGTATGCTGCGTGATGCGGTCGATCCCGCACTTCCGGTCGAATTCGGTGCCGTTCCCTATTCGCCCGGACAAGTCATGCACCTGGAGGCGGACATTTCCGCACTGACGCGTGATACCGGATTTGTCCCGCACATTTCCTTTGCAGAGGGAATCAGGCGAACGGTCGAAGCCAGAAAAAAACGCAGACAGACGGAATATGCAGATCTGTAATATGATCTTTGATCTGATCGGCATTAATATGTATTTGGTGCATAAGCTGGCAGTACGCGCACAGAATCCGATCCGGTGCGGAACTGCGGCTTTTCCCGTGAAGATCCGGGATGTGACTGCGTGCAAGAATGGAAACGAGAGGTGAATGGCGGTTTGAAACGCAGAATATCTGTAATGATGCCTTGTTACAATGAAGAGGAGAATGTCAGACCGATCTATGAGGCCGTGCGCGACATCCTGCGGAAAGAATGCTCCGAATACGATTATGAGATCGTGTTCATTGACAATAAAAGCAAGGATAGCACCAGATCGATTATCCGGGAGATCTGCAAAGAGGATCCCAATGTCCGTGCAATTTTCAATGTGACGAATTTCGGACAGTTCAATTCGCCCTATCATGCGCTTCTGCAAACGACCGGTGACTGCACAGTATGTATGTGTTCGGATTTTCAGGATCCGCCGGAGTTGATCCCGAAGTTTGTGCGGGAATGGGAAAAGGGCTACAAGATCGTCATCGGCATCAAGTCTCGGAGCCGAGAAAATCCGCTGATCTTCATGCTGCGCGGATTCTACTACAAAATGATCAAAAAGATGAGCCGCTGCGATCAAATCGAGCAGTTTACAGGCTTCGGTCTCTATGACAGGCAATTTGTGGATACGCTCCGGGATTTGCACGACCCGCAGCCGTATATCCGCGGAATCATCGCAGAACTCGGACCTGAGCACAAAAAGATCGAATATGAGCAGCCCAAGCGGCGCGCGGGAAAAAGCCACAACAATTTTTTCACGCTCTATGACGCTGCAATGGTCGGTTTTACGAGCTACACGAAGGTTGGGCTGCGGCTTGCGACCTATTTTGGATTTCTGGTCGCCGCATTCAGTTTCCTGATTGGCATACTGTATATCATTCTGAAGCTGCTCAACTGGAATGATTTTCTTGCCGGCTCCGCACCTGCGACGATCGGTCAGTTTTTCCTCGGCGGCATCCAGCTTGCATTTCTCGGCTTTCTCGGTGAATATGTCATGGCGATCAATGCGCGTGTGATGAACAGACCGCTCGTTGTTGAGGAGGAGCGCATCAATTTCCCGCCGCAGAACGCAAAATACGTACAGCCGCTTTCTGCCGCTAGAGCAGAGCTGATTCTCCGGGCGCATCAGATTGTCAACGACGGCGGCGGCGCAGAGGAACTGGCCGCCAAACTCGGAATCACGCCCGCAGATGCACAATGTATCCTGGAGGCGGAAACAGCACTTGAGAAGGCCTCACAGACTGTCGAATAAGGTATCGCTGCGCGATGATTCTGATCAGGTTCTGCCCATACCCGCCAAAGGGACGGCAGCTATCAATATGAAACCGTCGGAAACACTTTATATCCAAACTGCGTCGCCGGCACTTTTTTCCCGATCCGTACTGACAAAAAGGAACCTCAACCGCAGGGTTGAGGTTCTCATTCTGTTTCAGAGTCAGCACAGGATTCAAAGCATTTTTCCGATGAAATAACCAAGCACACCGCAGGCAGAAATCAACACGGCTGCTCTGAGATACATCGAAACCATCACCGTACTGAACGCTGTCGGACGGATATCCGCTTCAATCCGGCTGTCCAGTGCTGCACGGAAGCGTTCTGCAGCATTTGCTCCGCCGAGCAGTTTGCCGTAATGAATGGGTATCACGGTATGCGGCGCGATGGCCGCTGCGAGCTCAGCCGCCTGCTCCGGATTCATGGTATAGCCTGCGCCGCCGACCGGCAAAAGCGCAATATCACAGGAAACTGCTTTGCTTTCCTCAGTGATATCGGTATCGCCTGAAATATAAACGCGTGTTTGTCCGATCGTAAGAATATAGCCGAGCCACTTCCTCGCTTTGAGGTGAAATAACTTGAAGCGGTTATAGGCTGCCACAGTCTCCACCGTAATGCCGCAGAGCAATTGTGTTTTTCCCGGCAGCAGCGGAACCGGCTTTCTGCCAAGTCGTAATCTGCACATGGCGGCCATGCTCTTCGGCGCCGCAACGACCGTACTGTCCTTCATCAGCTTTTTGACATCCTTCGGCGAAAAATGATCCGGATGCGGATGCGTGAACAGAATCAGATCTGCGTCATGCGGCGCTCCGACAATTCTGAGCGGGTCAATATAGATCACCTTTTCTCCGACAATCCGGATTCCGCTTTGCTCCATCACCTGAATGCGTTTCAGCACACTTTCTTCAAACATGTTCATTGCTCCTTTTCATTCCAGCATTTCAGCAACAGTCCGGCCGGCATTTCGCCATCGAACGGGATGACGATCATGATACCGTTTTTCTCAAACTGCAGATAATACTTGACTATGACGCCTTCCGTTTCCCGCTTAATCACGGCAGCATACGCACCGCACATTTCCATGAACTTAGCCCATGCATTTTCAATGAGTTCCGGCGTCAGATGTTCCCGGACCTCAGGCTGGAGATACGGTGTGATTTCCGCAAATCTGCGCGACAGCAGCAGATTTACGATGATTTCCGCTGTTCTCAGATGAGAGGCATCCAGCTTCTCAGATTCTCTTTGCAGATCAAGCGCATAGATGTCTTCGTTTTTCTCTGCCGCCTCAATCACACGTTTCAACAGTTTGACACGCTCCATCAGTGCTGAGATCTGACCGGACAGTACAACGCTTTTTGACCGGATCAGTTCTGCCGCGTCCTTTTTTTCTCTGCAAACAATCGCGATCTCATCCAGAGAAAGACCGATTTTCCGGAGGAACAGAATTCGTCTGAGCTGTTCGATATTCTCAGCATCCAGGCGGCGCGGCGCAGAGGGCGTTTCCCGTGTCGAATGAATCAGACCGAGCTGTTCGTAATACCGAATCGTACGGGAGGTCGTATCAAGCATTTTACAGACCTCACTGATATGTTTGGTTTCATGCATATCCATCACCACTCTTATTATACACCTTGACGCAGCGTCAATGTCAAGATGAATCCGGCTGGAATAATAGCAGAATAACCGTTAGGGGCACCTGCTTTTTTTGGCTATTCATACAAAATTGTATCGAAAACCGGTTTGCAGTCACAGGCAATCAGCGATGACAGACTGAGGCAGATACCAGTGAGAGTACCTGCCTCTGCTTGCCAAATAGTACTATTGAGGGCTTTCGTGCCCTCATAACGGGATTCTCAAGGGACACTGTCCCTTGAGCGGGGCTTGGGGCAGAGCCCCATTCTGAATCATCGCGAAGCGATACTATATTAGGGGGAGCCCTCTATCGCAGGGCTCCCCCTCTTGCCGCTGCGCGGCAATTCACCCCTTTCGGAGCTCTTCTGATGCGGGGGTGTTTCGCCGCCTGCGGGCGGCGACTTAGGGCTCTGCCCTAAGAACCCGCAAGCCTTTGAAAAGGCTTGACCGAAACTTTTATTATGGGCGCA
>JAGDBX010000050.1 GCA_018110935.1 Oscillospiraceae bacterium
CGCCGACAGGCGGGGGCATCGTTTCGTACGCCCATAATAAAAGTTTTGGTCGAGCTTTTTCAAAAGCTCGCGGGGTCGAGGGGCAGAGCCCCCGTCGCCGCCCGCAGGCGGCGAAACACTCCCCCCGCATCAGAAGAGCTCGGCAGGGGTGAATCGAGCAAAACGATCCGGCGGATAGTTTTGCCGAGAGGGGGAGCCTGCGATAGAGGCTCCCCCTTAAAATGTATCGCTTCGCGATGATCATAATGGGGCTCCGCCCCATACCCCGATCAAGGGACAAATGTCCCTTGAGAATCCCGTTTTGAGCACAAGAAAGCCCCCGCCGTACGGCGGGGGCTTTCGTTTCGGATCAGTAGCGATAGATCATATGCTTGCGGTCAGGGCCTGTCGAGATCATCGTGATCGGGCATTCGATCAGCTTCTCGATATACTCCACATAGGCCTTTGCCTCTGCGGGCAGCTCATCCCATTCGGTGATGCCCATGATGTCACTCTTCCAGCCGGGCAGTTTCTGATAGATCGGCTTTGCGGCGTCAAGACGGTCACCGCTCGGGAATTCCTCCGTGCGCACACCGTTGATCTCGTAAGCCACACAGACCGGAATCTCATCCAGATAGCCGAGCACATCAATCAGCGAGAGCGCAACATCGGTCGTGCCCTGCAGCGCCACACCGTAACGCGTCGCGACCGCATCAAACCAACCCATTCTGCGCGGGCGGCCGGTCGTCGCACCGAATTCGCCGTCGCTTCCGCCGCGTCTTCTCAGCTCATCCGCTTCATCACCGAAGATCTCGGTCGTGAACGGACCTGCGCCGACGCAGGAGGAATAAGCCTTGACAACCGTGATGACGCGCTGGATCTCATGCGGCGGCAGGCAGGCGCCGACTGCGCCGTAGCCCGCGAGCGTCGAGGAGGAAGTGGTCATCGGGTAAATGCCGTTTGTGATGTCGCGCAGTGCGCCGAGCTGACCTTCAAGCAGGATCTCCTTCTCGTCGCGGACTGCCTGACGCATCATCGCGGCCATATCGCAGAGATACGGCTTGACATATTCGCCGACCTGCTTTAAGTAAGCGAGAATTTCAGCGGGATCGAGCTTTTCGGCATTCGGATACAGGCCTTCGATGATCGCGTTCTTGATCACGCAGACACGCTCGACCTTCTCCGCGAGATTCTCGTTGTAGAGCTCCGCGAGCTGGAAGCCGATCTTCTGTGCCTTATCGGAATAATGCGGCGCGATGCCGGACTGCGTGGAGCCGAAGCTGTGCTTGCCCAGGCGCTGCTCCTCCAGCTTATCAAAGAGCACATGATAAGGCATGACGAGCTGTGCACGGTCGGAGATGCGGATATCCGGTGTCGGAACGCCGCCCTTTTTCAGTTCCTCCAGCTCACGCTGAAATGCCTCTGCGTTGAACGCGGCTCCGGGTCCGATGATATTGACCGTACCCTTCTGAAAGACGCCGGACGGCAGAATGTGCAGAACATACTTGCCGTACTCATTGATGATGGTGTGACCGGCATTGGCGCCGCCCTGAAAACGGATGACAAAATCCGCGTCTTCGGCGAAGACATCGGTCAGCTTGCCTTTGCCCTCATCGCCCCAGTTGCCGCCTACGATTGCAGTTACCATATTAAGCTCGATTCCTTTCCATTTGAAAAGTATGAACGGGAAACAAAATGAACCCATCCATTATAATACCATAAATTCCCGTTCTTGTCAAGTGAAAACCGCTCCGGGAAAAGCGTGCCGCACTCACATCAGCGTCTGCTCATTGATGATCAGATGAAACTCCAGATTCAGGAATCTGGCGGCCTTGCGGCACAGCAGCATCCGCTCCATGAAGATCTCAAAGTATTCCCCGATCTCGCCGTATCTGGTATCGATCACGAGCTTCAGCTTGATGGCAGTTTTTTCGCGGTTGATCTTCAGCTGGGAGGATGTGACGGAATAATTCACCCTGTCGTGGATATCAAAATCCTCCGGCACATCCTGCACGCGGTTTCTCCGCACATCGGATTTGTCGGCAAGGATCAGCGCCGCGGCGATCTCGCTGACCGGAACGCCGCTGCCTTCATCGTGATTCCCGATCGCACGGATGACAGGCGCGATATCTTCGGGCGCGAACCCTGCCTTATCAAGCAGATAGAAGGTCATCAGAGCGCCGGACTGGCTGTGGTCCTCGCGGTTCACGACATTCCCGAGATCATGCATCCACGCGGCGATCAGCGCGAGATCGACGGTATGGTCATCCGCGCCCATCGTCTCCAGAATATAGCCTGTCCGCTCCGCCACAACGCCGATATGTCCGAAGCTGTGCTCGGTATATCCCAGCGCGTGCATGGATTTGTTCTGTTCTTCGATGTAAACACGGATGCTGTGGTCGTTTCTGACTTTGTAATATAGCGGAAACCGTGCGGAATCCGATGCGTAATCCGAGCTCATGACGGTGCTCCTTTCCGATTCTGCGTTTTTGCTCCGCAGCGAACGCTGCGCTTTCATTATACCACAAAAGCCGGAAGAATGCAAACCGTGCCCGCAAAAAAGATGCCCGGTACTGCACGGCACCGGGCAAACATCGTTATTTAAGGGTGGGGGCTTGAAAAAGAATTGAACAGTCTCAAAACAAGATGATTGCACGCATCAGGAGCGGGGGGCTGATGATGCGCATGACAGCGGCTCAGTTGGGCAAAACAGCCGCTGCTCCAAGGCGTTTCCGTGCAAAGCCGCAGATCAGCGTTGGCGGCACTTCTGCGCCGCCGGCTTTGCGCGGTCAGCCTTGAAAACGAATTTGGAGATTGGATTGAGGATTACTCAGCCTCTTCGGCTGCAGTGGTCTCGGTCTCGACAGCCTCGGTCTCAGCCTCGGTAGTCTCGCCCGGAAGGACATGGTGATGTGCAGGGCCGACAGGCGGCTGCGGCGGCTCCGGCTTCTCGCCGTTCTCAGCAGGGCCGACAGGCGGCTGCGGGGGCTCCGGCTTCTCGCCGTCTTCCAGCTCAGCAGGACCGACAGGCGGCTGCGGCGGCTCCGGCTTCTCACCGTCTTCGAGCTCAGGAGCAACCGGCGGCACCGGCGCTTCTTCAACAGTCAGATACATCTCGACGAATTCGAACCAAGCGGTCTTTGCCTCGTCAGACTTGAAGTCCATGGACTCGGTATCGAACACTTCCGCAACGAACTCAGCGATCTCGCGCTTGCCGACATGCTTCGGCTTCTCGCCCTCTTCAGGAGCGACCGGGGGCTCCGGCTTCTCGCCGTCCTCGAGTTCCGCAGGACCTGCCGGCTTGGTCTCATCGACTTCAGCCTCGGTCTCGGCCTCGACCTCTTCGCCCTCTTCAGCAGCTTCGGTTTCCTCAGCCTCAGCCTCGGTCTCCTCAACAGCCGCTTCGGTCTCTTCGATCTCCTCAACGGCGACCGGCTCTGCGACCTGGGTGTCCTCAGCGTTCAGCTGTGCAGCAAATGCGGCACCGCCGGTCACGATGGACAGCGCAGTCAGAGCAGCAACGAATGTGATGATCTGCTTCTTGGATTTCATGACAAAAGACTCCTTTTTCAAATAGATTTGCTCCCCTTTGCGGGGGCGAAAGCCGTTTCTTTGACCGGCTTCTGTCTATAGTCTACGGAGTCCCTCACCGGAAAACGGGGTCACGCGGAAATTTTTTTGAGATTTCGGAATCGGAATGAAAATAAAAGCGGCTGCATCGCAAATCCGCTTCGGTGAAACAGATTTGCGATACAGCCTCATGCTGAAAATCAGCCAGGCGGCAGCTGCGCGATGTCTTTTATATTCGCGCCCGCGCTCTGACAGCAGGTTCCCCCCAAGCGGCATTCCGACATTGGCCTGCTGATCGTTCAGATATGCGGTCTTTCTGCCGCCTGCGGAATCGGCGGATGCGGCTCCGGATGCTCGGCAGGTGTATCCTGCGGCTCCGGCGAAATGACGGTCTCAGTTTCGTCTGTGGTATCTGACACAGGCAGTTCGTCCTGCGTGTCAGATTCTGTATCTCCGGCCAGCGCCGGCTGTTCCGGCTGCCCGGGCGTGTCATGCTGCTCATGCGGCGGCATCACAGTTTCGGGTTCTCCGGCCTCCGGCTCTGCGGGCGTGTCATCCTCTGCGCGGTGCGGCGGATCGGTATGCGGCAGGCCTCTCAGATCCGGTGTTTCCGGCGGGACAGGCGTGTCTGCCGGCTGCGTTTCCGTCGTAACCTGCGGTTCGGTGTGTTCAGACTGCGCAGACGGCGCAGTGCCGTGCTCCGCGGGCGGATCCGGATGCCGGACGGCGGTACCCGTTTCCGGTTTTACCGTGCTGCCCGGGCCTGCGGGCGTGATATGCTTTTCATGCTTTGTGCCCTCCGGCGGCTGCGGGGGCTCCGGCGCGTCATGGACGGTGTGCAGCGCTTCCTGCGGCGGCTCTTCCGCTCCGCCGGGTGTCAGCCCGCTGCCGATCCCGGGCGGCTCTGCCGGAGGATCGCCCTTTTCGTGCTCATGCGGCGGCTGCGGAGGCTGCACGCTGACCAGAAGGTTCAGCTTTTCCGCCTCGGTCTCAACGCCGCTCTTGTATTCTTCGTATTTCTGCTCGTCTTCCGAATCAATATAGATGCTGACCGTCTCGCCCTCGGCGATATAGCCCTGCTCACGCTGGAGCGTCAGCAGCTCGCCGACGACCTCGGCCATATCCTTTTTCCTGACGCTGACACTGTCAAGCATCGCCTGACCGCTCTCCGTACTGCTGCTGATGCGGATGATCTCTCCCGCGCTGTTGAGCTGCATTTCAAATTCGAGCTCAGAACAGAGCCGGATACTGGAACGCGCCTTTCTCCGGTTCTGATACACCTTGAGGCCGATGCCCGAAAGCAGAACCAGACAGGCGGCTGCGGCGGCGATCCGGACAACCGTACTGCGGCGGATGGCCGGCTTTGTTTCTTCCATCAGAACCGGCGCCGTCACGGTCTGACCGACTTCATAATGCAGATTGGCTGCCTTCACGAAGCGTGACGCTTCATCCATCAGGACAGCATAACCCGCGTGACACTCCATAACCAGATACTTCACGGCTGCTCCCCCTTTCTCAGCACCTGCATGATGTGACCGCGCAGAATCTCATAGCCGTTCGTGCAGATCAGCAGAACAGCGACCAGATACTGCCGGTGCCTCTCCAGCGTCTTGCGTTCGACGCCGGCACCCTCGGCCAGCTTTTGGAGCGGGACCTTCTTTGTCCGGAGAAACTCCTCAAGCAGTGCAGGCTGGCTTCGCGCGTAGCAGACTGCCCGCTGACAGATGTCAAGCGTCCGGTGCTGCTTCGGCGAATTCTCGCTGATATCCGGCAGAGAGACACCGAACTGCTGCATCTGCGCAGACAGCTCCTCGATCTCCTGCCTTGTCGCTTCCCGCATTTCCAGATTCGCGTAGGCATCCTCTTTGTCCGGCAGTGTGTCCATCAGGGGCTGCTCATCCTCGCCGGCGGCGTAGAGTGAGATCTGCCCGCGGCTGCGCTTCTCTTTGCGGTAGAAGTCGATCAGCCGGCTTTTGATCTGCACAGAGGCGAATTTCAGGAATGACCCGCGCAGTCTGGAATAACTGCGGATGGATTCATAGAACGCGAACATGGCGATGCTCAGTTCGTCATCGCTGTCGTCCGGCTGCCGCTTCAGAAACCTTGCGGTCTCTGCGCGGATGAACGGCATATAATCCGCGATCAGCGCGTCGGCCGCCTTGCTGTCGGTTTTTGCTTCACTGACGCGGGCAGGAAGACGCTCTGCTGCAGAATCCATGTAGATCACCCCCTAATCATAGTCTACGGAAGTCATTTCCGGAAACCGGGGTCGCCGTGAAAAAAAATAATGCAGAAAAAAGGGAATTATTATCTGATGATATCATACCACGAACAGGTGCGGTCTGTCTAATGAAGAAATGCGGAAAACCGCGTAGATATTGCGATATTCATTGGATCTGCCCGATGATGCATCGGCAGATTTTTCATCAAAACTGTATAATATGCAGAATTGCAGAGGAAAAACAGCAAAAAAAGAGGATTCCGCTGCCGGACAGCTTAAGGATGATTGATTAACCGGAATACTTGACAAATATTGCGAAATATGGTATATTATATCTGATTCAGGGGCAGAAAACAGATCGTTCCGCGCCTGAAGGACAATCAGCTGAAATCTGTGATGGGAAAGTGAGGGAATTGAAATGAGCGAGCAGAAGAAAACAAGCATTGACGAGGCATACGACACGCTCTACCACGAGGCAGAGTCCGCATCATCCGGGAAAAAATCCAAGCCGGAGAGCGCGATGGATGAGATCCTGAACGGCATGGACGGTGCACGCAGTGCCCGCAAAAAAGAAGGCAATGAGCTGCTCCGTTTTTTCTGCGGCCTGCTTTTGTTCGGCGCAGGTATGTTCATGATCTTCCAGAATCTGACCGTCACTTCCACATGGGGCTACGGCGGCTCGATCTTCCGTCTGGGCGGCATCAATATCCCGAACGGCACGATCATGATCCCGCTGCTGATCGGCATTGCGCTGCTCTTTCTCTGTGACCGCAAGCTCTGGGGCTGGCTGTTTATCGCAGTCGGCATCGTGATCATCCTGGCCGCAGTGCTGATGAGCGTCAGCATCCAGTGGCACACCTCCAGCGCATGGAACTTCATCATCATGTTCGGCATGGCATTTGCCGGCGGTGCGATGATGATCCGCGAGCTGTTCCGGTCGTGACCACCCCCACCAAACTGCAACGAATCCCCCGCCTGATGGCGGGGGCTTTCCGCTTCATTTCTTCTGCACTGCATCCATAATGCGGCTGCCGCAGTACCTGCAGGTATAGTGCAGATCAGCCGCCCCGACGATCGGTGCTGCACAGTTCGGACAGGCGTCTTTCGTGATCTGTTTCGCGAGCGCGACCTCCGGTTCCTCATGCTTTTCCAGTGTGCAGTGCTGCAGATAGCCAAGTCGGATCGCTCTGCTGACACTGCGGAGCCGTTTCCGGTCAGAACCGGCTTTGCCCGTGATGCCGGGGAGAGCGGCCGCTCTGACAAACGGTTTGTCGCTTTTGGCAAAGCATACGGAACACGCCTGCGCCGTTGCCAGACTGTGCAGGCGCCCGATACGGCTCAGCGCGGCCGGAATCAGGCCGCAGATGCACACAAAGCTCCATGACATCTCATTGATCAGGCGGTTTGTGATGATCCGGCGGGAAGCATGGTTTTCCGGCTTGAAAATCTCCTGCACGATGTACTGCTCATCATTGAGATGCCGCGCCGCCCCTGCCATGAGACAGAACAGCATCACAGAAACGGCGATGCTGAGGCAGAACAGCGTAACAAACCACACCTTCTTTTCTGTCAGGCGCTTTCCCTGATAATATTCCGGTTTGCGGCGGCCGGCCTTGACCGTGCTGGAAATGCTGTAAAAGCGGTCGCCGGACAGAACCTTCGCGAAGAGATCAGAGCCGCCGCAGTACGGGCAGATACCGGTAAAGTAAATGCGCTTTTCGATCCGCGCGCCGCAGCCTTTGCACGCACAGAGCGCTGTCTTGCTCTCCAGCAGCGCGGCGGTTTCGCCGTTTTGGCGGACAAGCGAAAAACGCTTCATGTAAAGCAGCCGGGCGATCCGGAGCTTCAGCCGGATCACTGAAGGACTTCTGCCCGTGGCCTCCGCAAGATCGCCGCAGGAAACGACCCCGTCCAGATCCCCTTCAAAATAGCCTGAGAAAAACTGTGCATCACCGATCAGGCGGCGGGAGGCGCCGGTCAGGAGCAGTACCGCGAGGCTGACAATGAGGCCGATGACAGAGGGTACGGTCCGCTTTGCGTGCAGGACCGTATCCCAGTCGCCCCAGTAAATGCCGGCCAGAGAGGTCAGCGAATCAATATCCATGAGCAGATGAAGGACCGCAAGGACTGTCAGTACGACATTCTTGATCCTGAGCGCCTTTACGAGCTTTTCCCTGAGATACAACAGATATCTTCCTTTCGAATGAATTGCATTTATTATACCACAAACAGGCAGAATGATCAACCGATATACAGCAACGGCTTTTTCTGAATATGTTTTCTCAGATAATACGATTGTTTTATGTGTGAGATTAGTATTATTTTGCAAATTGTGATTATCATTGAATTTGAAAGATATCAGGAGAATTCCGGAGAAAATCAGATGAAATCTCATCGCAAAATCGCTACGGCATTTTCTTCCGGCTTGCCGCAGTGCAGTCTTTGCAGTATAATAGAATTATCGCGGGGGAAGCATGGATCCCGCGTGGCAGTCCCCCCCCCTGCCGGATGAATCTGACTGCGCAGAAGATTGATCCGATACACATGCGATCAAACATGAAAGAGGAGGAACTATCGATGAGACTATGGCAAAAACTGACGGCGGGAGCAATGCTGAGTGCGGCACTGCTCGGAACAGGCATTTTCTCCGCATCCCTGACGGCGGACGCCGCGGCGGGCACGGTCACGCTGGACACAAGCGGAAAGCTGACGCTCAGCGGCGATGTGACCAAGGAACAGATCTGGGCATACCGCGACAACGAAAATGTGACATCTATCTTTGCGGATCCGGGCTGCACTTTCCCGGAAGACTGCAGCAGGCTGTTTGAGGGCTATGAGATAGACCCCGATGGTTCTTACCATTACAATACAGTGAAACACTGGAAGAAGGTGACAACGATCGATCTCAGAGGTGCGGATACCTCCCGTGTCAGGAATATGTCCGGCATGTTTGCAGGACTGAACCGTCTGGAAACGCTCAAGGTCAGCGGGCTCGACACATCAAAGGTCACAGACATGAGCAGCACATTTTCAGAACTTAGATATCTGAACGCTTTGGATCTGTCCGGCTGGGATACCTCCAATGTCACAACAATGTTCTGCATGTTTGATGGACTCGGATACGAATACCCTAGTTATGCTCCTTCCGGCGATTATCTTTCACTGAACATCAGCAGTTTTGATACCTCTAAAGTGACCGACATGGCAGGCATGTTCGCCGGATGCTACGCAAAAACACTTGATCTGCGGCATTTTGACACCTCCAATGTCACGGACATGACTGCGATGTTCGCCAGCTGCGAACAGCTCATTGATCTGGATGTCAGCAGCTTCGAAACATCAAAGGTCACCTCCATGGCGCGCATGTTCCGGGAATTATACCGCATTCCTTATCTGGACCTCTCGAACTTTAATACCTCCAATGTCACGGACATGAGCTGGATGTTTATGGGATGCGGCAAACTGGAGACAGTCGATCTTTCTTCGTTCAACACATCCAAGGTGACCGATATGACGATGATGTTCAGCGGCTACTTCAAACACCTCGATCTCTCCGGATTTGACACCTCCAATGTCAAAAGTATGAAATATATGTTTTCCCTTTCAAAGAATCTGACCGAACTGGAGCTTTCCTCGTTTGATACCTCGAAGGTCTCGGATATGTATGGCATGTTCGATGGGTGTGCTGCACTGAAGACAATCACGGTCTCAGACAGATGGAAAACCGACGCGGTCGGGGATTCGACAAACATGTTCAGCAGATGCCCTGCTCTGACCGGCGGAAACGGCACGACATATGACGCACAGCACACCGATAAGGAATACGCACGCATTGACGGAGAAGGAACGCCCGGTTACTTCACCAGAGGCTCTGTCCCGCTCTCCGCTGAGAATGTGACGCTTTCCAAGACCTCCTTCCCGTACACCGGCAAGGAAGTCAAGACCGGCAGCTACATCAAGGTCAGATACAACGGCAAGGCGCTCAAATACGGCACCGATTTCACCCTGAGCTACGCAGACAATGTAAAGTGCGGCATCAAGACCGCAAAGGTCACGGTCATCGGCAAGGGCATGTACAGCGGCAGAATCACAAAGACCTACACGATCACCCCCGCAGTCGCCGCGGCACCGAAACTCAGCACGAAAAACGGCAGACTGCACATCGAATGGGCGGCTGTCGCAAACGCGCAGGGCTATCAGATCCAGTACTGCAAGGACGCATCCTTCACCGGCTCCACGCTGCACTCCACCTCTGTTGACGCGTCCAGAACCTATGTTGACCTCAAGACCTACCCGAAGGCCGGCGAGACATGGTATGTCCGCGTCCGCGCCTACATCGCGAGTGCCGCCGGCACAAAGTACGGCACATACGGCAGCGCGGCCAGCACCGTCGTCGGCAGGATCGGCAGCGTGTCGCTCTCACAGACCGACTTCGCGTACACCGGCAAGGCTGTCAAGGTCGGCAATTACATCAGTGTCCGCTCCGGCGACACCAAGCTGAAATACAACACCGACTTCACACTGACCTACAAGAACAACATCAATGCCGGTACCGCGACCGTCACGGTCAAGGGCATCGGCGAATACGCCGGCACCGTGAGCTTCTGCTACTTCATCAACGCGGCATAAGGCTGCGCCGGAGTAACGGCATCAGACAAAGAATCCCCCGCGGCGTATGCCTGCGGGGGATCCCTTTCTGTGATTCACTGTGCTGATTCGTTCGTGTCATTCTCCGAAAAGATCCGGAGCACATTCCGCATCAGGTCAACCGCAAGCTCGCCCTTGATCAGCCGCACCGCGACATAATAGGGCGCCTGCCGGTCATTGAACGAAATGCGGTCGAAATACTTCCGCATCATCGCGGAAAGCTGTTTCGGGTTCGGCCTGGTGACCGTGAAGAACAGCGCGCCGCGCTTCTGCGAGATCTCGGGGATCCCGAGCCGTGCCGCCGTGTTGCGCAGCATCGAGACATCGATCAGATTGACAAGGCTGACAGGCGGCTCTCCGAAGCGGTCGATCAGCTCGTCTATCATGTCGGTCTTGTCCTCCGGTGTCTGCACCAGCGCGATGCGGCGGTAGACCTCAAGGCGCGAGGTCATGCTGGAAATATACTTCTCCGGAATATGCGCCTCGACCTGAATGTCGATTGCGCAGGCCGCGGGCGTTTTCGGCGTCTCACCCTTTTCCTCGGCGATCGCCTCATTCAGCATCCGCAGATACATTTCATAGCCGACCTGCTCCATCTGTCCGTGCTGCTGCCCGCCCAGAATACTGCCGGCACCGCGGATCTCCAGATCGCGCATCGCGATGCGGAAGCCGCTTCCGAACTGCGTGAACTCGCGCATCGCGGCAAGGCGTTTTTCCGCGATCTCGCTCAAGGAACGCATCGGGTGATAAGTGAAATATGCGTATGCACGGCGGTTTGACCGCCCGACTCTGCCGCGGAGCTGATAGAGCTGCGCCAGCCCGAAGCGGTCTGCCTGCTCGACGATCAGCGTGTTGACATTCGGGACATCCACGCCCGTTTCGATGATCGTGGTGCAGACCAGAATGTCGATCTCATGCTCGACCAGCTGCCGCCAGATCTCGCTGATCTCCTGCTCATTCATTTTGCCGTGCGCGTAGCGTATACGCGCGTCCGGCAGCATCTCCTGCAGCCTGGCCGCACACTGCACCATGGTCTCCACACGGTTGTGGATATAGTAGACCTGTCCGCCGCGCTTCAGTTCGCGCGTGATCGCCTGCACGATCAGTCCGGCATTGTATTCCAGCACAAAGCTCTGCACCGGATAACGGTCCTGCGGCGGCTCCTCGATCACACTCATATCGCGGATGCCGGAAAGTGCCATGTTCAGCGTGCGCGGGATCGGCGTCGCGGAGAGCGTCAGCATATCAATGCCGTGAAACATCTCCTTGAAGCGCTCCTTGTGCGCCACGCCGAACCGCTGCTCCTCGTCAATGATCGCAAGGCCGAGCGAACCGAATTTCACATCCTTTGAGAGCAGGCGGTGCGTGCCGATCAGCAGATCGACCGTGCCGTTTGCCGTTTTTTTCAGGATCTCGGTCTGCTGCTTTTTGGAACGGAAGCGCGAGAGCAGTTCGATGTTCACCGGCGCGGACTCAAAGCGCCGGAGCGCAGTCTCATAATGCTGATGCGCCAGAACCGTTGTCGGCGCCAAAAGCACGCACTGTTTGCCGGAGAGAATACACTTGTACGCCGCGCGGAACGCGACCTCGGTCTTGCCGAAGCCGACATCGCCGCAGAGCAGACGGTCCATCGGGCGGCCGCGCTCCATGTCCGCCTTGATCTCGGCGGTGCTTCTGAGCTGATCGGCCGTTTCGACATACGGAAAGCGCGCCTCAAATTCGCGCTGATATTCGTCATCCTGCTCAAACGAAAAGCCCGACGCCTTTTCACGCGCCGCATAGAGCCGGATGAGCTGCGCGGCCATATCGCGCACCGATTTTTTGACATTTGCGCGCGTTTTCTGCCATTCCGGCGAGCCGAGCTTGCTCAGCTTAACGCCGGCATCCTCCTTGCCGCCGATATAGCGCGAGACAAGATCGAGCTGTGTGACCGGTACATAGAGCTCATCGGTGCCGGCGTACTGGATCGTGATATAATCCTTCGCGACGCCCTCCAGCTCCATTTTCCGGATGCCCATAAAGCGCCCGATGCCGTGTGCCGCGTGAACGACCAGATCGCCCTCCGCGATCTCGGAGAGGGCGCGGATCTCCTGTCCCTTCTTGAACCGCCGCTTGCGCAGCACAGTGCTCTGTGTCTTGCTCTGCGCAATACAGGCAAACCGGACAGCGGGATACTCAAAGCCGCCGGAGAGACCGCTCACCGTCAGCAGCACCCTGCCCGCTTCACATTCGGAATCCGCATCCGCGATCGCGCAGGGAATACCGCCCGACTGCAGGTCATTCATGAGGATCGGAAGTGTCTTTTCCGTTCCGCCGCAGACCATGACGCGGAAGCCGCGCTTGATCAGCTCGGCCAGATCGTCCGCGAGGATCCGCGTGCTGCCGCCCCACGGCGCATTCTGTGCCGCCTCGACGGACAGCGTCTTCTGAAAGTCAAAGGTCGAGGTGCTCGCGAGAAACGCGTTGAGGCAGTAAAGCGTACATTCCTTTGCCTTCCGCAGCACCGCCGTGCCGTCAAGGCAGTATTCCGACAGCTGCCGGCAGAGCACGCCGTCTTCGAGCAGCAGCTTGATATCCTCGCGCGTCCGGTCGGTCAGACCGCGCAGCGCGTCCAGCACGGCAGGCGTTTCGCAGATCGCGCAGACGCCGCCGCAGTAGTCAAATACCGTCGCCGGCTGATCGTAGAGCAGCGGAAAATACAGGTCGATATTCGGCAGTGTCAGGCCGGAGCGGAGCTTGTCCGCATCCGCGGCAAGCGAATCCTTCAGCTTTGCGGCGTGTTTTCCGCGCAGATTTTTCGACAGCGCGTCGAGCCGGTCGGCGAGGACTGCCGCATCAGGCAGCGCCTCGACCGCCGGCGCAGCGGAATATTCGGTGATCTGATCGGTACGGCGCTGGGTTTCCGGTTCAAACCACGACATACTGTCGATCTCATCACCCCAGAACTCGATCCGGACCGGCATCAGATACTGCGGTGAAAAGATGTCCACGATCGAACCGCGCACCGAAAACTGACTCGGTGCGTCAACCTGCTCACAGCGCAGATATCCGAGCGCTGTCAGCGCATCGGCCAGCTGATCGCGGTCATAGCTTTCGCCGGCTTTCAGCACGACCGTCCGTTCGCGCAGGACAGATTCCGGCAGCGTGAACTGCATCGCAGCCTCCGCGGAAGCCGCAATTACGCGGCATTCTCCGGAAAGCAGCGCGGAAAGCGCACTGATCCGGAGCTGCTCGTATTCACGCGACATCCCGGCGGATGCCAGAAAATTCAATTCCTTTGCCGGATACGGATAAGCGGTCCGCGTTCCCGCCATGAAGTTGATATCCTCACAGAGCTGCCGGGCGGCGGCATCATCCGGCACGATCGCAAGCTGCGGGGCATCCTGCGAGAGCGTCAGCAGGATCTGACCCTTATGAATCTGCGACACGCCCACCAGAGAAAGCGGCGATACCTTTTTCCCGATCAGGCGCCGCAGCTCCCTGACCGCCGGCAGCGATTCGCAGGCGTCAATAAAAAAGCGCATGATTATTCTCCGTTTCCGGCAGATTCGGCTGCCGGCTTCGCTTTTCCGGCGTTATACCGGCTCATGGCAAGATCAATGCGTCCGGACAGGATCAGCGGAATCGCATCACAGACGGTTTTCGCGGTATCTGCGAGCGTTTTGCGCTCCTCCTCCGTGAAGGCGGACAGCACCCAGTCCGCAAGGTCATAGTCCGGATGCGGCTTTTTGCCGATGCCGACGCGGATGCGCGGGAACGCGTCCGATCCGGACAGATAAATGATATTCTTGATGCCGTTGTGACCGCCGTCGCTCCCCTTTTTGCGGATGCGCAGGCCGCCGACATCGAGGTTGATATCATCGTAAATGATGATCGTTTTCTCAGGCGGGATCTGGTAGAACTGCATCGCCTCATGGACAGCCATGCCGCTGAGATTCATCAGCGTTTCCGGCTTCAGGAGCAGACAGCGTTTTCCGTCACATTCCGCCATAGCCGTATTGGATCGGAACTGATGCTTTCCGAACTTCGCGCCGGATTGCTCCGCAAAGGCGTCGATCATCAGAAAGCCCGCGTTATGCCGTGTATTCGCGTACTTCGCGCCGATGTTGCCGAGCCCTGCGATGATCCATTCCGGCGGGCCCACAGGGGCAGGCTGCTGCGATTCCAGTTTTTTGAAAATATCGAAAATGCTCATGTATTCACCTCAGAGCGGCATCATGACAGGTTCATGCCGACGATAGTAGGTCAGCGCATCAAAACCGGCCGCGCGTGCCATATCCTCAAGATCGTCCAGCCGGTATCCCAAAAATGCCGATTCATGCGCGTCCGTGCTGATTGTCAGGTATTTGCCGCCCAGCTCGCGGAACCGTCTGATGAAGCGGAAATCCGGATCGGTATACGGGTGCTTCTTCCGCAGGCCGGATCCGTTCAGTTCCAGCGCCTTGCCGTTGATGGCAAGTGTACGCAGAATATCGTCGATCAGCGGCTCATAGGGGCTGAGATCAAACTGCTCGCGACCCGGCATATAGCGGAGCCCGTAGGTCAGATGCGCAAACACATCAAAGCAGTCCAGCGCGGCCGTCCGGAGCGCCTCCTCAAAATAATCCCTGATCAGCTTTGCGATGTCGATCCGGCTGTAATCGAGAAAATAGAAATCCGGCATATCATGCATCTCATGGACAGAGGCCAGAATGATATCCACACGGGGATCGTCGTAAAGCTGACGCGCAAGTGGTACATCCGAGGTGATCTGTCCGAGCTCCGCGCCGGTCAGCAGGATCAGGCCTTCACACTGCGCCTGTTCACGCGAAGTCTCATCCACCGAATCCGCAAAGGTTTTGCCGAAATGATACAGAAACTGCTCGGATTCGACAGCGTTGTAATGATCGGCGGCGTAAAAGCGGTTCACCTCCACATGATCGGTCACAGCCATCACGCGAAGTCCGAGCAGCTTCGCCGCGCGCACCCGGTCGGCAACAGAAACATTCTCACCGTCATAGGAATGACGCGTGTGCGTATGCAGATTCATCAGCATAGAAATCCCTCCGTAATCCCCTCTATTATAGCACATTCAGAACCCGAATTCAAGCAGGGCAGCACAAAAGAGCGCTCCGGAACGAACCGAAGCGCTTTGAATGGGCCATCGGGGACTCGAACCCAGGACCAACCGGTTATGAGCCGGGAGCTCTGACCAACTGAGCTAATGGCCCGAAAAAAGGAAAAGCCAGAGAAGGGAATTCTCTGGCTGTGCCGGCACCGATCTATTTTCCCAGGCCGTCTCCAGCCAAGTATCTTCGACGCGAATGAGCTTAACTGCCGTGTTCGGAATGGGAACGGGTGGAACCTCATTGCA
>JAGDBX010000051.1 GCA_018110935.1 Oscillospiraceae bacterium
AAAGGAGACCTCGGTCTGCTCCTATCTGAACACGCTGCTCGCAGACAGCGAATCCAGTGCGTATCACAATGCTGCAAAGGCGATGCTCGTCTACGGCGGTGCAGCACAGGCATATTTCGGCATTGATACGGAGCACCCCGCGGATGCCGGCATCGACACGGACGGGCTTCCGAAGCAGGATATTCCGGAAGACAATCCGCCGCTTGCCGAAATGAAAGTCACAATGGAAGGATTTTCAAACGTTCCGGTCCGGTACACCGGCATGAATCTCTCGCTGCAGTCGGAGATCCAGTTCTCACTGTTCTTTGAACCGAAAGCAGAATACACGGCCAAAGAGGCCGAGGAATATCTGAAAGCGTGCACCTTCGGCGGGGAACCGGCTGTTGTCACACCCTACGGCGAAAACGGGTTCCGGATGTCGCGTACGGTGAATGTGAAGGATCTGGGCGAAACGATCGTGCTGGAAGAGCCGGAATTCGGACCCTGTGATTTCCGCCCGACGCAGTATCTGTATCTAGCGGAGCAGAGCGGAGACGAGGCGCTCATCCGGGTATGTAAGGCACTTTACAATTACGGGCTGATCGCGCAGTATTCCCCGAATGTCATCCGTGAGATCGGGCTGCAGATGGATGAGTACTGGGATTGGATGGTTTCTGAGATTCACGCCTATATGATGGATGGTGAGGATTTGGAACGGGTGATGCTCGATGAGGACGATTCGAAGAAATTTGAACTCTCGCTCCCGGAGCAGCTCTGCATCGAACGGACGGACAAATCCGGTCAGACTGTGAAGATCCCTGTGCTGAAAGAAAACACTTTAAGGACAGATCACTACTGGGAAGCTTTATCGTATCCCGAGTGGGTGAATCAGACGAAATACGAAGCGGCGGAGCATACGCTCTGCAGCGGAGATCCTGACCGGGAATGGAGCCATGTATCAGCGAGATTCGGACAGGGCAATGACACGGATGTCCTTGTGCTTTACTTTACGCTGTATGAGTTAGCGGATTCCCCTTTTGGAATTCAGAGTCTGAAACTGGATGAAAACGGAAAGCTGACAGTCAGGACTTCGATATGTAACGAAAATGATTACGGCGGCGGAGAAGAAATCTATGCCTACCGCTTTGAACTGCCGAAGGGCGCGCTCTCCGGTGAATGGATGCCGGAGGACAGCGGCGAGCAGCCGCCGGAAGAGGATCCGGTCATCCGCGGCGTTCATCTCGATACGGACTATTACTATGATCTGGAAGAAATAGAAGAGCGTGCCGAGTGGGTCTACGACTGGGAACCCGAACCGGACATGCTGACCAAGGATCCGGAAGCGTTCCGGGCATCTCTTCCGGATACGCTTTGCATCGAACGGACGGACGGAACGGGCAGGACCGTGCAGATTCCCGTGCTGAAGCAGGAAAAATATGACGGCTGGTACTGTGAAAATGAAGATAATCCATGGTATTATCAGAAATACGAAGGTCCCGAATGGCTGAAGAAAAACGACTACAAGGCGGCGGAGAGAAATCTCTGTGACCCGATGTTCGGCATGCAGCGTGTTTCTGCACATTTCGAGCAGGGCGATGAGACCGATGTTCTGACGCTCTACTTCACATGGAAATACATGGACGGCGATCTGGAACTGCAGGGGCTGCAGTTTGATGAAAACGGCGAGCTGACCGTCCGCACGGCATTCTGCAGAACGACGCCGTACGGCTGGGGCAGTGACCTCTATTCCTACCGTCTGGAGTTCCCGAAAGGTACGTTTTCCGGCGAATACATACCGAAGGACACCGGCGAAGAACAGCCGGAAACAGACGAAGCCGTCCGCTCCCTTGAACTGAAAATTGATTCGTATTATGAGCCGTTATTCGAGACCACCTGCTTTGATGACTGGGATACCCAGCAGACAGAGACAACAGCCGAGGTCAGAGACTACAAAGCGTTCAAAGCCTCTCTCCCCGACGAGCTGACGATTGAGAAAACGGACGGCGACGGGCAGACGGTGCAGATTCCTGTGACGGTATTTTCACGCACCCTCGGCGAACGGTATGATTATCAGGAAAAGAAATACGGCTGGGACTGGTCCGGGAATCCGGAATTTCAGGCAGCATACGAAGCGGCAGAGGCGTCGCTTGTCAGTCCGACAGTGGTTCTGGACGCAGCTTCCGGCCTTGATGTTCATGTATCCGCAAATCTGGAACCGGGCGAAGAAACAGATACTCTCTGGCTGTTCTTCCCGATGGTAAGAAGTGAAGGGCATTTCGGCATTCAGGGCATCCGGCTGGATGAGAACGGCAGAATGACCGTTTCGGCTTCTGTTTATGATGGCGGCGGCTGTGAACCGGAAACCGTGCTTGAAGTCTGCCGTCTGGAGCTGCCGCACGGCGCGCTCACCGGTGAATGGACGCCGGAGGAGCAAACAGAAGAGGAGCCGGTCATCCGAAATGTGATAGCAGGAAGTGAAAGCCGGCGCAAGGTGACCTTGGATTCCTTCTATTACAATCCCAATGATATGGATGAGTGGTGGGAGGATTTATCCCGCGATGAACTGAAAGCACGTCTGACCGAGCAAACCCCTGACAACCGTATCAGCGATCCGCTGCATCTTGAAATCGTTGACGGAACCGGACAGACGAAAAAGTATTATGTCAGAGAGAGCGACAGCGCAAAATTCGGATTATACTCAGAGTACGATCTGAACAGTTCCGATTTCCGCGAATACATGCCGGAATGGATGAAACAGGCGGACATTGACATCATTGAACAGATGCTTGCGGAATATTCCTACGATGGGTTGCTGCACGCACGGTATGAGCAGGAAGACGGGAAAGATATCCTTCTGCTGTACTGGATGTATGACGATTTCGGACAGGATTATGATCTCGGCAGAATCCGGCTGGAGGACGGAACTCTGACGGTCTCATATAACAGATCCGGCAGCGAAATGGATTTTGTTTGGTGCGAATCCGTCATGGTCACACGACTGGAGCTGCCGGCAGGCGCGCTCACGGGCAAAGCGGAAGCAGACGCAGACAGAGCGGAGGTCATCATCCCTGAACCGCCGGTAGAAAAAGAATCACCTGTGAAGAATATCGGGCTGGATATGAACCGCTGTAATGACTTTGACAGCATCTCACTTCCGTGCTGGCTTTATGTGAATTACCTGGGTGACGATTTAGGGAAATACCATATTCCTGTTCTGGACGAAAAGATAGCCCGAATCGCCGAAAATGACGGTAACTCGTGGGAGAATGCGCCCGATTGGCTGACAAAGACCGATTATGAGGCGGCTGAACAGTTGCTGGTCAGTGCCGGTGAATGCGATCCGGATGAACCGATGAACCAATTCCATGTATCCGCAAAGTATGAGCGCGGCGAGGAGGCAGATGTCCTGATTCTGTACTTCTCCTTCGACGGATCGTGCGGCGGTGTCGGGATTCAGGCACTGGATCTGTATGACGGTATGCTTGATGTAACGGCAGGTTACTGCCCTGAAGGGGATCAGGGCGAGAACTGGATTCAGGCATTTCGTCTGGAGCTTCCGGCCGGTATTCTGGAATGATTTGCCAAAAACCGCTTGATTTTCGTTCCGATTTATGGTATAATGATGCAAGACAGCGGAGAGCAGATCTCCCGCTGCCGGATCTTAAATCGGACAGAAAGGAAGGTTGGTATGAAAAGACTGAAACATCTGATCGGGAGGGCAGCTGCCGTCTCCGCATCGGCCGCGCTGATGCTGACGGGCCTACAGATGCCCGCGGTATCCGCAGCAGAGGAGGCCAAGCTGCTGATGAATCTTGTGGGCGGCGGCTCCGTCATCGGCATCGGCTTTCAGCTCAAGGTACCCGGTGAGCTCTCTGACTACACCGTGACACTGGACAGTCAGTCCGTAACACCGGACAGCGCCGGCATCTTCACCTCGTATGAATACGCGATGAACATGACGAAAAAGCACACGGTCACAGTCAAAAAGGGCGGTGAGACGGTTCTCGAAAAATCCGCCTCTGTCTGCTCCTATCTGAATGAGCTGCTCAAAGACAGCTCTTACGACGCTTATTTTGATGTCGCAAAAGCGATGCTGCATTACGGTGCGTCCGCGCAGTATTATTTCGGCATCGACACCATGAATCCCGCTGATGAGGGCATCGGAGACCCGGAGGTGTATCATTCGCTTCCGCTCAGCGGATTTGACAAAAAGGCGTTCGCAAAGCAGTTTGACGACATTGACGCGCCTGTCAGCTACGCCGGCATGAACCTCTCCCTGCAGGAACAGACGAAATTCACGCTGTTCTTCAAGGTGAAGAATGATCCGGCGGCTGCACAGCAATTCCTTGAGAAATGCGAATTCCACGGGGAAGCGGCAGTCGTGACGAAAAACGGAAACGAATCTGAATCTGCAAAGTATCTGGAAGTCAGCACCTATGTCAATGCAAAGGATCTTGACAAGCAGATCAAGTTCACAAGCAGTAACGGAGATATCGCCGGAAACGCGGCTCCGACAGACTATATGAGCGCTGCGGTCGAAACCGGAAACAAGCAGCTCGGCGGTCTCTGTCAGGATCTCTACAATTACTGCGTTGCCGCGCAGAACGCCGGATACGCGACCGGAGATGTGATCTACAAGTGGGAAACGCTGCCGGGATACACCGGAAGAGTCACGACCTACAATTATCAGTATGAGGGCGGAAACGCACAGCTGGATGATTACGCGTATGATAACCATCTCTACGGCGCGGCCCTGACCGATGAGGACTACGAAGCCTATATGGGCGCGATGATCGAGATCACCTGCTCGGCATCCGGTATCACCAAAACGATCCGGGCGCTGGTGCTGGATTCCATGATGATCGTAAACAACCCCGGCAGACAAAAGGGCGATGTCGACCTTGATCCGGCGGCATTCAAGGAACTGACCGGAGAGACGGAGGGCGATTTCCCGATCACATGGCGTGTGGTCGATCTCAAGCCCGCCAAGTCCCCGTATATCAATTACGCGGTTGAAAAGGCCGGACAGTGGTATATCAAGATCCAGCCGCGCAACACGGTATATCCGGTCAAAAAGTTTGAGTACAAGGACAATAACGGCGTGTATCACGAGATCCCGCGGAAACAGGAAAATATGTATGCACTGGACGACGAGGCGATGAAGCCCTTCCCGCTCAATAATCTGACCTTCCGCCTGACCGACATTTTCGGCGAGACGGTTGAGGACACAGGCGTGGATCTCGGCATTGCGGCCGGTGAGGAAATCACGGCGTTCACGGCGCTCGAGCCCCGTACATCAGGCGTGCAGTTCAGCCGGATCCTTGATGAATGATGAAAGGAGTTTCCAGATGGAAAAATACCAGACACCTGAGCTTGAGCTCATCGAATTTGAATCGGAGGATGTCATCACGACCTCGATCGTGACCAATCCGCAGAAGGGTGATCTGCCGGTGCTGTAAGCATTCCGGCATAAACAACTGAATCAAAGCCCCAATCATCCCGGCCGGTTCTGTTACCGGCCGGGATGATTCTGCCTGCAGATAAAGCGTCTCCGACGGATTGTGATTGAGGGCGGAACCCATTCTGAAGCATCGCGGAGCGATGCTATTTAGGGGGAGCCCTTTATCGCAGGGCTCCCCCTCTTGCCGCTGCGCGGCAATTCACCCCTTTCGGAGCTCTTCTGATGCGGGGGATTCCGCGCTCTGCGGAGCGCGGCCAGAGGGCGCCGCCCTCT
>JAGDBX010000052.1 GCA_018110935.1 Oscillospiraceae bacterium
CCCGCGAGCTTTTGAAAAAGCTCGACCAAAACTTTTATTTTGTGAGCCGCGAATAGATTGCCCCCGCCGGAAGGCGGGGGCTTTTGTTTTCTGCCGTTTCAGCATCCGCTTCTGCGGCTGATTGAACTGCAATCCCGCGAAATGATGCAGCGGCGGAACGCATCAGTCAATGCAGCACGACAAAAACCGGTCAGACCGGCTTCGGTCTGCGCGCCTTGGCGGAATACTCTGAAACCGTGATCCGAACGACCGCCGCCGCCGCTGCCATCTGCTCCGTAAACGCAAATTCGCGGCCGGTCTGATGCCGCATCAGGCAGGAAAGCCCTCTGATTTTTTGCTCCGGCTCCCGCAGGATCTCCGCTTCTCCGTGCCCGATGAACGAGGCGTATTCCGAACTGTAGCTGCACGGGTCTTCGCCCCCGGACAGAAGCTTCACATCACATTCCGTCTCAACACAGACATGCGGATTACGGCGGATCAGGTCAAGCTTATGCCCCTCCTTTGCGCAGTGGACATAGAAAACCGGCCTCCCGTCCGCATATTCAAATCCGAAATGCAGCGGCACGATGTACGGATAACCGTCGTCAAACAAGCCCAGATGCATGATCTTTGATTTTCCGATCACTGCAAGGATCTCATCCGTTTCTGTGATTTCGCGGTCTTTTCTTCTCATGCTTTGTCACCTCATTTTGTTTTCTGCCTGTAAAACCGCACAGCGGACGGAGCATTCTGCATCCGTCCGCTGCGTTTTCATTCAGCTCGGTTGAATCGGGAGTGTGTCTTCAATACCCGCAAGGAACATCAGCAGTGACGCGACATCCTGTGTTGTCAGTGCGTCATTGGACGAGTCATAGCAGTTGGCGTTCAGCTTGCCCGCCGCCGTGACGGTGATGCCGGTATCTTCTGCGCAGTAGCGTGCCAGCAGAACCGCGTCCGCGATCTGCACCTTGCCGTTGCAGTCCACATCACCGAACTTCACATCGTCCTGATACGGTAAGGTGGTGTCACTGCTTGTGGTGGTCGTCGTGGTGGTGGTCGTGGTATCCTTCTCGGTGGTGTCGGTCTTGATCGTGACCGAACCGCCGTGATTGCCCTGACCCTTTGTGCCGCCGTCGAGGTTCGAGCCCTCGGAATTTGCGTAGCTGCTGTAATATTCGCTCAGCGAGATACCCTTGCCGTTGATGCCCAGCGGGATCTGATGGTCAAGACCGATGTACTTGCCGGAGCTCTGGGTCTGCCAGAGTGCCTTTTCCATCAGCGCGTACTTGCTTTCTTCCCACTTGATCGTCGTGCCGTTGCTCTTGTCGGTCACAGCGTTCAGGCTGTAGGAAAAATCGCTCCACAGTCCGCCGGTATCGCCGGAGTTCGTGTTCAGGCACCAGAAGGTGTGGTTGATGTGGTGCTTGATCATGTAGTCGCGCAGCAGCGTCATCCACTTCTGGTTCTTGCCGCCGTCCATGTGGCCGCCCCACTCGCCGATCAGCAGCGGTGCGATATTCTCCTCGTTGATGTATGCCCATGTTTCATACCAGTAGTCATCCAGCAGCGTTTGTTCGGTGAAGTTACCGGCAAACCATGTCTGATCGTAGACCGAAGGGCCGTAATCGTGCGGCGAATAGACGATCTGCGAATTGCCGCTGCCGTTCAGCTTGATCGGCCAATCTCTGACGCCGCGGAGGTTGCCGCCCCACCATGCGGGGATGTACGGCGAATTGTCTCTGCGGTCGCCCATGCCCCAGTAGTCGCCCTCCATCGCGCCGCTCATGGACTGCTCAACGCCTTCGATGAGAATCAGCGCATTCGGATTGACCTTGAGGATTTCGTTGGCGCACTTGGTTGCGGCATAGGCCCAGTTGTTCTCATCGGTCGAGCCGTCCCACTTGGCCGCGGCGGCGCCTTCCTGTCCCTTGCCGTGCGGCTCGTTTTCGAGGTCGAAGCCGAGCAGCGTGTCGTCGTTCTTGTACTCGTTTGCCATCCAGACCAGCGATTTGATCCAGCTTTCGGTCGTGACGCCGGCCTTGCCGTACCAGGTGTTCCAGACATGGCCGGAGTTGTCGGCGTGCGGGCTGTGGACATCAATGAAGCACTTGATGCCGTACTTTTTCAGCTTTTTGAGAATGACCTCCCACGCGGTCTTGGTATCGACCAGCGTTTTGCCGTCTGCCTCAACGAACTCCTTGTTGATGCTGCCGTATGTGCCGGCCTTGGTGACGGTGCCGTCTTCACCGAGCTGATCGGTCGGCGGATTGTAGGCCGCCTGCATACCGCCGCCGGTGAGCTGCTTCGGCTCGCCGTTCATCCACTCGATCAGGAGCTCGGACGAGAACGGAAAGCGGATGATGTTGATGCCTCTGTCCGCGACTTCACGCAGCAGGTCATCACAGTCTGCGCTCCAGAGAGAGTGTGCGCAGCGCTCGGAGCAGTTGAAGCCGAACCAGTTTGCACCGGTCAGCCAGACCTCATGCCCGTCCTTGTCAAAGAGACGGCTGCCCTCAGCATGAAGCCAGTCATCGTTTGTGTCATCGGCGGCATAGACCTTATCGTTCAGGCGGAGATTATCTCCGGCCAGACCGACGGTACCGGTCGCCGCGATGAGTGCTGCCAACCCGAATGACAGCAGGGACTTGATTTTCATGGCGAATTCCCCCTCGCTTGATTTGCCGTGCCGGTACAGCACGGATTGACAGACAGCGCCCGCAGCCCTCTTCCCTGCGCGGGACACTGTTCGGACCGGGATCAGTACAGCGCCGTACCGCAATACCCTCTCAAAGCAGCGGCACGCTCTGTATCAGCGGGATCAGAAGAAGCCGAAGCGCTTCTTCTCATAGAACGGCTTTTCCTCTGCGACCAGTGCCTTTGCGCGGATCGAGGAGGCCGGGACACATTCCAGCGGAAGATCGGAATAATCGGCGCAGCCGGTGCTGACTGCCTCGCCGACAGCCTTCAGATCAGCGTTTTCGTCCGCTTCGAGCGCGACCAGCAGATAACGCTCGCCGCTTTCGGTCTCCGGACGGATATATGCCTTCTTGACAGCCTTCTGCTTCTTGAGGCAGGCCTTCAGCGCGTCGATCAGATCGTCCGTGACCGGAGATGTCTCCGGCTCGGTGTCTGCCTCAGCGGCCTTCTTTGCCTCCAGATCCGCCATTGCCTGCCGGATGACATCCTGCTGCGCGGCCTGGATCTCCTCCGCGCTCGGACCTGTCGGTATCTGGTTCTCATGATCGTGGACAGGACGCGGTGCGGGCGGTGTCGGCACGGAGCTGAGGTCGCCGCCGCGGTCGCCGATCGCGATGACCTGCGGACGGATCAGGCACAGGGCGGAGCCGAACGGATTGATCACGACGCCGCCGATCTTTTCGTTGTTCTTGACGAACTGGTAGAGGTCCATAAAATTCATGACGATGATCTGGAAGGTCTCGCCCGGCTTGCGGTTTTTGCGGATCTCGATCTCGTCTGTAAACGCAGGCATGAACTGCTCGCCCTGCTGATTGGTCATGATCTGGAACGCGACGCGCATCTTCACCTGCTCGCCCGGCTTCGGCTCTTCGTCCGAGGCGCGCTCCACAAGTGCGGGAATCAGATATTTTGCATCAACAGCAGCCTCCAGAAAGGCTTTTTCGTTCTCACGGTTGGTCAGGTCCAGCTTAAACTTCGCCATCGCGTCAACAAGAACCGGATTGGTAATGGGTTTCATCGGTTCAGGCATTGAATGATCCTCCTTCGGTGGTTGAAAAATACACTGCCGGCGAACCGGTCAGATTCGGGGTGCTACTTCTATTTTACCATAATCGGGCAGAAAAAGCAAGACCCCGCAGAAGATTATTTGATCGTTCCCGCCGGAAGGCGCGTCACCCTCTGCTTCCGGCGTCGTTTCCGCGCTCGCGGATGATGAATTTCACCGGTGTTCCGTCCAGGCCGAAGTTTTCGCGGAGCTGGTTTTCCAGATACCGCTGATAGGAGAAATGGAACAGGTCGGCGCGGTTGACGAAAAAGACGAAGGTCGGCGGCTTGACGCCCGCCTGCGTCATATAGTAGATCTTGAGCCGTCTGCCCTTGTCGGTCGGCGGCTGCACGCGCGCGGTCGCGTAGGCGAGGACATCGTTCAGCCGGCCCGTCGTGATGCGTCTGGCATTGTTTTCCGCCGCCGCGTGAATCATCGGGAACAGCTTCTGTACGCGCTGGCCGGTCTTTGCGCTGATGAACAGGAACGGCACATAGCTCATGAAGCTGAAATCGTTTTCGAGCTTCTTCTGATACTCCTGCATCGTTTTGCCGTCCTTTTCGATCAGATCCCATTTGTTGACGACCACGATCGACGCCTTTCCCTGCTGGTGCGCGTAGCCGGCAACCTTGGAGTCCTGCTCGGTAAAGCCGGTCACGGCATCGATCACGATGATGCAGACATCGGCACGGTCCACTGCCATAAAGGCGCGCAGCACGCTGTAATGCTCGATGTTCTCGGTCACCTTCGATTTTCTGCGGATGCCCGCCGTGTCGATGAACAGGTATCTGCCGTCCTCGCGGTCCACCGGCAGGTCGATCGCGTCACGCGTCGTGCCCGCCTCGTCCATGACGATGGAGCGCTCCTCGCCGGCGATATAGTTGATCAGCGAGGATTTGCCGACATTCGGCTTGCCGATGACGGCGACCGCGATGCGGTCGGTCTCCTCCGCGGTCTCCGCCTCTGCGGGAAACGCCGCACAGACGGCGTCGAGCAGATCGCCCGTGCCGGAGCCGTGCAGAGAGGACACCGCAAAAGGCTCGCCGAGCCCGAGATTGAAAAATTCGTAGTATTCCATCGGCGGTTCACCGATCGCGTCGCACTTGTTGACGCAGAGCACGATCGGTTTGCCGGATTTCTGCAGCATATTCGCGACGTCAATGTCATTTGCGGTCACGCCGGCACGGACATCCGTCACGAGAATGATGACATCGGCGCGCTCGATGGCAAGCTCGGCCTGCCGCCGCATCTGCTCCAGCAGATGATCGTCCGTCTGCGGCTCGATGCCGCCCGTATCGACGACCATGAACTGCCGCCCGCACCATTCCGCTTTGGCATAAATGCGGTCACGGGTCACACCGGGCGTATCCTCAACGATGGAGAGACGCTGGCCGACGAGCTTATTGAACAGAGTCGATTTGCCGACATTCGGCCGCCCGACGACGGCGACGATTGGCAGTGACATAGTGGTTGCTCCTTTCTTGTCTTTGCAGATACAGGGATTCAAATGCAGGCGGCGGGAATGACACCCGCGAAATCGCCGGAGATACCGCGCCGTGCATTGCCGGCTCCGTATCTGCGGCCGCGTTCCTTCTTCACCGTGCCTGTTGCTTATTTGTTTACCGCAGGGCAAACCGCCCCGCTCTTTCTTCCGATGCGTTCCGTTTTTGTCCGCCGCGTGCTCACAGTTCCTCCTCATACGGATCCCGCAGCGCCGTCCAGCAGCGGTACGCGGCACAGCCAAGGCACGCGGTCATCAGAACGCTGAACCCGGCAGTGATCGGCAAACTGAAGCTGAACATTCCGTTCACGGCGTTGGAGAGCGCGTGCAGCAGAATTGCTGCCGGCAGCATGACCTTTGACCGCCCCGTGCGGATGCCGTAAAAGATCAGGACAGTCAGCGCGATCACATCCGCAGTACCGAACAGTGCAAAAAACAGATTCACGGGGAGAATGTCCGGCGCGGCGTTGCCGGTGCCGATCAGCCCGAAGCAGCTGAGGCCTGCGCCGATCTCCTCCCAGATGCCGTGCCCGATGCCGTAGGTAACGGCATTCTCCCGGCTGTCATAGGATTCGAGCGCATAACGGAGCGCCAGATACTTTCCGCCCTCCTCAAAAATGCCGAACAGCAGCCCTGTCTGCAGATGAAACAGCACAAGATCATCCTGCGAAAAGCCGGACCGGATGCCGCCCGCTACGATAAACACCGGGACGGTGACCAGAAAGGCGACCAGCGCCGGATACAGCAGCGCACCGGTCTTTCTGCGCCAGATCACCAGCAGCAGAAACGGAAACAGCAGCCTTGTCAGTCCGGCCAGCAGGCAGCTTACATCATTCATATCGTCCTCCGTGTTCCGTACAGCGTATCCGCCGTCCGGATGCCGCTATTCTCCCTCCGCATATCCCAGAACGGTATCCAGCAGAACATAGCCGTCCACCCTGGTCTTGATGACCTTTGTACCGAGTGCGGCTTCCAGCTCCTCGCGGGAGCGGTCGTCCAGAAACACATCGTCGTGTCTGAGGCAGGTCTCCGTCAGCAAAACGGCTTCTCCGAGATCGCGGCCGCTGAGCTGCGCAAGCAGATCCTGATAGGTCAGCAGGCCGGCAACCGTGATCGAGTGGCCGTAAAAATCATTCAGTACGGGAATGACCTGACAGTGCACCGCGGGAATCTTCGCTTCAAGATCCCGCATCATTTTGTCCAGAAATGGCGCGGCGGCGGTTCCGGTCGCGATCGTCAGAAAGCGCGTGTCTCCGTCATATTCCGCGTCTTCCAGCGCGTCATAGAACTCATTCATCAGGTAGCGCAGCATCCCGACGCCGTTTTCGTACTGCGGATAATCCTCATAGGCGTCGTCCTCCGGCAGCGGGAGCCCTGCAAGCAGATAGAGCTCGTCCGCCGCGTAGACGATGCGGCTGCCGTTTGCCGAAAGGCTCCAGCGCTGCACGGCCTCGATCTGCTCGATCGCAGCACGGGCAGTCTCCTGCGTGAATGCCGGGATCGGGCAGAGATGCTGCCGGAATTTCGTCTGACCAAACGGCACGACCGCGATCGACTGCACCGCGGGCACCATCGAAAAGAGGTCGGCAAGCGTCTTGTGCAGATTGTCGCCGTCATTCCATGTCGGGCAGAGCACGATCTGGCAGTTCATCGGCACGCCGGCCTTTCCCATCTGCCAGAGATATTTCAGCGAATCACCGGCCTTCTTGTTGCCGAGCATCTTGTTGCGAAGCAGCGGGTCAGTCGTCTGCACCGAAACATTGACGGCCATGTGCATCTTGATGATGCGTTCGACATCATGGTCGGTGAGGTTCGTCAGCGTAATGTAGCTGCCCTGCAGAAAGGAAAGTCGCGCGTCATCATCCTTGAAATAGATCGTGCTGCGCATTCCCTTCGGGTTCTGGTCGATGAAGCAGAAAATGCAGTGATTGCCGCAGGTCCGCTTTTCGTCCATCAGCGCGGTCGCGAAGCCGAGCCCGGGATCGTCATACTCGCGCTTTTTCAGCGTGAAGGCACATTCCTCGCCCTGCCGCATGACTCTGACGGTCAGTGTGCTGTCCGTGATCGCATAGCGGTAGTCCAGTACATCGCAGATGACCGTGTCATTGACGGAGATCAGACAGTCGCCGGCACGGATGCCGGCCTTTTCAGCCGGAGAGCCGGCTGTGATATCCGTTATCTCGATCATATCGCCGTCTCCGTCCTTTCATGCCGTCAGATGCAGCATATACCATATAATACAAAAAGGGAGAAGTCCACTGTCCCTCTCCCTTTTTTGCTTCATGAATGCGAGTCGATCTGTGCTTACTCTTCCTCAATGTGAAAGACAGCAACGCCCTTGTAGAAACCGCACTTCTTGCAGACCTTATGCGGCGCTTTGAGCGCACCGCAGTTGGTGCAAGTGCTCATCGCCGGCATTGCCAGCTTACTGACAGCAGAACGGCGGATATCGCGTCTCGCTTTAGAAGTTTTTCTCTTCGGTACAGCCATGTTGGCACCTCCCTTGTTGTGATTTGCGTGGTAATGAATATCGGTTCGGGGTCATGCTTGGTCGTCGTACTGCACGGTGACGGAGCCGCAGCCGCAGCTGCACGCGCCGAGATTCAGATCCTGTCCGCAGACGGGGCAGAGCCCCCTGCAGTCCGGTCTGCACAGCACGCGCGTCGGAAGTGACAGCCGCAGATCGGTCATCACGGTCTCCGCGAGATCCAGCATGGCATCCGGTGCCAGCAGATATTCGGCGTCCTGCCGTGCATCGGCAGTTTCTGTGACGATGATATGCTCGAATTCCTCCTCGCAGTTCATCTCACAGGATGAAAGGCATCTGTCACAGCTGAGCACGGGAACGGCACGGAGCCGGTACCGGAGCATCAGCACACCGGCGCGGTTTTCAAGGACGCCCTCGGCTGAGGGCTGTTCCCGGCACACAAGGCCGTATTCCCGCACGGTGTCCGCATCCAGTGTGACCGAGACTCTGCGGGTTTCCTCCGGACGGAGCAGAAGCTGCCGCACGGAGATCCGGTATGAAACCTCGGATTGCCCTGTCTGCATCAAGATGACCTGCCTTTCAGAAACGGCATTTTCACGCATAGCATTACTGAATGATTATACCAAAAACGCCGCGGTTTGTCAATCTGTCGCGGAAAAAGATAGGCATTTCCGCTAAATTTCCGATTAGTCCGCCTGCGGAATCAGGTATTTGAGTACAGACTCCGGAAGCAGTTCATTGTCCTCGGAAACGGTGAAGATCATGTGGACCTCATCGCCGGTCAGAATGTCGAGCTTTTCGAGCAGAGCGCCCAGCTCGTCGTAGTTTCTGCCGCCGATCTTCAGGATGCCGTCCACGAAGACCTCCTTGATGTCGTAGTTGCCTGCGAGCACGCCCGCAACAAAGCCGTAGAACATATCAAAGCCGCTGATGCTGTAACGCTCCGCATCAACGAGGCGCACCTTGTGGTTGACGCTGTAGGTGAGCTTCATGCACTTTTCGATGCAGATGATATCACCGTTGGTTGCCTTGACCGCGTCGTCGATCATACCGAGCAGGATCTTCGTCTTGCCGGAACCTCTTTTGCCTGTAATTACCTGGATCATAGTCATTCTCCCTTCGATTAACGGTTGTGCGGCGGATCAGCCGAGCTTCGCTTCCAGCACTGCCTTCATGTCCTCGTAGCCGGGTTTGCCGAGCAGTGCGAACATATTCTTCTTGTAGCTTTCGACGCCGGGCTGGTTGAACGGGTTGACGCCCAGCATATAGCCCGAAACAGCGCACGCCTTCTCAAAGAAGTAGATGAGC
>JAGDBX010000053.1 GCA_018110935.1 Oscillospiraceae bacterium
ATTGTATTCGCTTCGCGCGGAGGAACTTGCACGCTCGTATTCTGTCTCGATCTCGCTGACCTTTGCACGGTCAATCCATGTTTTGTTCAGCTTCGGCACCGTGATGCCTGCGTCCGGGTTCTCGGCTGCACGCGCGGCTGCTTCCTCTGCCGCCCTGATGCTTTCGGGGCTGTCATAATCCGCTGCCGCCTGGCACAGAATGGAGATGATCTTGTTGACCACCTGTGCGTTTCCGCGCTGAAGGAGCTTTTCAAACAGCGTGATATCGTCGTTTTTCAGCAGATAATTGCCCAGCAGATTGCCGTTATACTGCGGATCGGAGGGACCGCGGAAAAAGATTTCTTCCTTCACATAGAACATATTGAGCGAATCACAGGCGGCGATTGCCTTCGGGCTGCCGGCTGCATATTTGTTCTGATACTCCTTGACCAGCGACAGATATTTTTCAGCCTGGTTGTGGAATTCACCGATGTATTTATCGAGATACTCCCCGTAATTCATCGTCTGATAATAGGAATTCTTCATATCAAGCAGAGAGATATCCGTGATGGCATCGCTGGGGTCTTTGGTCGTTTTGTATCCAAGATACACTTCGAGCGTTTTGACCGCATGATCCGATGAAGACCACTGGTTTTTGCCGCCCTCGTTGAGGTTTGTGGGGCAGAACAGATAGCCCTCATTCGCGCAGAACTGCTTTGCCTGATCTGCGTTCTCCGCATAAAACACCTTGACCTCGCTCATATATGTCTTTGAAAGCGCTTTCGCCTGCTCGGCCTCTGCTGCCGCGATTGTCCAGGGCTGGTTGCTGAACATCATGCAGGCTGTGACCGTGAGCGCCGTGAGCCGCAGAAAGAATTTACTTTTCATGTTGTTTCCCTCCTCTCCGCCGTTTTCCGGCATAGAGCAGACCGCCTGTCAGGAACAGGAGGATGATCGCCGCACCGACATACAGCACCGTGCTTCCGTCAGTGAAGACAGACGCCGAGAGCTTTGTCGATCTGAGCTGCATTTCATCCAGAATCAGCTCGCAGTTGTCGCCGAAGATGTATTTGCCGAGTTTGAATTCGCTGATACTGTCTTCGCTGAGAGAGATCGTGCCTGTCGTGTCAGAGCGCATCTTGATCTTGGAGCCGTGTCTGAGGCCGTGATCGTAGAAATACGCGCCGTCATCCATAATCAGGTTGTCGTAATCACCCGCGCCGCTGTTATTATCAATCACCACAACGCCGCAGACATCAATCGAGCCGATATCGTTGACCCAGACACCGCCGCCCTGACTGCCTGCGCTGTTTCCGGTGATTCTGCAGTCCTCGACGTAGAAATAGTCCTTGTTCATGTAGACTGCGCCGCCGTAGTTCTTTGCGGAATTGCCGTTCATGGTGCAGTTGATGAACCATGTCTTATCGTCGGTGTTGCAGTAGAGGACGCCGCCGCTGCCGTCGGAATAATTGCTCTCAAAGGCGATATCCCGGAAGAACGCTTCGCCGTCATCCTGATAGAACGCGCCGCCGTCATCGTCATTTGCGCGGCACTTTTTGATGACGCCGCCGACCCATGTGGTTCCGCCGCGGTCCTGATGCACCGCACCGCCGAAGTTTTCCTCTGCGACACAGGCGGTCATGGTGACGTTTTCGCAGGTCAGGCTGTTGCCGTCATCTTCCATATAGATGCCGCCGCCGTAATCGAGCGCCTTGCAGTTGCGGATGGTGCAGTTTTTGAGCGTCGCGGTCGCGCTGTTTCTCATGTAGATGGCGCCGCCCTCATTCTGCGAGAACCATGCCATATCAGCCCAGCAGTCCGCGATCAGCACGCCGTC
>JAGDBX010000054.1 GCA_018110935.1 Oscillospiraceae bacterium
CTGGAAAAGACCTGTCTGGTCTACGGCCAGATGAACGAGCCGCCCGGGGCGAGAATGCGCGTCGCGCTCTCCGGCCTGACCATGGCGGAATATTTCCGCGATACCGAGGGGCAGGATGTGCTGCTCTTCATTGACAATATCTTCCGCTTCACGCAGTCGGGCTCCGAAGTGTCCGCGCTGCTCGGGCGTATGCCCTCCGCCGTCGGCTATCAGCCGACGCTCGCGACCGAAATGGGCGCGCTGCAGGAGCGCATCACCTCGACCGGCAGAGGATCGATCACATCCGTACAGGCGGTCTATGTCCCCGCGGATGACCTGATCGACCCCGCCCCCGCTACGACCTTCGCGCATCTGGACGCGACGACTGTTCTGTCCCGTCAGATCGCTTCGCTCGGTATTTATCCGGCTGTCGATCCGCTGGAATCGAGCTCCCGCATCCTCTCGCCGGAGATCGTCGGCGCGGAGCATTACCGCGTTGCGCGGCAGGTGCAGACCATCCTCCAGCGTTATACGGAGCTGCAGGACATCATCGCGATCATGGGTATGGACGAGCTCTCCGATGAAGACAAGCTGACGGTTGCCCGTGCGAGAAAGGTACAGCGCTTCCTGAGCCAGCCGTTCTCCGTCGCAGAGCAGTTCACCGGCATGGAGGGCAAATATGTCCCGATCGCAGAGACGATCCGCGGCTTCCGCGAGATCATCGACGGCGAGCATGACGACATTCCGGAATCGGCCTTCCTCTACGCCGGCACGATCGACGATGTGCTTGAAAAGGCAAAGGAAATGGAAGGTGATGCGGAATGAGCCTCTTTCCGCTGCAGATCATCACACCCGACAAGATCTTCTTTGACGGCAGCGTGCAGCGCCTTGTCGTCCGCACAACAGAGGGCGACATCGGCATTCTCGCAAAGCATGAGAAATATGTTGCCGCGCTTCCGTCCGGCCCCGTGCGCGTGACGCTTGAAGACGGAACGGAACGCATCGCGGCACTGTCCGGCGGTGCGCTCAAGGTCTCGCCCGACCGCACTGCCATTCTTGCAAACGCCGTCGAATGGGCGGAGGATATTGATGTTGAATGGGCAAAGCGCTCTGAAGAGGATGCGCTCCGCCGCAAGGAGCAGAGCAAGACGAAGCAGGAGCAGGATCTTGCCGAGCTGAAGCTGAAGCGCGCGCTGAACCGTCTGCGCGTCTCCGGCATGAAGTGACGGAAAGCACTGACATTTTGATAAAGAAACAGGAAGGAAAAACCGAATCATGTTTTCATCCCCGAAAAAACGCATCTGCCTGATCCTGACGATCGCCCTGATCGGCCTCGCAGCCGTGTTCCTGTCGAATATCCCCGTGTGGCTCAAATATAAAAAGGGCGACATCAGGGATTTCAGTCAGGTACAGGCAGGTGAGCTGAAAAAGGGTGACCTCGTGCGGGGCACGATCGACAGCGCGCTCGGCCCCTGTGCGGAGGAGTACAGCACCACTTACGGTGTGCGCACCTCGAAAAAGAGCTCAAAGCTCTACTATGTGCTCTGGATGGACAATGAACAGTTCATCCTCTATGAAGCAGGCAGCAACTCATTTGAGAAGCTGGACAAGATCACCGAAGAAACGATCGCGTATCAGAATTCCTATGATGACGCGATGGAATCCGGCGATCTGACCGCGATCAAACAGCAGACGGAAACCATGCCGTTTGAGGGCCGTGTCGTACCGCTCACCTCCGAAATGGAAGGCTTTTTCAGAGACTGGTTCAATGACGGCGAGGCGGACGACGGCACCTTTGACAAGCGGGCGGAGAAGGTCATGATCCGTCCGGTGATATTTGACCGTCTGGGACTGCTCGTGATCCTCGGGTTTGTCTTTGCGGTGCTCGCCGCCGGCGGCATCGTCCTGACGATCCTTGTCTGGAAGCGCGAAAGGAACAGTCTGCAGTACGGTTACTGAGTTCGGTATGAAAGCGGCAGAAAGCCGCCGAATAAAAAAGCGAGGGGGATTCTTTATGAAAGGAAAACATTTTCTGGCAGGGCTGTCGGCAGCTGTCATGCTGCTGGCACAGGGTGCGGCGCTTCCGCTCCGCAATGCCGCTGCCGCGGATGACACAGGCGACGACTGGCTTCATGTCGAAGGCGACAAGATCGTCGATATGAACGGCAATGAGGTCTGGCTGACCGGTGTCAACTGGTTCGGCTACAATGTCGGCTCACAGGTCTTTGACGGTGTCTGGTGCGCGAATATGCACGAGTGCCTGCAGGCGATCGCCGATCACGGCTTCAACCTGCTCCGTGTGCCGATGTCCACGCAGATCATTCTGCAGTGGAAGAACAAGAAGCCCGATCCGATCATCAAGGTCGGTGAGTGGGAGAATCCGGAGCTGACGATCGAGGGCGTCGCTGGCGGTACGCCGAAGTACAGCTTTGATGTCTGGAATCAGGCGGTGGAATGGTGCAAGGAATGCGGCATCAAGATCATGATGGACATTCACTGCGCAACGACCAACGCCGCGGGACATCAGGTGCCGCTGTGGTATGACGAGAACTACAGCTACAATGACTGGCTGACGGCGCTGTCGTGGTTCGCGGACTACTACAAGAACGACGACACGATCATCGCGATCGACCTGAAGAATGAGCCGCACGGCAAGCCGGAAGAGGGCAAATTCGCGAAGTGGGACGATTCCAAGGATGACAACAACTGGAAGTACGCCGCGGAGCGCGGCGCAATGGCCTGCCTCGAGAAGAACCCGAATCTGCTGATCATGGTCGAGGGCACCGAGTGCTATCCCGATCTGGACAACGGCGCCACATGGTCCACGCCGTCCGTTGACTACGCAAATTACGGCAAATTCAACGGCGTTTTCGGCGCTTGGTGGGGTGCCAATCTCCGCGGCGTCAGAAAGCTCCCCATCGACATCGGGCAGTACAACAAGCAGATCGTCTATTCCCCGCATGACTACGGCCCTGAGGTCTACAAGCAGACATGGTTCTACCTGGACGACAGCTCCAAAACCTTCTCGCGCCAGACACTGCTCGACGATTACTGGTACGACACCTGGGCCTATATCGCGGAGGAGCATATCGCGCCGCTGCTGATGGGCGAATGGGGCGGCTGGGTCGATGACGAGCACGATAAGACCGGCGAAAACCGTCACTGGCTCAGGGAGATCCGCGATTACATGATCGACAAGCACATTCATCACACCTTCTGGTGCTTCAACGAGAATTCGTCCGATACCGGCGGACTGGTTCTGGTCGATTTCAAGACATGGGACGAGGTCAAATATGAGTTTGTGAAGCCTGCGCTCTGGCAGGACGAAAACGGCGTGTTCATCAGCCTTGACCACCAGATCCCGGTCGGCGTGAACGGCCAGTCGCTGAGCGAATACTACGGCGGCGGACACACCCAGCCGCCGAAAACCACGGCATCCTCTGAGAGCGATACCACGACCACAACGACCACTACGACTTCCACTGAGACCACGACAACGAGCTCGTCAAGCTCTTCCGAGCCGGACACCGAGCCGCAGAAGGTGCTCTACGGCGATGTGGACTGCAACGGCACTGTCCAGATCGCGGACGCCGTTCTTCTGGCGCGGTACTGTGCGGAGGATTCCGAAGCCTTTGTCACGGCGGAGGGCAAGGTCAACGCCGATGTCGCCGCAGACAACAAGCTGACATCAGACGACATTGCCAGACTGCTCTCCTATCTTGCCGGAAAGCTTTCAAAGGATGAACTCGTGCTGAAGAGCTGATCCATCAAATCAACAAGACAGGCGGCAGAGTTTCATGCCGCCTGTTACTGTAAAGGAGCAGATACGATGTTACTGGAGCAGGTTCCCGCCTCCGAGCGGATTCATATCGGGTTTTTCGGTGCGCGCAACGCGGGCAAATCGAGCCTTGTCAACGCGCTGACCGGACAGGAGGTCTCGATCGTGTCAGCCGTCGCCGGCACGACGACAGACGCCGTCAGCAAAAGCATGGAGCTGCTGCCGCTGGGACCGGTGCTGATCACGGATACAGCCGGCTATGACGACGATGACGCCGCGCTCGGCGCACAGCGCACCGAACGGACGCGGCGGGAGCTTTACCGGACGGATATCGCCGTGCTGACGGCCGATGCCGGAAAGCCGCTCGGACGGACAGAGCAGGAGCTGATCGGACTGTTCCGGCAGCAGAACACGCCGTATCTGATCGCGCTGAACAAATCTGACACGCTCACGGAGCCGCCCGCTTCGCTGCCCCCGCACGCGCTGCTCGTCAGCGCAAAGACCGGTGAAGGCATCAGCGAGCTGAAGGAGGCGCTCGGCGCACTCGCTAACAGCGGCGCGCCGGAACGCTATATCCTGCGCGACCTGATCAGAGCAGGCGATACGGTCGTGCTGGTCTGCCCGATCGACGAATCGGCGCCGAAGGGCAGGCTGATCCTGCCGCAGCAGCAGACGCTCCGCGAGCTGCTTGACGCCCACGCAAACGCTGTCGTTGTGCAGCCGGAAGAGGTCACGGGCGTGCTCCTTGCGCTGAAACAGCCGCCGCGCATGGTTGTGACGGACTCTCAGGCGTTCGCGGCTGTTGCAGCGGCTGTTCCGGCATCGGTGCCGCTGACTTCCTTTTCGATTCTGATGGCGCGGTACAAGGGATTTCTGGAGACTGCCGCGGAAGGCGTGAAAGCGCTGCAGTCGCTGCCGGAGGGCGCAAAAATCCTGATCGCGGAGGGCTGCACGCATCATCGCCAATGCAACGACATCGGAACGGTTAAGCTGCCGCGTGCTGTCGAAAAGTTCGCAGGCAGGCAGTTCTCGTTCAGCTGGTGCTCCGGCGGCACATTTCCGGAGGATCTCACCGGCTGTGATCTGGTCATTCACTGCGGCGGGTGTATGCGCACGGAGCGCGAGCTGAACTGGCGGATGCGCACCGCGCTGTCACAGGGCGTACCGTTCACGAACTACGGCGTGATACTGGCAGCCTGCACGGGAATTCTGGAGCGCGCGCTGGACGGCATCAGAGCAGCGGATTTTGACTGATTGTGAAAAACGGCCGGCAGATTACTGGCCGGATTTGTGAGAACTTACAATTATATTGATTGTGTGTCACTTTTTCTACTTTTTTTGACGGTTCATTACAGGTGGCCGGAACAAACCGGCTCGTTTCCGCGACCAAACAATTATCAAACCAACAGGGGGTAGAAACTATGTCACTGAAAATGAAATCCGTTCTGACAGCCCTGATGCTGACAGCGCAGCTGGCGGCTTCCGCGCTGCCCGCGGCGGCACTCACGCCGCCCGCATCTTCACAGCAGGCGGTCTCCGATGAATCAGACTCGCCAGTCAAGGTCGTAGTATCGCTGAAGCAGGATTCCCTGCTTGAACAGTTCGGCAGCGATGCGCTCGGCACGGACGAGACTGCGGGAGCAGCTGATTCGATCGCTTCGCAGCAGAAGCGCGTGCAGAAGCAGATCCGCTCGTTATATCCCGCACTTGAGGTCGGCGCGTCATACAATGTCCTGATGAACGGCTTCAGCTGTGAACTGCCCGGATATCTGATCCCGCAGGTCGAAGCGCTGCAGGCAGTCGAATCTGTCCGGATCCTGCCGGAGATTCAGGTTCCGCAGATGATGGAGGCGCCGTCCCTGAGCGGCGTTCCGGCGTTTCAGCAGCAGACCGGCTGCACCGGCGAAGGACAGGTCATTGCCGTGGTCGATTCTGAGCTCTGCACCGATCACCCGATGTTCGCGGCGCTGCCGGACAGCGTGGAAACGCGGTTCAGCAAGGACGATATCGCGGAGCTGATCGGGAAAAATGTTCTGCACAAGGAGCTCGATCCCGACAAGACCTATCTGAGCAGCAAGCTGCCGTATGTCATTGATTATGTGGATGATCCCTATGAGGGCGTTCCGAATGAAGTTGACTATCACGGCACTCATGTCAGCGGAATCGCGGCGGGCAATGAATTTGTGACGGATTCCGGCAGAAAGATCTCCGGCATCGCGAAGGATGCGCAGATCGTATTCATGGGTGTCGGAAACGGCCACGGCTATGTTGATACCGAGGCCGCACTGCTCGCGCTGGAGGATGCGGTCGTGCTGCACGCGGATGTGATCAACATGAGCTGGGGCAGCTGGGTCGAAACCTACGGCGACAACGTTTTTGCCGATGTGCTGAAGGCCGCGGATCAGGCCGGCATTTCCATCTGCATCTCTGCCGGCAACTCAGATAACGGCACGAATTCTCTGCGCCGTGTGAATTATCCGGAAACGCCGGATGTTTCAACGATCGACGACAAGACCGACAAGGACAGCTGTGCCTTTGTGGTCGCGTCTGCTGACAACAGCGTCAGCTATCAGCGCAGTGTGCTGATGCTCGGTGATCAGAAAATCGTCTTTTCGCCCTTTGTTACACTCGGTGAAGGCAAGGTGGATTATCTGACAGACGGTCTTGAGGAACGTCCGTATGAGTATGTGTATTACGGTGAACTGACCAGTGATGACGTGCAGGCGGATAATCCGGAAGATCTTTCCGGAAAGCTCATGGTGGTCAAAGAGAATTATCTTTCGCTTGATGCGGTGGAAATCGCGGCTGCGAAGCGTTCCCCTGCCGGTCTGATCATCATATCGGACTGGTGGACAGAGGATCTGGAAGGCGAATACTACTTTGCGAACCGATCTGTGAAGCGGAGGGTGCCGACTGCCGTTGTTTCGAAGAGGCAGGGCGAACTGTTAGCGGAGGCGGCAGAGAAGATTCTGACCAATCCGGGCACGACCGTGACGCAGAAATCTGAGAACAAGATGAGCTATTACACCTCATGGGGCCCGAGCCATTCGCTGGATCTCCGCCCTGACATCACAGGCATCGGCGGTTCCGTGGAATCTGCGGCATACGGCGGACAAACGGAGATCATGTCCGGTACCTCGATGGCATCTCCGCATGTTGCAGGCTGTACGGCGCTTGTCCGCGAATATCTGAAGAAACAGGGCGTTACGGCTGAGGGCACGGAACTGCTCCGGTATGTCCGTGCGCTGATGATGAATACCGCTGTTCCCTATGAGGAAGACGGCCTTCTGGCTACGCCGAGAAGACAGGGCGCCGGTCAGGTCGCTCTGGACCGCGCGATGAACAGCAAGGTGCTGCTCACCAACACGGACGGTGACGGCAAGATCAATCTCTTTGACAAAAACGGCGACCGCTTTTCGTTTGATGTGAATCTGAAGAATCTGAGCGACGAAAAGGTGACATTCAAGGAAGCGAAGCTCTGCCTGACGACAGACGATACGGAATACTATGAGCCTTACCGCTGCGAGATCATCAGCGGGCAGCGCGAGCTCCGCAGCACAGCGGATCTCTCCGCGCTGAAATCAGTTGATGCGGGCAAATCCAAGAGCGTGAAGGTCAGTGTTTCGCTTGACGGCGAACAGACCGCTTCCATCCGGGAGCTCTTTGTAAACGGCTTTTTCATCGACGGCTTCCTGCTGCTCACCGGCGCGGAGAACTGCCCGGACATCTCTGTCCCGATCTGCGGATATTACGGCGAGTGGAAGGAGCTTCCGGTCATCCGTGAGGACAACATCGGTTTCACCCTGCTTTACGGTGATCATATGTTTGCTCCCGGTCTCCCGCTGAGCGAAGCGCTCCCGCTGATTTCGGAAATCCTTCTGCGGTCTGACGGCAATGAGGCCTTCCTTGACTGGTGGGATTTTGATTTCTTCACCGTTTTATATGATAACGGATCCGCTGACGAGCTGGATAAGCTGAAGGTCGGCACAAGTGAACCGTGGATCTCCCCGAACGGGGATGCGATCGCTGATTTTATCACAGATGTGAATTTTGAAACCCGCCGGCAGTCAAAGGTAAAGTTCCAGATCATCGATGAAAGCGGTGAGATCCGGTATGAAACGGAAACAGAAGTGCTGCCGCCGTGGAACGAATCGGAAATGATGCCGGAAGCGCACCCGCGTGAGACAATCCCGCTTTACATCGACATCGATGACATGAACGACTATGAAGAAGGCAGCTACAAGATCCGTATGGAGTTCCGGATCAACTATTCTGACATGAACAAACCGGTACAGACAGTGGAGCGCTCATTCCGGGTTGATAAAACAGCGCCTGAGGTGTCCAGCGCTGTTGTGACGGAAAAGGGCAGGAAGATCCTGAAAATGGATATCAGCGACAACGGCGGGCTGGACTGTGTGTTTGTACTCGGGAACGGCAAAGCGGAGGAGCCGCAGCTGCGCTGCGGAAATCAGGGCGCGGTGAATCTGCTGGGGATGTACTGTGACATGCGGAGATTCGGCGCATCGGGTATGTTTTTGCATGATGCAAGCATGGACAAACCTGTTCCGTATGTCCTTGCGCAGCTGACCAGCGGAAAGCACCTGCCCGACGAGGTGCCCTATGATTATTCTGATATGATTCCGCTGACGCCGGACGCTTCCGGAATCTGCCATGTAGAGTATGATGTTACCGATCTGACCGATTATAACTTTACGGTTCTGGATAAGGCGATGAACGCAATTGAAGTCAAATCCGGAGAGAATATGATCAAGGAAGGCGTCTGGGAGGATGTCAATCGCTGCCTGATGGAGTTCAGCGGCAATCAGGTGCGCACAAAATCACTTTTTGACGGCACTGTCAGAACCTACCGTTATACCTTCAGCGACAACATCCTGACCATGACCTCTCCTGAAGAGACGATCACCAGAACGCTCTCTTTCAAAAGCACAAATGAAGCAAGTTATCGTGAAGGCGACGGGGATGACTTCGGAAGAATGGAGTACTATCCATCCTGGGATGACCCGGATAAGGCATTGTCGCTGGAGGATATTTCGTTCTTCCCTGCCAATGATCTCATTGCTCCGCTTTGTGCGCTGTTTGAGAAGAGAACCGACTGGCATGTCGAAAAGTGTGAAGTGAATGCGAGTGCGATCGGATCAGCGGCTTTTACGATCACGACGATAGAAAAAGAGGATGTCCCTTGTGAGGGTGAAATCTATGCATATGTCAGTTTGTTTACCGCGATTGGCTCCTGCGATTTTATGCAAGGCGCTTTCGATCTGCTGTCGGAGGAGATCGACCGGATTGAGCCGGGCATATATGCCGTGCCTGGATATCACTACTTTATGGTCTTCAATGAAGACGGGAAAACCGGAACCATTCTGCCGTATTACTCAGACATATTCCTCGCCTGGGTCAAAGAATTTGAGAACCTGCCGTTTACCTACACATTTGACGAGAGAAAAAAATGCGAAATAAAAGTTGGCGAAGAATCACATACTGCATTTTTCTCTGTCACCCCGGACGGAATTCTGCAAATGAATCTGAATGGCGGAATGGTAGACCTGATCCGCATGGAAGGCCTGACACCGGATGCACAGAAACAGTTCCGCACTGCTTCCGAGATCTACGAGCTCTGCACTGCGTATGAAAGAGCTGTCCGCAGCTCGTTCAGCGGGAACGGGTTCTACGGTAATCTGGATGAGAATGGCTGGGGCATATACTCAAGTGAAGAAGGATCCGTTTACCTTGTAAATCCCTTTACGCTGGAGGCAACAGACGAAAGAGGCATGCCGGTCGATCTGAATTCGCCTCCGACACTGCCGGAGGGCTCCGCATCGCTGGAGGAGCTTCAGGAGCAGGCAAGACAGAATTATATTGCAAAGACCGGACGGACGGATGTGACAGTGTATGCGAAAATCACGCCTGACCGGAAGGTACAGATCTCATTCTGGGCATATGATCCGGAAGATTGGGATGGTGAAAAATACATCGATGCCGGTTATGTGATCGAGCCGGTCAGTACGGCTGTGCGCGGCGATATGGACTGCAGCGGCAGCTTCTCGATCGCAGACTGTGTGATGCTGGCACGGTATTTGGCGGAGGATCCGATCGCGGTCACCGCACAGGGCCTGGTCAACGCAGAGACAGACGGAGATCCGGACGCGCTGACAACAGGCGACCTCAGCATGATGATGCAGGCGCTTGCCGGCACGGCATCACTGAAGTGACAGCAGTATAGCTGACAGAAAAATCCCCCGCCTGACGGCGGGGGATTTTGTGTCCTCACAGCGGGATTCTCAAGGGACATTTGTCCCTTGAGCGGGGTTTGGGGCGGAGCCCCATTATAATCATCGCGGAGCGATACTGTTTTAGGGGGAGCCTCTATCGCAGGCTCCCCCTCTCGGCAAAACGATCCACCGGATCGTTTTGCTCGATTCACCCCTGCCGAGCTCTTCTGATGCGGGGGTATTTCGCCACCTGCGGGCGGTGACGGGGGCGCTGCCCCTCGACCCCGCGAGCTTTTGAAA
>JAGDBX010000006.1 GCA_018110935.1 Oscillospiraceae bacterium
CCGGCAAGGACGCTCTGCAGTCCGAGACGGAAATGACGCTGACCGGCGGCGATGTGCAGGCATTCGGCGACCACGGCCTGAAGCCCGGCACCACGGCGTCCGTGAGCGGCTGCAAGCTGCTTGCGACCGCGACCGAAGAACCTGTTTCGGGTCTCGCAAAAGCCTCTGACGTGATGCAGGTCAGCTTTGTCAAGGAATGGAAGAAGAACAACCCGATCGCGCTGACCTCCGGCGGCAGAACCGTATTCGATGTGAATACATTCAAGAAGTACCGCTACGCGGTCATCGCGGATCCGTCTCTCGCTTCCGGTTCCGTCAAGCTCTATGCCGGCGGCATCGAGGTCGTTTCCGGCAGCACCTCCACCTTCAGCGGAAACGCGGAGTACACGAATGTCAACAATGCAGAAACGCCCGACCTGCTCTATAAGGGCCTGTTCGACAACAAGTCGGTCCACAAGATCGAAGTCAAGATGAGCAACTGGAGCGACTTTATGAGAGAGGCACAGCAGGAGGTCTGGTACCCCTGCGATCTGACCATCGACGGCGAGTCCTTCAAAAACTGCGCAATGCGCACCAAGGGCAACAGCTCCAAGATGATGATGGGCCAGTCCGGCGGCGAGAAGTACAGCTTCCGCTTCAAAATGGACAAGTACGAGAAGTATCAGAACTATCACGGCCTGACCGAATTCTGCATGAACAACTTCTATTCCGACCCGTCCTGCATGCGCGACAGACTCTGCTACGATGCACTGCACGAGATCGGCGGCGTCGGTCCGCTCTGCTCCTACACCGATATGTATCTGAACGGTTCGCTCTTCAGCTTCTACGCGCTGATCGAGCAGCCGGGCGACACGCTCGCGGAGCGCTACGGCTATGATGACGACACGGTCCTCTACAAGGCGACCGAGCGCGCCGGAAACGCAGGCGGCGGTATGTGGGGCATGGGCGGCAACGATTCCTACTGCTCCTTCACCGAGAAGATGCAGCTGGATCTCTTCGATGTCAAGTTCGGAGAGGACAACGATTACAAGCACATCGCAGAACTCAAGCAGGCGATCAACAGCGTTTCCAATGGCAACATGAAGTCCCTGGAAAGCATCATGGATATCCCGAGCTTCTTAAAGGGCTTCGCCGTCAACTCCGTTATGTGCAACTACGACAGCTACAACGGCACGCTGGCACATAACTACTACCTGATCTACACAAAGGGCAAGTTCTATTTCGTCGGCTGGGACTACAACCTCTCCATGGGCAACTTCATGGACGGCATGAGCTCCGCAAACTCGGATGTCAGAACGAGCCTCAGCAGCAATGATCTGCTTCAGTACCGTCCGCTCTGCAAGATCGTTCAGAGCTCTGATTACAGCAGCGAATATCTGAAGTATGTGCGTCAGATCAGAACCCTGTTCAGCAATCCTGAGCAGTATGTCAAGAACATCGCAAACCAGATCGGCAGCCATGTGCAGGCTGATCCGCGCAACATGAGCGATTACAACGGCTTCATCTCCAACACGTCCAGGTCGAACGGCGGCAATCCCGGCGGTCAGCAGCAGCAGAACCCGTGGGGCGGCGGCTTCGGCTGGGGCGGCGGCGGAGGCGGCGGCGGAATGTTCGGCGGCGGCAATATCTCCGTCGTGGACTTCCTCGACAAGCGCTTCGAAGTCATCAGCTCTCAGATCGGAAACTGATCTGAAGCGACCAAAGCACAAGCAACGCCGTATCCGGTGATCCCCTCGCCGGATACGGATCACAGAAAACCCTGTTAGAATTCACATTATGCCAAACAAAGGCGCCGGCTCTCCCCCAAACGAGCCGGCGCTGTTTTTATACCCGCTGACGAAAGGAAACAGCAGGAGCGAGAAGTATATCAAAACGCCTGCGGGGATGAAACAGAAAGGATCCGGCGGCTGCGCCGCCGGATTCCCCTCACCTCCGTTCGCGCCCCGCGCCCAGCTAAAATCCCAACTCCCGGGCGCTTTTTCGCACAAAAGCGTTAAACCGCGAAAGTTTTGTGCAAATTGCCTATTGCAATCCCGCCCGATTTGTGCTATAATGATACCATCACGACGAAAGGACGGGTAAACTGCCATGAAACACAGCATGAACTATTACGCAGCCTACCGATTTTACGGCTTTATCCGCTATTGGGATGAGGTCTCCTTTCGTTTGGCTGGGGAGTAAAGTGCTGTATCAGGGCCGACACGCGGTTTCCGCTGTTTCCTGTGCAAATCAAAGCGCTTGCAGTCAAACGGGACTGCAAGCGCTTTTTGTGTTCAGATCTCCGTGACGAACGGTGTCAGCAGAATGATGATCATGCAGACGGGACAGACAAATTTCAGCATGACCGACAGCAGCGCCCGCGCACTGAATTTCTTCTGGCTGACCAGAACCTCCTCCTCAACATAACGCGGCTTGGCCACCCATCCGATCAGCAGACAGGTCAGCAGCGCCACGACCGGCATCATGATGTTATTGCTGATGAAGTCGAAGAAATCAAGGAACTGCATCCCGATGACCTTGACGCCGCTCCACACGCTGTATCCGAGCACGGAAAGCATCCCGAGCGTCAGGCAGATCAGCAGCGTGGTCACACAGGCGGCCAGACGCTTCACATGGAATTTCTCCATGATGATCGAGACAACCGTCTCCATCAGCGAGATCGAGGATGTCATCGCAGCCAGCGCAACCAGCAGGAAGAACGCCGTTCCGATGATCCGCCCGCCCGCCATCGCCTCAAACACATTCGGCAGTGTGATGAACATCAGGCCGGGACCGGCGTTCAGCGCCGCGGCATCGCCGCCGGAGAACACAAAGACCGCAGGCACGATGATCAGACCGGCCAGCACCGCGATGCCGGTGTCAAAGATCTCGATCTGCCGCACAGACTGCTCCAGCGAATCATCCTTGCGCATATAGGAGCCGTAGGTGACCATGATGCCCATGGCCAGCGACATCGAGTAGAAGAGCTGTCCCATGGCCGCAGCAGCCGTTTTCAGAAGCTTTGCGAATGTGAAGCCCTCAAAATTCGGCAGCAGATAATATTTCACGCCGGCAGAAGCGCCGTCCAGCGTCAGGGTATAGACCGCGATGCCGACGGTCAGCAGAACCAATACCGGCATCATGAACTTGCTGATGCGCTCAATGCCCTTCTCCACACCGAGCATGACGACCGCCGCCGTGAGCAGCAGGAAAACCAGGAAGAACACTGCCGGCTGTCCCGCGCTCCCGATGAAGCCCGTGAAAAACGCGCCGTCGCCGGCCGCAGTGCTCCCCTGCCCTGCCGCGTAGGTGCAGAGGTATTTCAGCACCCAGCCGCCGATCACGCAGTAATACGGCGTGATGATGACCGGCACAGCCGCGGCCAGCAGATTCAGCGGCCTGAAATGCCGGTTGATGCTCGAATACGCGCCGATGACGCTTTTGCCTGTGCGTCTGCCGATCGCGATTTCCGTGATCATCAGCGAAAAGCCGAAGGTCACGGCGAGAATCAGATAGATCAGCAGAAAAATGCCGCCGCCGTATTTCGCGGCGAGATACGGAAAGCGCCAGATGTTGCCGAGCCCGACGGCAGAGCCTGCCGCCGCGAGTACAAAGCCCAGTTTGGAGCCGAATCCGGCGGACTTTGCCGCCCTGTCTTTTGAAGCCATATTACAGATACCGTCCTGTCTTTCTGAAGATCACCGCCAAAGGGCGGCAGATATATTAATCATAACGCATTTTCCGCGATTCGTCAAGCGAATTCGCCGAAAAATATCAGTCTGAAAGGAAAATCCCCCATGATTGTCGTTCTGAAGCAGAATCCGAATCCCGCCCAGCTGGAAAGCCTGATTTCTTGGCTGGAGGAAAAGCACATTGATGTCAACAAGAGCGTCGGCACGACGCACACGATCTTAGGCCTTGTCGGCGATACCGCCGCCATTGACCCCGATCTGATCTCCGCGCTGGAGATCGTTGAGGATGTCAAACGCGTGCAGGAGCCGTATAAGCACGCGAACCGGAAGTTTCATCCGGAACCGACCGTCATCACGGTGCGTGATGCCGTCATCGGCGGCGGCACACTGACGCTGATGGCCGGCCCCTGCTCCGTCGAGAGCGAGGAACAGATCGTCGGCATCGCAAAGCAGGTCAAGGCAAGCGGCGCATCTGTACTGCGCGGCGGCGCGTTCAAGCCCCGCACATCGCCGTATTCGTTCCAGGGCATGGGCGTGGAAGGCATCGAGCTGCTGAAGGTCGCGCGCGAGGAAACCGGTCTGCCGATCGTCACGGAGATCATGGACGCGGAGCATCTGCCCGCATTCAGGGATGTGGATATCATTCAGGTCGGCGCCCGCAATATGCAGAATTTTTCACTGCTGAAGGAGCTCGGTCATCAGGAAAAGCCGGTGCTTTTGAAGCGCGGTCTTTCCGCGACCTATGAGGAATGGCTGATGAGCGCGGAATACATCATGTCCGGCGGCAACCACAATGTCATTCTATGTGAGCGCGGCATCCGCACCTTTGAGACATACACGCGGAACACGATCGACATCGCCGCGGTGACGGTGCTCCGTCATCTGACGCATCTGCCGGTCATTGTCGATCCCTCACACGCCTGCGGCAAGGCGTGGATGGTACCGAAGATCGCACCGGCGGCAGTCGCGGCAGGTGCAGACGGCCTGATCATCGAGGTCCACAACGATCCGGAGCACGCAGTCTGCGACGGCCCGCAGTCCATCCGGCCGGAGGCCTTTGACGCACTGGCGAAAAAGCTCCACGCGCTGCACGGATTCCTGCGGGAGGCCTGAACATGCGCACGGTGAAGCCGGAGGGATACGAAGCAAGCACCTCACTGATCCCGCCAAACACAAACGGTGCGGTCTACGCACATTCCGTGCTGGAGGGGCGGCAGTCCGGCATCGTCTTTACCGATGACGAACAGCGCAGTCTGCTGATCTGGCACCGCTGCGGGTTTGCACTGCTGGGCGGGGCGCCTGACATCGCTGAGCTGAAAGAGATCGGCGAAATGATACAGCATCCGGCGCCCTATAAAAGGCTGTTTCTCTTTGCGCCGAATGCGGAAACGGCGGCGTTTTTCCGCGGAGACGCGGCATTTTCAATCGGAGAACGGCTGTTTTTCCGGTATCCGGAAACTGCGCCCGTTCCACAGACCGATTCTGCCGCCGTTGAAATCACTGCAGATATTCTTTCGCAGATCCGCGGCGGAAATACACCTGCCGTTTCGTGGGACAGTCCCGAGGAATTTCTGAAAACAGGCGGCGGCTTCTGTGTCATGAAAGACGGAACCCCCGCTTCATGGGCGTATGCGGCCGCGGTCAGCAGGCGCGAAACGGATATCGGCATCGAGACGGATCCGCGCTTCCGGCGTCAGGGGCTTGCGTTCACAGCGGCTGCCGCGATGATCCGTTCGGTACGAGCCGCCGGAAAAACGCCGGTATGGTCATGCAGAGCAGAGAATGAAGCATCCGGAAAGCTGGCGCTTGCACTTGGATTTGCGCAGACCGGACACTGCTTCACCGTCACAAGGAGTGAACAGCATTGAGGGAACTGACAGTCAGAGAAAACAGCTTCAGCGCTGACGAATTCATTGATCTCTGGCGTTCCGTCTGGGACGGCGCGCCGACGCGCGAACAGGCGGCACTGGCGCTGGAGCATTCCGTATACCGCGCCGGCGTCTACGACGGAGACAGGATCGTCGCAATGGCGCGGATGATCGGAGATCTCGGACTCTGCTATTATATCAAGGATGTGATCGTCCGGCCGGAGTATCAGGGACGCGGCATCGGCAGAATGCTGATGACGGAGCTGCTCGGATTCATCCGGAAAAACGGCGTTTCCGGCACGGATATCGCCGTGGAGCTCTGCGCAATGCCCGACAAAATGCCGTTCTATGCACAGTTCGGCTTTACCGCAAATGAAGCACAGCGAATGCGGCTGTTCTGTCGTGCGGAGGAAAGCAGATGACTCAGAAGCAGATCACGGAGATCGCGCTGGCACAGTCTGCGGCAGACCTCGGCTGCGCCCCGGAGGATTTTCTGAAAACAGATAATACCGTTGTTTCATCTGCCGTGAGGTCCGGCGCAAGGGCGTATCTGAAGCAGCCGTACCCCTGCCATATCGTCAGCTACGGCTGCGGCGCAGCTGCGGCTGCCGATCCCGCAATTTCAGACGAACTCCGGCAATTTCTCGACGGAATCCGGCCAGTGACAAAATGCTTCAGCACCCCGCATCTCGGAGAGCTGGATGCCCTGTTATCGCGTCACGGCTTCACGGTCGGGCATCTGTCAGAATACTGGCTGCCGGATCCTGCAAGGCTTCGGTCACTCCCGTGCCCGTATGAGACGCGGCTGCTGAATCATGCCGATTTTGCTGAGCTCTACATGCCGGAATGGTCGAACGCGCTCTGTGCGGACCGCGCCGCACTTGATGTACTCGGTGTCGGTGCCTATGACGGAGATACGCTCGTCGGACTGGCCGGATGCTCTGCGGACTGCGCGGATATGTGGCAGATCGGAGTTGATGTGCTTCCCACTTACCGCCGGAAAGGCATCGCGTCAGCGCTGACAAGCCGGCTTGCGCTGGAAATTCTTGCGCATGGGAAAGTACCGTTTTACTGCTGTGCATGGAGCAATCTTTCGTCTGCGAAAAACGCGGTAAAGAGCGGTTTTTCGCCTGCGTGGATTGAACTGGACAGCAGGATAATCAGTAATGAACCAAGGAGAATCAAATGAATATTGCGATCATAGGGCTCGGCCTGATCGGCGGATCATACGCAAAGGCGACAAAATCGCGCACACTGCACACAGTCTACGGGTTCGACCTTGACAGCGAGGTCATGATGTTTGCGCGCATGACCGGTGCAGTGGATAAGGCTCTGACCGAAGAACTGCTCGCCGAATGCGACCTCGTTCTGACCGCGCTGCGTCCCGCGGCCGCGATCAGATGGACGGAGGAGCACGCGGAAACGCTCGGAAAGGCCAAATGCGTGCTGGTTGATATCTGCGGTGTCAAGCGGGCAGTTGTCGGAAAAATGGCTGATCTTGCCGCCAAACACGGATACAAATATATCGGCGGGCATCCGATGGCCGGCAAAGAGGCGGGCGGCTTTGTCAACGCGAGTGAATCGCTGTTTGACGGCGCCTCCATGATCCTGACACCCGACGCCGCTACCGACCTGCCGACGCTTGAAATGCTCAAAAACTATTTCACAGACATCGGCTTTGCGCACCTGACTTTCTCGAATCCGGACGAGCACGACCGCATCATCGCCTATACTTCACAGCTGGCACACATCGTCTCCGGCGCGTATGTCAAATCGCCGACCGCACAGAAGCGGCGCGGATTTTCAGCCGGCAGCTTCCGCGACCTGACCAGAGTCGCGCGCCTTGACGAGAAAATGTGGACCGAGCTGATGCTTGATAACAGGGAGTATCTTGCGGATGAACTTCGCATCCTGATCAACAATCTGACGCCCTATCTGAAAGCACTGGAGGACAACGATCCCGAAGCGCTCTGTGCTCTGCTCAGAGAAGGAAGAATCGCAAAGGCTTCTGCCGGCGGCAACTGAAAGGAAAGTTTTTATGAGAAAATGGCTCAAGATCACGCTCGGAACTCTCGGCGGCATTTCAGCCGCGGCTGTTCTGATGTGGGCTGTACTGCCCGGTCTGCCTGTTTATTTCTACGCAAAAAAGCACTATCAGTACATTGATAAATCCATCAAAGATGAGAAACTGGTTCACGCGGAACCGGGCGAGAATTTCAAGAAAATTTCTGCTTACGGGCTTTCTCTGCTGGTTCCGCCCGATTTTATGCCGACGGATCCCGAGGCTCCGAACCCGTACTTATTCACTACGCAAAATTCTCCGAAAAGCGGCATCGCCTTCATGGCAGAGAAAGACCCGAACCCGCCCGCGGAAATGTATGAGGAAGACCGTTTTACGCCGGAAGAGGTTGAAAAGGGCATGAAAGGCATCGACCTCAAAAAGCCGGAAAACAACTATGAATTCTATGACCTGACCTATCGGCTGACAGCAGATAAAATCCGCCTCACAAAGCACGGTACATGGCCGTTTTTCATCTCCATGGCCAAGGGCAAGGAAGTGCTGTTTGATGCAATCGATTCCGCTTATTCCTTTGAAACAGAACACGGCAAGGGCTTTATCATACTATATCAGCAGCCGGAGGGCAAGTCTCAGAATTACAAGATAGTTGCCGAGCTGTATGACAAGGAGAATCTGAATCGTGCCGCGCACGCAATCATCTCCTCACCGAGTTATGAGCTTGCAAAGCAGATCGCATACAGTGCGGAGATCGTGCCGCTGACCGAAGCAGATATGAACTGAAAAGGAGAAAGCTGCTATGCACAACGAAATCCTCACCACGCAGGACGGGGCACAGTATCCGATCGTAACCGGAGCAGGGCTGCTCGCTCAGATCGGTCAGACGCTCGCCGATCGCGTGAAACCGTGCCGCGTCGTGATCGTCACGGATGAAAATGTCGCACCGCTTTATCTCGATCAGGCGGCAAAATCCCTTACAGAAGCCGGATTTTCCGTCAGTTCATTTGTCACGCCGGCGGGCGAAAGCAGTAAATCCGTCCGCGTTTTCGGCACGCTGCTGGAGGCAATGTGCGAAGCGCATCTCACGCGAACCGATCTGGCTCTCGCGCTGGGCGGCGGTGTGATCGGCGACCTGACCGGCTTCGCATCCG
>JAGDBX010000055.1 GCA_018110935.1 Oscillospiraceae bacterium
GTCGATGCCGCGGGTGGGTTCGTCCAGGATCAGGATGTCCGGCTCGATGAACATCCACTTGCCCAGCAGCGCCTTCTGCTGATTGCCGCCGGAGAGGTTGCCCACCTTCTGCTCGATGGTGGGCGTCCTGGTGCCCATTTCCACCTTCATGCGTTCCGCTGCGGCCTGCTCCAAATCGCGGTCGATGATGCCGTTTTTGCTCACTTTGTCCAGCCGCGGCAGCGTCGTGTTGAAGCGAATGCTCTCATTGAGCAGAAGGCCGTTGGTCTTGCGATCCTCCGTCACATAGGCCAAGCCTGCGTGAATGGCGGCTTCCGGGTTTCTGAGGTATGTCTTCTGGCCGTGAATGAACAGCTCGCCCGAGATGTCGGTGCCATAGCTCCGTCCGAAGATGGACATGGCCAGCTCCGTGCGGCCCGCGCCCTGCAGGCCGGAGAAGCCGACGATCTCACCGCGGCGTACCTTGAACGACACATCGTCCACGACCTTCTTTTCGGGGTACAGCGGATGATGGACGGTCCAGTGCCGCACCTCCATGCCGACGGTATCGCTGATCTTGTGTTCGCGGGCGGGATAACGGTCGCTCAGCTCGCGCCCGACCATGCCGCGGATGATGCGGTTCTCGTTGATATTGCGGTCGGCGTTGTCCAGCGTTTCGATCGTCGAGCCGTCACGGAGCACGGTGATCTTATCGGCGACATAGGAGATCTCGTTGAGCTTATGGGAAATGATGATCGAGGTCATGCCCTCTTCCTTGAAGTGCAGCAGAAGGTCGAGCAGCATCCTTGCGTCCTCTTCGTTCAGGGAGGAGGTCGGTTCGTCCAGGATGAGCAGCTTGACATTCTTGCTCAGCGCCTTCGCGATCTCGACGAGCTGCTGCTTGCCGGTGCCGATATCCTTGATCAGCTCGGTCGCGTTCTCTTTCAGGCCGACCTGCCGCATATGCTCCTCCGCCTCGTGATAGGTGCGGTCCCAGTCGATGCCGAAGCGCCCCTTCCGCTCGTTTCCGAGGAACATATTTTCACCGATCGAGAGCTCGGGGATCAGCGCAAGCTCCTGATGGATGATGACGATGCCCTTTTCCTCGCTGTCGTGCAGCGTTCTGAACTGACATGTCTCGCCGTTGTAGATGATGTCGCCGGTATAGGTTCCAAAGGGATAGATGCCGCTGAGGACATTCATCAGCGTGGATTTTCCGGCACCGTTTTCCCCGACCAGCGCGTGGATCTCGCCGCGTTCAACGCGCAGATTGACATTGTCCAGTGCCTTGACGCCGGGGAATTCCTTTGTGATATTTTTCATTTCCAGAATCAGATCCGCCAAAATTGTTTCCTCCTTGCGGGATGATTTGCCGGAGCGATGATCCGCCATTCAGACGGCGGAGAGAAAAGAGGCAGGGCGGGCATTGCCCGCCCTGCCTGCAAAATTGTTTGAAAAAGCCTGCAGATCAGGTCGTCTCAGCGGTGGACTCCAGATACTTGTGCGCGTCGTCCCACTTGTAGAGGGTGGTGTCGACCAGCTTCTGGAGGTTGTCTGCGGTGATGACATACGGCACGAGCAGATAGGACGGAACATTCTTCACGCCGTTGTTGTAGGAATCGGTATCATAGACAGCCTCTGCCGGCAGGGAGCCGATGAGATCCGAACCCGGGGTCTTGCCGTCGAGGATCGCCTTGGAGACCTCGACCGTGACGCCTGCCTGGTCGCGGACATTCTTGTAAACGGTCATCGTCTGGACACCGTCCACGATGTTGCGGAGGTTGGCGACGTCGCCGTCCTGACCGGTCACGATCGGCTTGTTGCTGCCCTTGTAGTCGGAGCCGATCGCCTGTGCGACGCCGAGAGCGGTGGAGTCGTTGGAGCAGAGTGCGACATCGAGCACGGTGCCGTCGGAATAGTAGGATGCGAGTGTGTTCTGCATGTTTGCAAGAGCCGTCTCGGTCTTCCACTTCTCCGTTGCGACCTGCTCAAAGGTCTTCTTTCCGGACTTGATCACGAGCTTGCCTGCGTCGATATAGGACTGCAGCGCCTCATAAGCGCCGTTGAAGAAGTAGGTGGCGTTGTTGTCAGCGGGGTCACCCGCGGTGAATTCGATATTGAACGGACCTGCAGCGCTCTCGAGTTCAAGTTTGTCTCTGACGAACTCGCCCTGCAGCTTGCCGACGGTGTAGTTGTCAAAGGAGACATAATAGCTGACCGCGTCGGTGTTCATGATCAGACGGTCATAGGCAACGACCGGGATCTTTGCCTTCTTCGCGTCATCGAGTGTCTGGGTGAGCGTGCTGCCGTCGACCGCGGCGATCAGGAGCAGATCGACCTTGTCGGCGATCATGTTCTGAATGTCGTTGTTCTGCTGGTCGGTCTTGTTGTCGGAGTATTTGAGCTCGACCTTGTAGCCGGCCTTCTCAAACAGATCCTTCAGGTATTCGCCGTCACGGTTCCAGCGCTCAAGGGACTTGGTCGGCATCGCGATACCGACGGTCTTCTTGCCCGATCCGCCGGGCCCGCTGCAGGATGCAAGGGAAAATGCCATGGTAGTGGAAAGAAGTGCTGCCAGGATCTTTTTCGCGGATTTGTTCATGAGTGTGTCCTCCCTGTAATAAAATTGTATTCTTCTTTAGAAGCAGATGTTCAGCTCCTACAGATTTTATTCTACTCTTTTCGGGAGAAGTTGTCAATACATAAAGTTGATTTTTGTCTGAATTATACAACCGGCGGTGCCGCCGCTTGTGCATCCTGCTTATGTAAAAACAGACAATTTGCGGCGGTTTGTGCAGACAGATCGGGAGTATAGATGATACAACTTCAGAAAATCAGCAGACGGCCGGCTTGTTCCGGCTCTGCGTTCCCATTGACAGAACAGTGCCGGAAGTGCTATAATAATAGAATCATATCCGTTTTTCGCTGATCCGCAGCATCTCTTATATCACAGTCACTATATGAAAGGCGGTCAACACCATGTATCGAATTCTGGACCGGAAAGAACTGAACAGCACCGTCACGCTGCTGGAGATCGAAGCGCCGCTGGTCGCACGGAAGGCAAAGGCCGGGCAGTTCATCATCCTGCGCGTGGATGAGAACGGCGAGCGCGTGCCCTTTACCGTTTACCGGACGGACATCGCCCGCGGCTCCGTCTCCATTATCTTTCAGGTGCTCGGCGCAACGACCAAAAAGCTCAACTGCAAGCGCAGCGGTGAATTTCTCAGCGATTTTGTCGGGCCGCTCGGCATCCCGACCGATACATCCGGCAAAAAACGCGTCTGCGTGATCGGCGGCGGTGTCGGCTGCGCCATTGCACTGCCGATCGCCCGTGCCTTCCGGGAGAACGGTACAGAAGTCACAAGCATCATCGGCTTCAGAAACCGCGGCCTGATCATTCTGGAACAGGAATTCAGAGCGGTCTCCGACCGGATGTTCCTGATGACGGACGACGGCTCCTACGGAAAGCACGGAAATGTCTGTATGCCGCTTGTCCGGATGCTCGGCGAGGGAGAAAAGTTTGACGAGATCATCACGATCGGGCCGATGATGATGATGAAATTCGTTGTGGACGCGGCAAGGCCGTATCAGGTGCCGGTCACGGTCTCCATGAATCCGATCATGATCGACGGAACGGGAATGTGCGGCGGCTGCCGTGTGACACTCCACCGCGGCGGGGAAACGCTGACGAAATTCGCCTGCGTGGACGGCCCTGATTTCAACGGCTACGAGATCGACTTTGACGAGGCGATCTCCCGCAACAGAATGTACGCGGATTTTGAACGCCGCGCCTATGAGAACACCTGCAATCTGCTCAGACAGGGCGAAAGGGAGTGATGCGCATGACGATCCAGCCGAACAGACATGAAATGCCGGTGCAGTCTCCGGTCCTCCGTGCGCGGAATTTTGACGAGGTCGCGCTCGGCTATGACGAAGCGACTGCCGTTGCGGAGGCGCAGCGCTGCCTGCACTGCAAAAATCAGCCATGCGTCAGCGGATGTCCGGTCAATATCGCGATACCGGACTTTATTTCCATGATCGCGGAGCATAACTTTGAGGGCGCCTACCGGAAAATCACGGAAAGCTCCGCACTGCCCGCCGTTTGCGGCAGAGTCTGCCCGCAGGAGAGCCAGTGCGAAAGCAAGTGTACGCTCGGCATCAGATATGAGCCGGTCGCGATCGGCAGACTGGAGCGCTTTGCCGCCGATCATCACAACGCCTCCGATGCCGAACCGCCTGAAAAGCCCGCCCCGAACGGACACCGCGTCGCTGTGGTCGGCTCCGGACCATCCGGCCTGACCTGCGCGGGCGACCTTGCGCGGCAGGGCTTTTCCGTCACGGTCTATGAGGCGCTGCACACGGCAGGCGGCGTGCTGGTCTACGGTATTCCGGAATTCCGGCTGCCCAAGCGGATCGTTGCCCGCGAAGTGGAATCGCTGAAGTCGCTCGGCGTACAGATCGAGACAAATATCATCATCGGCAGAACGCTGACCGTTGACGAATTGTTTGAAATGGGCTTTGAAGCTGTCTTCATCGGCTCAGGCGCCGGCCTTCCGAATTTTATGGGGATTCCCGGCGAAAATCTCAAGGGCGTTTATTCCGCGAATGAATATCTGACGCGCAGCAATCTCATGCAGGCATACCGTGACGATCCGTCCACGCCGATCATGAAAAACGGCAGAGTCGCGGTCGTCGGCGGCGGAAATGTCGCGATGGACGCAGCGAGAACCGCGCTCCGTCTCGGTGCAGAGCATGTGTATATCGTCTACCGCCGCTCAATGGATGAGCTGCCCGCCCGCCGCGAGGAGGTCGAGCACGCGCAGGAGGAGGGCATCGAGTTCATGCTGCTGACCAATCCGGTCGGGATGACCGGATTCCGGAATCCTGATGTTCCCCGCGATGAACGAAACGGCTTTGTCACTGCGCTCCGCTGCGTGAAAATGGAGCTCGGCGAACCGGACGAAAAGGGCAGACGCCGGCCTGTTCCGGTCCCGGATTCTGAATTCGAGCTGCCGGTCGATACGGTTATCATCGCGATCGGCACTTCACCGAATCCGCTCATCAAATCCACAACGGAAGGGCTGACAGTCAACGCGCGCGGCGGCATTGTCATCACAGAGGACGGACTGACCTCACGCGCGAATGTCTATGCCGGCGGCGATGCCGTCACGGGTGCCGCGACGGTCATCTCCGCGATGGGAGCCGGAAAGACCGCGGCAAAAGCAATCGCCGCACAGTTGTCTGCCGGGATCGGTATCGCTCCGCGATGATCAATAATGGGGCTCCGCCCCATGCCCCGCTCAAGGGACGGTGTCCCTTGAGAATCCCATTTTGAGGACA
>JAGDBX010000056.1 GCA_018110935.1 Oscillospiraceae bacterium
CCCGCCGTCAGGCGGGGGCTGTTTTTATGATGGCTTGCCGCTCAGTAGCCGAGCGTTTCCGCGACCAGAATCACCTTGATCCTGCCGGGAACACGCTGATACCCCGAAACAACATACGAACAGCAGATCCGCTGCTCTGATCTGCAGCCCGCGGCGACATCACCGCGCAGACCCGCGCAGGTACCGCATTTACCGCAGGGCGTATCCTGCTTCAGTCTCGCAGCGTTCACCGGCGCCGCAAGCGATTTGACACGCCGCACCGCCGCCGGAATATCCGGCACAAGCTTGTTTGCGCCCGCCACGACAATGACCGATTCCGGTCCGTAGATCAGTGCCGCAACACGGTTGCCGTTGCCGTCTACATTGTAGAGCTCGCCGTTCTCCGTCACCGCGTTGCTGCTCATCAGATAAACATCCGAAGAAAACGCCGCACGGTAGATCGCAGGCACCTCCTCGCGCGGAACAGCCTCCCGGTCAAGGAACCTGCAGTGCCCCGACCTGAGCCATTCCATGATGCCGCATTCAGAGAGTGTCATCGAGCCGCCGCAGGCAGCCGTTGCCCCTGCCGGAATCAGCTCCGCGACTTTCTGAAGCGCATCCTCCTTTGTGCGCACCCAGCAGGCATCCATTCGGTTTGCCTGCAGCGCCTTTACCGTCCGGTCCAGCCGCATATACAGCTGCTCCATGACCTGCATCTGCCCGGAATATTCCATTTCTGACCATCCTTTCCGCATCAAAAAGGGGACGCAGAATCTCTGCGCCCCCAAAGCTCAAACTGTTCAGGTTCCGAAGTTCATGCCGCCGTACATGCTCTGATACAGCATCTGCTGATACTCCAGAAGGTCGATATCAAGCACCTTATAGCGCTTGAACGCTCTCTTGTTGCGTTCCACATCGAGCTTGTCGCCCATATCCTTGAGCTTGTCCTCAAAGGCATCGTAATAAAGCTCTCTGCGGACATTCTCAACAGCCGATTCCGTCCACAGGTCTTTCTCGGTCATACGCTCCTTGATGTCCATCTTCATGACGATGTACCAGCATTCCTCGTCCTTGATCAGCTCAGGCTTGTCCAGCGGTGTCGATGCATCCGCGAGCCAGTTGTAGACCTTTTCGCAGGGCGTATAGGTGGGGCCGGTGGTCGTCTCGGCCTCCTCATCATCGCTCTCGCCGCTTTCGCCGCTCTCTTCCTTCTTGTCCTCTTCCTCTTCGGAAGCGCTGGTGCTGACATTCAGGACCTTTTCCAGGTCAATCTGGAACGCATACAGACCGGTCGTTGTTACAGTCGTGGTGGTTTCCTCATCGGTGTCGGTAGTCGTGTCGGATCCGGTGGTCGTGGTATCGCCGTCGCCGGTGGTATCTGCCGCGGCTGTTGTGGTCGTCTCATCAGAGGTCGATTCCGCAGTCGTGGTGGTCGTTTCGGCAGAAGAACCGGTCTCACCGGAAACAGTCGTGCCGGATTCGGTCGTGGTCGCTTCAGTGGTCGTCACCTTCGCGGTCGTCGCCGTGGTGATGGTGCTGCCGTTCTCATCGGTGGTGGTCACAGCCGCGTTCGAGAGCGATGTGACATACTCCTCATGCTCACGCTGAAGATAATCAAACTCAGCAAAGAGCTCGGTGCGGTCGCCCTTCTTCTTCTCGAGGCGTCTGAGATAATCCTCCGCCATCTTTTCGATCTCCGCCTTGCCGTCGGCCTTGAGCAGATTGCCCTCGCCGTCCTTGAGCGGCATTTCGATATACTTGCAGCGGATATGGCCGTCTGCGTAATGATTGAAGAGCGTGTCGGGATCGACCTTTTCGGAGCCGTCCTCGCCGTAATACGCCTTCCAGAGCGCCTCACGCTTGAACTGCGCGGTACAGACCTCGCGGACAGACGCCTCACCGATGCCGGTCTTGTTGAAGAACGAAGCGAAACCGGACATATAGCCCGCAACCTGCGTGTCGATCGCGGCGAGCTCCTCGCCGGTGAGCTTCAGGCCGAGCGCGTCAAAGTCGCGGTTGACGGCAACCAGCTCCTGACAATATTCGACAGCCTTGTTCTGGATCCACTCATCCGCGTGGATGCCGTCGATGTTTGCTTTATCGAGCTTCTTTTTGAGTGCCTTGGATGTTTCGGCATCCGTAAAAGTCTCGCCGTTGTCCATCAGGACACTGATCGCGTCGGAATAAGCATTGGTCGCGTAGAAGAGATAGACGCCCGCACGGATGTCGGTTCCGTCGACCTTCATGGCATTCGCGGTATTTTCGCCGCAGGACGGCAGGGTCAGCGCAGTGCAGACCGAGAGCACGAGCGCAGCGGCGCGCTTGAACAGATTCATTTTAATGTTGCCTCCTTCAGAGCACAAGAATTCATACTAATCTATTATACATGATTTCAGCAGAAATGTCCATACCCTTTTTCAAATTTTTCGCAATGTGATGAAAATTTCACTCATCTGCGGCGTATTGCCGCACTTTTTTGCTATTTCCGTGCAGATTTTCGGGCAGAATTCCGTTCCGGAGCGAATGATCAGTATCCGCTTCGCGGATGCTATTTTCAGAATGGGGACACACAGCGGGATTCTCAAGGGACATTTGTCCCTTGAGCGGGGCATGGGGCGGAGCCCCATTATGATCATCGCGAAGCGATACCTTAAGCGCGAATCGCTCTGCGATTCGCTCAGGGGGAGCCTCTATCGCAGGCTCCCCCTCTCGGCAAAACGATCCGCCGGATCGTTTTGCTCGATTCACCCCTGCCGAGCTCTTCTGATGCGGGGGTGTTTCGCCGCCTGCGGGCGGCGACTTAGGGCTCTACCCTAAGAACC
>JAGDBX010000057.1 GCA_018110935.1 Oscillospiraceae bacterium
AGCGGGAGCGCTTCGCCTCTGAGGCGGAATATCTCGCGCAGAAGGCCACCTACTGCCTCACGCCGGAGAAAATGTCTCACGCAAAGGCAGACCTCGCCGTGCTGCATCCGCTGCCGCGTGTCGATGAAATTGCGATTGCCGTCGATGACGACGCCCGTGCGCTGTACTTCCGGCAGGCAAAGTACGGAATGTATGTGCGCATGGCACTCATCATGAAGCTGCTTGAAAGCGAGGAGCATCTGCCGGTGCTGCACGGCACGGACGATCCGTCCCTGCGCTGCGTCAATCCCAAGTGCATTCTCTCAAAGGAGCATTACCTGCCGCCGAAATTCCTCTGCCAGCACGGGCGGACGGTCTGTGAATACTGCGAAGAACGCGCACTGCCGCTGTGACCCGCGAACGGAGACTGAAATGATCGACTTTACAAAGAAAAGCACCTATTACTATGACCTGCCGCCCGAGCAGATCGCGCAGACGCCGGTTGAACCGCGCTCCGCGTCCCGGCTGCTGTGTATGGAGAGGCAGACCGGCGCGCTGACGCACCGGCATTTCTATGAGCTCGGCGGGCTGCTCCGCCCGGGCGACCTGCTCGTCATGAACGATTCCCGCGTGATCCCCGCACGGCTTTACGGCGTGCGCGAGGACACCGGCTCCCCGATCGAATTTCTGCTGCTGAAATCCACTGCCGAAAAGGTCTGGGAGATCATCTGCAAACCGGCGAAAAAGGCAAAGCCCGGCGTGCGCTTCCGCTTCTCGGACAAGCTGACCGCCGAGGTGCTCGGCAGTACGGAGGACGGCGGAAGACTCGTGCGGTTCTTCTGCGAAGGCAATATCTACGCGGTGCTGGACGAGATCGGGCAGATGCCCCTGCCGCCCTACATCACCGAAAAGCTCGCGGACAAGGACCGCTATCAGACCGTTTACGCGCGGGAACGCGGCTCCTCCGCCGCGCCGACAGCCGGCCTGCACTTCACGCCGGAGCTGCTCGCGGAGCTGAAGGAGCAGGGCGTCGATGAGGCGTTTGTCACGCTCCATGTCGGGCTCGGTACCTTCCGCCCCGTCAAGGAGGACGACATCCGGAATCACCACATGCACATCGAGCATTACATGATCCCGGAGATCACCGCCGAAAAGATCCGCAGGACAAAGGAAAACGGCGGCCGCGTCATCGCGGTCGGCACGACCTCCCTGCGCACGCTGGAGGGCGCCGCCGCCGAATACGGCGGGATCCGCGCCTGTGAGGGCGACACCGGCATCTTCATTTATCCGCCCTATGATTTCAGAGTGATCGACGGGCTGATCACGAACTTTCATCTGCCCGAATCAACACTTATTATGCTGGTCGCGGCGTTTGCGGGTTACGAAAACACCATGAACGCCTATCAGACCGCCGTCAGGGAAAAATACCGCTTTTTCTCCTTCGGCGATGCCATGGCGATCTTGTGAAAGGAGTATGAATATGAACCACACAACTGCAGTTGCACTGCTGGCAACAGGCATTTTTCTGTTTCTGTTCAGCGCGGGAATGGCGAATCTGTTAGTCTGGCTTGGCTTCAGGCGTCCTGAACACCGCAAAAAGAATTTTACGGAGCAGGCACACGGCACCGTCGAGCGGATGTCGAACATTTACAGCGCGGATATCCGCGTTCCGCTTGTGCGTTATGAAGTCAACGGAACAGAATACAAAATCGCGGGGCCCCGCTTTGCGGGTCGGACGATTATGATAAAGGAGATCGGCGGGGAGCAGGCACAGGGCAGCAGCAATATCACGCAGGAAGGCGAACTGCCGCTTGTCGTACACGCGAAGGGCGATCTCTCCGCGGCGCAGAAAGCGATGGAGGAACGCTATCCGGCAGGAAGCACCGTCACGGTGTTCTATGATCCGAACAATCCGAAAAAAGCCTTTGTCGAGCGTGACGCGCCGATATCAAAGCGGCTCACGGTCATCATGCTCTGTCTCTGCGGCGCACTGGCGCTGACCGGGCTGATCCTCGTGTTCATCGGGATCCCGGCCCTCTGATGCAGCGGCACGCACAGTCAGCCTGATGCACTGACCACACCCGTCCCGGAAAGGGGGAGATCACAACGGAACCGTTATTTGCAACCGATCGTCTGACGGTCAGAAAATTCTGCCCGGAGGACCACACTGACCTTGCAGAGATCCTGACAGATCCGACAGTGACCTATTATGAACCCTACCCGACATTCTCAAGGGAGGCCTGTGTGCGCGAGGCGGAGAATTTCGCGCAGAGCGATGAGTTTTACGCCGTTGTCCTGCACGGAAAGGTCATCGGGAAAATCTATTTTTCCGAGCGGGAATCCGGAACCTATGAGCTTGGCTATACCTTCGGCGCGGCGTTTCAGGGCATGGGCTATGCCGCTGAGAGCCTCCGTGCGTTTCTGCGATACGCCTTCACCCGTGAGGGCGTGCGCCGCATCATGGCACAGATCGACACGCGGAACGCCCGCTCCGTGCGGCTCGCGGAGCGGCTCGGAATGCGCCGTGAGGCGGAGCACAAGGCGCTCTATCCCCGCAAGGAGGATCCCGCACAGTTCAGCGATTTCTATGTGTACGCGATCCTGAAGACAGAGCATCTGTAAGTGCGGGCGGCGCCCGCAGAAAGGAGCGTCTGATTTGGAATTTTCCCTCATGTTTTCCGAGCAGTTTGCCGGCCTTGCGCTTGCGGAACAGCAGAAGCAGATCCTCGCGACGAATCATGCCGCCTACGGTGATTACGGTGTCAGACTGTCTCCGGAGGACGCGGAAATGATCGCGCAGACGGGACAGAAGGCGGTTTCCGCCGCCGGAATGGTCGCCGTCGGGGGAAGCATCGTGCCGCGGCTGATCCGCTGGTTTCTGCCCTCCGGCTATCTGACCGGACAGAACTACGCGCTGAATGTCGCCGAGCTGACCGAGGCCTTTTACCGCCTGCGCAGCGAGCTGCAGGATGCCGGCGGGCACGATCCCGCGCTGACGCTCTCCGACAACGCCCTGCTCAACTATATGTTCAATTTCTACACGAGCCCGACCTGCTCGGGCGATGCCGCCGAAATGACCGCGCAGGCGGAAAACATTCTGCTGCCTGTCATGCGCCGCCTTGCCGCCGGAAGGGAAACCGAACGGAAGCAGCAGACGAAACGCCTTTCCGATCAGCCGGAGAACGCGCTGCTCTTTGCCGATCTGATCGAGCAGGAGCGCGCGGAAAGCAGCTTTGAGGAGGAGGCCGACGAGGAATCCTACGACTACGAATACCGCTCAGCTATGGGGAAAGACTGCTTCGGCGGGAGCGATCCGGCGTATCAGGAGCCGGAGGCTTACGGCACGCGGGATACATACGAGGACAGGCTGAGACGGATCCTGAACCGGAATCCGGCCATGCTGTTTCCGAGCAGGGAGACCGAAGCGGAATGGGCGGACCGTGCGGAGCACTGGGAGGATGAGGATGCCGCCGCGGCGAAAAAGGAGGGCGCGAAGTGAGTACGATCATTCCGGTGAAGCCGGCGGGAGAGCAGATCCCCGCGCGGGATTACACCGCCGAACTGCTCAGACGCGCCGCAGCGGAGGAGACGATCCCGGCCGCGCGGCTGGAGACCGTCCGGCTCGTGCTGTTTCAGAAAGCGGCAGAATATGCTGCCGCCTATACACAGAACAGATGCAGCACTGTCACAAAAGAACAGGCGGAGAGTTTCTTCCGTTCCGTGTTCTTTCAGCTGGACGCGGCGCTTCTGCCGCTGCATTCAGACAGTGCCGCGCTTGCCGCGCTCCGTGATGCGGATATCTCCGTGCTGCTGGAGACAGGACAGCGGAATATTATGACCGCCTATGAGGAAGCAAAGGCGGCGTTCCGCCGCGCGTATTCGCTCACAAAGCCGTTTGCGACGACCTTTTTCCGCGAGCTGCTGCTGTCCTTCGAGAAATTCTGCACGGGCTATGACGCCCGCTTTCAGGCAGACGCCGTCACGCTGAACGATTTCTATCCGCTGCTCTGCCGGCAGAGCATACCGGTCGGCGGGGTGCTCGGCGCGCATTTTTATTATACCGCGCTGCTGCATGAGGGCGAGCTGCTTGCGGCGTTTCCGCGGCAGGAGGTCAGCGCGGTGCTCCGCATCTACGCAAAGCGCTATCTGACCGCACCGGACATGATCGCGGATAATCTGGCGGAGCTGGTTCTGCTGCAGTGGTCGGGAGCCGCGCTCTGCGGCGGGACCGCACTCACGCTGCAGCTGCCGGAGAATGCCGCTGATATTCTGAACAGCCGTTATCAGTACAGCCGGCCGGAAACGGTCTGCGCCGATTTGCGGAACGCGGTCTCTCAGAGCCCGCTTGCAGATCATTCCGGGATTTACGGATATATCTATCCGCTGCTCGATAAGCTCGCCGGAGAGCTGCACCGTTATTTTTCCTCCGGAAAAGCGGCAGTGATTCTGCCGGCGCCCGCCGGACTGCCGTGAGCTCCTGAAAGCAGACAACGGAATCGCTCCGCGAGGATGCAGCTTGAGTCCCCGCTGTAACCGCGGCACAGAAAAGAAACTGTATGCCCCAAAACCGGATCCGGCTCATCAGAAAGATCAGCACAATGCCCCTGAGCGCTTTGAAACGCTCAGGGGCATTCTGTGCAGATATTCTGTTTCACAGGGGCTGCCGGCTCAGTAGTTGCCGGAATGATCCTCCAGCAGCCTGAAGTCGATCTCATATGTTCTGAGACTGCCGTCCTCCTCAATGCGGCCGCAGCGGCAGTGGACGGAGTCGCCCGCCTTCAGCCCGCTGATCGCCTTGTTGATCGAGTCGTAATCCACAACATCCTTTCCGTTCATGGAGAGGATCCAGTCGTTCAGCTCCAGCGTGGTGTTGCGCAGATCGGAGTCCTCATCGAGCGAAATGATCTGCACTCCGCGGCCGTTCAGCTCCTCCGGGAGCTTTTTCTCCTCCTTCGCAGCCTCCTGATGTGCAGCCGCGTTCTCCATGAACCGGATGCCGATGCGCACTCTGCCGCTGACATAGCCCTGCTCGGTCAGCTCCGTGAGGATCGGCATGGCCTCGTTGACAGTGATCGCAAAGCCGAGGCCTTCGTAATCGCCGCCGAAGAACGGCGTGCTGCTGCTGTATTTGGACGATGTGATGCCGATGACCTCGCCGTAGAGATTGACCAGCGCGCCGCCGGAATTTCCGGGGCTGATCGCGGCGTCAGTCTGGAAGCATTCCATCTCAAAATTTGTCGATTCCGCGCGCACCTTCCGGTTGACGCCGGAGATGATGCCGGTCGTGATCGAACCGGTCAGACCGGCGGGGTTGCCGAGCGCACAGACCGTTTCGCCCATGCGGACATTGTCGGAATTGCCGAACACTGCCGGTGTCAGGTCGTCTGCGGCGATTTTGAGGATCGCGAGATCGGTCTTGGTGTCGTGGCCGATGACGCTGCCTGTGTAATGGGCGTCCTCGCTGCCGTAAAGATGCACCGAAAGGCTGTCCGCATTTGCGATGACATGCGCGTTGGTCGCGATGTAGCCGTCCGCGCTGAGTATGATGCCGGAGCCGGAGCCGGCCAGACGGTTTTCCTTGTAGGTGTAGATCTCCACGATGCTCGGCATCACGGTCTCCGCAATGCCCTCAAAGCTGTATTTTCCGTTTTCATCCACAAGTGCGCCCGCGGGATGCGGCTCCATCTGCCGGACGACCTCCACACGCACGATATCGCCGGCGGGATACATTCTGCCGGCCGTGCCCTGCTGCAGATCCCAGACAATGCAGAACACCGCAAATCCGAGCACGGCAAGCGTCAGGAGCACAAGCAGTGCCTTCAGGAGCCAGAAACGCGTTCTGCGCACCGGCTCCGCGGGGACAAGCGCTTCCTGAGACAGACCGAACAGATCCTTCTGATCGTCCCGTTCCGCCTCCAGAATGGCGTTGATCATGTCATTCGCCTCACCGGGCGAACCTTCTCCGGACGGCGCGGCTTCCGGCTTATCCGTGTCTGCCGCGTCATCAGCGGGCGCCGGATCGTCCGGCAGACCGGCAAGCTCCGGCAGGAGATCCCGCAGTTCTTCGTCGGTCATCTCTGCACGCTCCTTTTCTGTGTGATCTGATATGCCGCCGCGCGGACAGGAAAAATCAAGCGGATGCCGCGGCGTCCTCCCTGGCCTTCTGCCGCACGGGCAGGCTGACGGTGAATTCCGTGTATTCGCCGTGTACGCTCCGGACGGTCACAGAGCCGCCGTGCAGCACCATGATCCTGCTGACGAGCGAAAGCCCCAGCCCGACGCCGGTCGTATCGCGTTCGCGGGAGGTGTCGGTCTTGTAGAACCGGTCAAAGACATGAGCCGTCTCCTCCTCGGTCAGTCCCTCGCCGCTGTTGCGCAGATGAAAATGCACCTGCTCGTCATCGGCATCCGCCGCAAAGGAGAGCACACCGCCCTCATCCACAAATTTGATCGCGTTTTCGATCAGATTGTAAAAGACCTGCTGCATCAGGTCGCGGTCGGCATCCGCGCTGAGTGAGGGAATATCTTCAAGTCCCTGCACATCCAGATGCTTCGCGCTGATGAACTTTTCAAAGAGGAACAGCGTCTGAATCAGCAGTGCCGTCACATCCATTTTCCGGAAATCCGGTGTGAGCGTGCCCTCTTCAAATTTTGAGATGTTGAGCATGGAGTGGACCAGCCGCGTCATGCGCTTCACCTCAGAGGAGACCGTTTTCAGGTAATGCCGTTCCTCCTCCGGCGGGATCGTCCCGTCTAAAATGCCGTCCACAAAGCCGCCGATCGTCGTCATCGGGGTTTTCAGCTCATGCGAGACATTCGAGATGAAGGTGCGGCGGCTCCGTTCGTTCCGGTCGATGAATTCCGCCATGCGGTTCATCGTGCCGCCGAGATAATCCAGCTCCGGATCGCCGGTCTGCGCGAGCCGTTCCGAGAAGTCGCCCGCCGCGTAGCGTTCCGCCGCGTGCGTGATGCTGCGCACGGGCTTCAGCAGGCTGACGGTGATGTAATAGTAGAGTCCGGCACCGATCAGGCCGATGACCAGCACCGTGATGATCAGCGCGGTCAGCAGCGTCGCTGAAAAATCGCTCAGATACGAGATCGGGAAGATCAGCATCAGATAGCAGCTGCTGCTTCCGGCTGTCGGCTCAAAGCGTTCGACATAGGTCGCGGTCGAGCCGGTGATGGTCTCGCTTTCGCCGCCCATGCGGGTGTAGGGCTTCTCCTTCGCCGCTTCGCGCAGCGGCGCGCTCAGGCTGATCTCGGTCGTGTTGTAGTCCGAACGGATGATGCAGGCGCCGTCTTCATCGAAGATATAGCAGTCAACATTGTAATTGCGTGTGTAGTCCTCAAGCTCGTTCTGCACGCTCCTGACCGGCAGCGTTCCCGCCTCTGCAGATGCCGCACGGATGCGGTTCAGCAGCGCGCGCGCCGTGCGGTCAAAGCCCTCCGCTGCCTGCTGCTCGACGGCCCGGTTCGCGTACATCGCGGTGATCAGTCCCGTGACGGCGCAGGCGAACATCAGCACGACCGTGCAGAGATAGAAGATGCGGGAATAGACGCTTCTCAGCATGACGGCTTATTCCGCCTCGTCCGGCACTTCAAACTTGTAGCCGACGCCCCAGACGGTGCGCAGCAGCCATTTGTCAGAGACATTTTCGAGCTTTTCGCGCAGGCGCTTGATGTGAACATCAATCGTGCGGGAATCGCCGTAATACTCAAAGCCCCAGACCTCATCGAGCAGCTGATCGCGTGAAAAGACGCGGTTCGGGTGAGAGGCGAGGCAGTAGAGCAGCTCCAGCTCCTTCGGCGGCGCCTCGACGACCTTGCCGTCCACGCGCAGCTCATAGCGGGACATATTGACCGAGAGCTTGTCATAATGCACCTCGCGCACCTCGGACTCCGAGGATGTCTGTGCCACTCTGCGCGTCACCGCACGGATGCGTGCGACGACCTCCTTTGTATCAAAGGGCTTGACGATGTAATCGTCCGCACCGAGACCGAGCCCCAGCACCTTGTCAAAGGTCTCGGACTTTGCCGTGATCATGATGATCGGCACATTCGACTTTTTGCGGATCTCGCGGCAGACCTGCCAGCCGTCCATGCCGGGCAGCATGACATCCAGCAGCACGATATCCGGGTGCAGCGCGTTGAACTTCGCGACTGCCTCCTCTCCGTCATTGGAGATCATGGTTGTGTAGCCTTCCTTTTCCAGATAGACCCGAAGCAGGTCACAGATGTTCTGGTTATCGTCCACGATCAGAATTTTATCCATTGCCACAGCGCGAACCTCCTTTGTTTCTGTTTCAAACGGGCGCAGGGATATAAATATACATCATAAGTATACTATATTTCCCTGATATAAATATGAACATAATATGTATAAATTGTGAAGATAGAGCAAAAACCGCGGTTCAGAGCCGTTTTTCCATCAGAACAGCGCCTTCCTCCGGATCGTGATAGTACCGCGGGCGGAAGCCGTTCTGCACAAAGCCGAGCTTTTCGTAGAGTCTTCTGGCCGCGGTGTTGGATTCCCGCACCTCCAGATAACAGACCGTGCAGATGCCCGCGGCCTGCGATACTGCCTGCCGGAACAGCGCTTCCGCGATGCCCTGCCGGCGGTAATGCGGCGCGACGGCGACCGTGTTCAGCGTCAGCTCATCCACAACATAGTCGCAGAAAATGAAGCCTGCCGCCTGTCCGTCACGGTTCATGCAGACGAGCCCGACCGCGCGCGGCGCCCCGATCTGCCGCCGGTAAACGGACTCCGGCCACGGCGACGAAAAACATTCCGCGCAGAGTGCCGCCGCCGCGGCGACATTTTCTTCGCTGAGCGGCTCGATCCTCAGATCATCCCTTTGCTTCATACCAGCTCTGTCCCTTCTGCACTTCCGCGGTCAGCGGCACGGAGAGCGTACAGGCCTGCTCCATTTCCGTATGCAGGATCTCAGCGGCGCGCTCCGCATCGGCAAGCGGCGCTTCGACGATCAGCTCGTCGTGGATCTGCAGGATCAGCCTTGCCGCTGGGACCTCCTCCCGCAGCCGACGCCAGACGCGCACCATCGCCGCCTTGATGATATCGGCGGCGGTGCCCTGCACAGGCGTATTCATCGCAATGCGCCGCCCTGCCGCCTGCACATTCTTGTTGGATGCCCGCAGCTCCGGCACAAAGCGCTTTCTGCCGAACAGCGTCGTGACATAGCCCGTTTCCTTTGCGCGCGTCACAGTGTCGTTCATGAACTGCTCGACACGCGGGAAGGAGTGCAGGTAGTCCTTGATATATTTGTCCGCCTTCGCGACGGAGATGCCGAGGTCCTTTGAGAGCGAGAACGCGCCGATGCCGTAGAGAATGCCGAAATTGACGGCCTTTGCGGCGGAGCGCATCTCCTTGGTGACCATTTCCTCCGGCATATTGAAGACCTGCGCGGCGGTCGTGCGGTGAATGTCGCGGTTTTCGGCAAAGGTGCGGCGCATATTGTCATCACCGCAGAGATGCGCGACCAGTCTGAGCTCGATCTGGCTGTAGTCGGCGTCAAGCAGTGTGCAGCCCTGCGCCGCGGTGAAGAATTTGCGCATTTCGCGCCCCAGCGCCGTCCGCACGGGGATGTTCTGCAGATTCGGCTCCGTCGAGGAGATCCTGCCGGTGCGGGTTTCGGTCTGCCGGTAGCAGGTGTGGATTCTGCCGTCCGGCTGCACGGCGGCAAGCAGCCCCTCGACATAGGTCGAGTTCAGCTTGGTATACTGCCGGTACTGCAGCACAAGATCGACGATCGGGTGCTGTCCGCGCAGCCCCTCCAGCACCTCGGCGTTCGTGGACCAGCCGGTTTTCGTCTTTTTGCCGGTCGGGAGCGCTAATTTTTCAAAGAGGATCACGCCGAGCTGCTTCGGCGAGAGAATGTTGAATTCCTGTCCGGCAAGGCGGTAGATCTCCGCCTCGATGCGGACGGTCTCTTCGGTGAGGGTATCGCCGAAGCGCCGCACGCCCTCCGCGTCCACGCGGACGCCGGTATGCTCCATGTCGGCCAGCACCTCTACAAGCGGCAGTTCGATGTCTCTGAGGAGCGGCTCCATGCCCTCCGCGATGACTTCGCGTTCCAGCGCCTCCGAAAGTGCCGGCAGCGCCGAGATATCCGCCAGCTCGCCGCGGTCTGCGGGATAGGGCAGCCCCGCGCCCGCGCAGAGGCGCTCGATCGTGTATTCCGGAACGGACGGGTTGAGCAGATAGGCACAGATCACGGTATCCAGCACGAGACTGCGGACTGTCTCTCCCCGCTCCATGCACATCCGGTAGACGGGCTTTGCGTCAAAGGTGCGCTTTTTTGCGTCAGAGGTGAGAAATCTGAAGATCAGGGCAGGATCCGTGACAGAAAAGACTTTGCCCTCATGTGCGACACGGAGCAGACCGCCCGCATACAGAAAATCGACGGGTGTATCGCTTGTGCAGGCTGCCTCCAGCTTTTCCTTTGAGAACGGCACTGTCTCCGGCAGGGCGATTTCGGCGGCGGGGCCGCTGACTGCCGCCGGTGCTGCCGCGGAGGGCTCCACATGGAGCCGCTCCATGAGTTTATAGAGCTCCAGCTCGGTCAGCAGCGCGGAGAGCGCGGCGGTATCCTCCGGCTTTTTCGCGTATGCGGAGAGATCGGCCGGTACCGGCGCGTCCGTGACGATCGTCGCGAGCCATTTGCTCTGCTCCGCATTCGCTTTGCCGGCTTCCAGCTTTTTGCGCACGGCGGGCTTGAATTCATCCTCCGGGAGCGCTTCGTAGAGCGCCTCGATGCTGCCGTACTGCTGAATCAGCGCCGTCGCGGTCTTTTCGCCGATGCCTGCCACGCCGGAAATGTTGTCCGATGAATCGCCCATCAGAGCCTTGAGATCGATCAGCGCGGCCGGCGGAAAACCGTAATCCGCCTCAAATTTCTCGCGCGTATAGAGCACCGGCTCCTTGTTGGTCGCGAGCCGGACGGTCACGCGGTCGTTGATCAGCTGCAGATTGTCGCGGTCGCCGGTCAGAATGACACAGTCGGCGTCCTCCCGCGCACAGAGAACGGAGAGCGTCCCGAGAATGTCATCCGCCTCCCAGCCTGCGCAGGTCACGACCGGATAGCCCATCGCCGTCAGAATGTCCTTTGTATACGGCAGCTGCATCGCAAGCTCCTCGGGCATTCCTTTGCGGTTTGCCTTGTAGCTTGCGACGGCCTTGTGCCGGAAGGTCGGCTCGCGGCGGTCAAAGGCGATGACCGTGTCCGTCGGCTTCACATCGTCGATCGCGCGCAGCAGGATATTGAAAAAGCCGAAAACGGCATTCGTGAAGATGCCCTTCTGATTGGAGAGCGGCTTGACACCGTAGAAGGCGCGGTTCAGAATGCTGTTTCCGTCCACGAGCAGCAGTTTCATGGTCAGATCCTCCCTGTTCCGGCGATGCCGGATGATTCTGTTCTATTATAGCACATTTCCGGCAAATTAGCAAACGGGAGCCGGTGTGCGGGGCGGTGATGAATTTCCACGGAAATGCGCCGGAAAGTGCCGGCCGGTTTATGGGATGCAACAAATTGACGCTTTTATGCTTTACAGACGCTGTTTTTTCTGCTATGATACAGACAGGCGGAGTGATCCGCAATCAGCAGAAAGTGAGGACAAACAGTATGATGAAAAAAAGTATTCTGAGCCGGATCCTCGGCGCGGCGGCAGCTGCCGTCATGACACTGACACTTGCCGGATGCGGCGGAAGCAGCAGCACGCAGAGTGCCGACTCTCTGAAGAAGGTCAAGGACGCCGGCAAGCTCGTGCTCGGTCTGGACGCGTCCTTTGAGCCGATGGGCTATACCGACGCGCAGGACAACATCGTCGGCTTTGACATTGACCTGGCCGAAGAGGTCTGCAGGCGCATGAATGTGCAGCTCGTCAAGCAGCCGATCAACTGGGACACCAAGGAGGAGGATTTGAACAGCGGCAGGATCGACTGCATCTGGAACGGAATGTCCGTTTCGCCGAGCCGTGCGGAGGCGATGAACCTCTCCGAGCCGTACATGAAGAACGCGATGGTCTTTGTCGTTCCGGCCAAGAGCAGCGCAAAGTCGATGGACGACCTCGCGAGCGCCAAGATCGGCGTGCAGAACGGTTCGACGGCACAGGAGATCCTTGCGGAATCCGAAGTCGGCAAGAGCGCTTCGGTGCAGGCGCTCGCAACCAATGTCGAGGCGCTGCAGCAGATGGATCTCGGTCTGGTCGACGCGGTGTTCCTCGATTCCGTTGTCGCAAACTACAAGATCGCGGCTGACAGCAAGGACTGGGTCGTGCTGCCGGACGGCCTTGAGGAAGAGGAATACGCGGTCGGCTTCCGCAAGAATGACAAGGAGCTGCGTGATGAGGTGCAGAAGATCCTCGGCGAGATGAAAAAGGACGGAAAGGCTGCGGAGATCAGCACCAAATGGTTCGGCAGCGACATCACGACGATCAAATAAGGCGCCGCAGAGCACACAGGAACATGAAATATGCCCCCGCCGTCAGGCGGGGGGTATCTGTATGTGCTCCGTCCGCGGAGGGCGGGCAGATAACGCGGAACTGCCGTGAACGCGCTCTGAACACTTGCAAATCACGGCGATTTGTGATACAATATAAACGACGCCGCAGACGCAGCGGCATGATCTTCTAAATTAAGGAGAGTCAGTCACATGGTTCAGCTTGAACAGAATTATGATGTCGTGATCGCGGGCGCGGGCGCCGCGGGGCTTTATGCCGCGCTCCACCTGCCCCCGACGCTCCGCGTGCTCGTGCTCGCGAAGCGCGAGGCGACGCTCTGCAATTCCGCGCTAGCACAGGGCGGCATCGCGGGCGTCTGGAATTCCCCCGATGACAACATCGAGCTCCACGCGAACGATACCCGCATCGCCGGCGCCTTCACGAACAATCCCAAGACGCTGCACATTCTCGTTTCCGAGGCGGCACGGGATATCGAACAGCTCGTGGAATACGGCGTGGATTTTGACAAGAACGCGGACGGTGATTTTGACCGCACGCTGGAGGGCGGACACTGCCGCCGCCGCATCTTCCATTACCGCGACTCCACCGGCGCGGAGATCCTGCGCGGCCTGCTTGCCCAGACGGCCAATCTGCCGAATGTGACCATCTCTGAATACACCGTCATGAGCCGCGCGCTCAAGACCGAGACCGGCTTCTCTGTCGAGCTGCTCCGCGGTCTGACCTCTGACGAGACGCTCAGCCGCGATGTTGTGGACTGCCACTTCCTGATCATGGCGACCGGCGGCATCGGCAGAGTGTATGAATACACGACCAACAGCGCGATCGCGACCGGAGACGGCATCCGCATCGCGTATGAACTGGGCGCGCGCATCAAAAATCTGAGCCTGATCCAGTTCCATCCGACCGCCTTCAACAACAGGCACACGAGAGAGTGCTTCCTGATCTCTGAGGCGGTGCGCGGCGAGGGCGCCTATCTGCGCAACTGCAATATGGAGCGCTTCATGCAGCGCTATGATGACCGTCTGGAGCTTGCCCCGCGCGATGTCGTATCGCACGCGATCATTCTGGAGAGCCAGCGCACCGGATCCAGAGATTTCTGGCTCGATATCTCCCATGAGGATCCGGAGGAGGTCAAGGCGCGCTTCCCGAAGATCTACGGAAAGCTCATGGAGCAGGGCTATGACCTGACGAAAGAGCCTGTTCCGGTCTATCCCTGCCAGCATTATCTCATGGGCGGCATTGATGTCAATTCCAACGCGCAGACACGCGTTGACCGGCTCTATGCCTGCGGCGAATGCGCACATACCGGTGTTCACGGCAATAACCGCCTCGCCAGCAATTCGCTGCTGGAGGCGCTGGTCTTCTCGCGCAGAGCCGCGCAGGAGATCGCGAAGGAAGCCTCCGACATCGGGCCGCGCTTTGCGCGCGCCGAATTTCCGGAGATCACGGCGACAGAGCCGATCCCGCACGGCATCCGCACCGAGCTCAGGAAGATCCTGCAGGAAAACTATTTCGTCATCCCGAACACCGAGAATATGCGTGCCGCGTATGAGCGCGTGACGGAGCTGATCCAGCTGATCGCGTGCGAGGACTGGAAAATGGACCTTGACTATCTTGAAGCGAAGTCGCAGGCGACCTGCGCGTATCTGATTCTGGAGGAGCAATTATAATGGAGCTGCTGCGTTCTTATGTAGATGAGGTGATCCTGCGCGCGCTGCACGAGGATATCACCGGTCTGGATGTGACGAGTGATTTTCTGCTGGATGAAGCCCACGAATCCGACGCCTATCTCATGGCGAAGGATGAGGGCGTGCTCTGCGGCATGGAAATTGCCGCGAGAGTATTTGCGCTGGTGGGTGAGGGTGTGACCTTCACCGCAAAGGCGAAGGACGGCGACCGCGTGAAATACGGTGAGATCCTGGCCGTGATGCACGGGCCGACGCGCACGCTGTTAAAGGGCGAGCGCACGGCGCTGAATCTGCTGCAGCATCTCTCCGGCATCGCGACGGAAACACGCAGGTGCGTCGATATCGTCGCCGGCACAAAGGCTTCGATCGCCGACACGAGAAAGTGCATGGCCGGCATCCGCGCGATGCAGAAATATGCCGTGCGCTGCGGCGGCGGCAAGAATCACCGCTTCAATCTCTCTGACGGCGCAATGCTCAAGGACAATCACATTGACGCCTGCGGCGGCATCCTGCCCGCGATCACGCAGCTCAGGGAACATATCGGACACATGATGCGCATTGAGGTCGAGGTGCGGACGCTGGACGAGCTGAGAGAGGCGCTGGAGGCAAGGGCCGATATCATCATGCTGGACAACATGGACTGCGAAACGATGAAGGAGGCCGTGCGCATCACGGACGGTGCGGCAAAGCTGGAGGCCTCCGGCGGCATTACGCACGACACCCTGCGCGCTGTCGCGGAGACCGGTGTGGATATTATTTCCATCGGCGCGCTGACGCATTCCGTCAGGGCATTTGACATTTCGATGAAGTGGGGCGCCGCCCCCGAACACAAAGGAGCGTGATCACATGGCAATGACCATTCTGTATCCGGTCGGTCAGCATCTCTATGTGAATCTGACGAACCAATGTCCCTGCGCGTGTACCTTCTGCATCCGGCAGAACGGCGACGGCGCTTACGGCTCAGACAGTCTGTGGCTGGAGCATGAGCCGGACATGGACGAGATCAGGGCGGCGTTTTCCGCGTGGGATCTCAGCAGTTTCACGGAGCTGGTCTTCTGCGGATACGGCGAGCCGACCGAGGCGCTGGAAATGCTCTGTGCGGCAGCGGCCTACGCAAAGACACTGCCCGGATGCCCGCCGGTGCGGCTCAATACCAACGGTCTTTCCGATCTGATCCACGGCAGGCCGACCGCGCATCTGCTCAAGGGCCTGATCGACACCGTTTCGATCAGCCTGAACGCGGGCACAAAGGCGGAATATCTCGCCGTGACGCGCCCGAAGTGGGACACGGCCTTTGAGGCGATGCAGAAATTCGCGTCTGACTGCAGGGCATTTGTGCCGAAGGTGATGTTCACCGTGGTCGATGTGATCCCGCGGGAGGAGATCGACGCCGCG
>JAGDBX010000007.1 GCA_018110935.1 Oscillospiraceae bacterium
AACGCGTCAAAGGACGGGCCGTTCAGCACGACGAGCAGATCCGGCTCGAGCACCTGCGGGGAGCCGATCGGCTCGTCCGAAATGCAGACGGAGCAGTTGCACTTGCCGCCGCGCATTTCCGGGCCGTAGCTCGGCAGCCACGAGATCTCCTTGCCCTCAAACAGTGCACAGTAAGCGAGCAGCTTTCCGGCAAACAGGATGCCCTGTCCGCCGAAGCCTGCGAGCAGAATTTCATAGGTCATTTTGCTGCACCTCCCATCGCGAGCTTATCCGCATTTGCCTCTTCGATCTGCACATCCTTGTAGACGCCGAGCGGATAGTAGGGGATGCACTCCTCCTGCAGCCGCTTGATCGACTCCTTCGGGGTGAGGCCCCAGTTGGACGGGCAGGTGGAGAGCACCTCGACGATCGAGAAGCCGTTGCCCTTCTGCTGATTCTCAAAGGCCTGGCGGATCATCTTCTTGGTCTCGCGGATATGCGGGACGGTATCCACAGCGGTACGGACAGCCAGTGCCGTGCCGTCCAGTGTCGCGAGCATTTCGCAGACATGGATCGGATAACCGGCCTTGCGCGGGTCTCTGCCGTAGGGAGAGGTCGTCGTGACCTGACCGGGCAGCGTGGTCGGCGCCATCTGGCCGCCGGTCATGCCGTATGTGCCGTTGTTGACAAACACAACGACGATATTCTCGCCTCTGGTCGCGGCGTGGACGGTCTCTGCCGTACCGATCGCGGCCAGATCGCCGTCGCCCTGATAGGTGAAGACATTGAGGTCAGGTCTTGCGCGCTTGACACCGGTCGCGACGGCCGGCGCTCTGCCGTGCGGCGCCTCGATCATGTCACAGTTGAAATAATTATACGCAAACACCGAGCAGCCGACCGGACATACGCCGACGGTGCTGCCCTCGATGCCCATTTCGTCAATGACTTCGGCAACGAGACGGTGAATGATGCCGTGCGTGCAGCCGGCACAGTAGTGCAGACGCACATCGCACAGTGCGTGCGGTCTTTCAAAAACAACAGCCATTACTGTGCACCTCCGTTCAGCTTTCTGAGTTCTGCAAGCACATCATTCGGGGACGGGATCACGCCGCCCGTTCTGCCGTAGAACGAAACCGGGATTCTGCAGTCCAGCGCGAGCTTGACATCGTCGATCATCTGACCCATGTTCATCTCAACGGACAGCACAGCCTTGGCGTTCTTCGTCGCGGCGAGCAGCTCCTTCTTCGGGAACGGCCAGAGCGTGACAGGGCGGAACAGACCGGCCTTGATGCCCTCTGCTCTTGCCTTGTTGACGGCAGTCTTCGCGATTCTGGAGCAGGCGCCGAACGCGGTGATGACGATATCGGCATCATCCGTCAGATAGGTCTCCGCCTCGGTCTCGTTTTCCTCGATGACGGCATAGCGCTCATAGCGCTTCACGACCTGTTCTTCCAGGTCCTTTGCCTCGATGTAGAGTGAATTGACGATATGGTGCTCACGCTTCATGCCGGTGCCGCAGGCGGCCCAGCCGGAATTGTCGGCCTGTGCCGCGGAGATCTCCGGGAATTCGACCGGCTCCATCATCTGACCGAGCAGACCGTCGGAAAGCAGCATGACCGGCATCCGGTACTTTTCGCCGAGCTCGAACGCGCGGACAACGAGATTGACGACCTCCTGCACGGAGTTCGGCGCGAGGATGATCAGGCGGAAATCGCCGTGGCCGAGGCCCTTGGTCGCCTGCCAGTAGTCCTGCTGGGACGGCTGGATCGAGCCGAGGCCGGGGCCGCCGCGCTCAACATTGACGATCAGGCAGGGAACATCGGAGCCCGCGATATAGGAAATGCCCTCAGACTTCAGGGAGATTCCGGGCGAGGACGAGGATGTCATGACGCGGGTGCCGGTACCGGCAGCGCCGAGCACCATGTTGATCGCGGCGACCTCGGACTCTGCCTGCAGGAACACACCGCCGCGCTTGGGCATCTGCTTGGAGAGATACTCAGACAGCTCTGTCTGCGGGGTGATCGGATAGCCAAAGAAACATTTGCAGCCCGCACGGATCGCGGCTTCGGCAAGTGCCTCATTGCCTTTCATTAAAACCTTTTCCAATGAAAATCTTCCTTTCCGGTTTATTTTTCAATTATGATGGCACAATCGGGACACATCATCGCGCACATGGCGCAGCCGATACATGCGTCGGGGTCGGTGCAGCAGGCGGTGAAGACGCCTTCCTTGTTGCGCTTCTCGTGCTGGATCGCAACGATCTGCTTCGGGCAGGCGGTCGTGCAGAGCTCACAGCCCTTGCAGCGGTCAAAAATGACGCTCATCTTTGCCATATCTCATACCAGTCCTTTCCTTCCGATTTTCAAAGCGGGTCTCAGCCCATGCTTTGACATCTATTATAGCACACTTTGTGCCGGATTGCAAGCAATTTGTGAAAGTTCTGTCAATCCGCCGAATCCGCTCCTTTCAGACGGGACATTTCTTGTGCGGCAGCCCTCTGACGGGCTGTGTCCGCTTGTCACGCTCGGGCGGTACCGGGATGCTCCGCCCTGCAATGCGGCGAATGAAAAAGCACGTATCT
>JAGDBX010000008.1 GCA_018110935.1 Oscillospiraceae bacterium
CATAGCTGACCTTGACCATGTAGACCTTGCAGTCGAGTCCGAAGTACGAACAGGCCATTGAGAGCGCCGTGCCCCACTGGCCGGCACCGGTCTCGGTCGTCACGCCGGTCAGGCCCTGCTTCTTTGCGTAGTAGGCCTGCGCGATCGAGGAATTGAGCTTGTGGCTGCCCGAGGTGTTGTTGCCCTCGAACTTATAATAGATCTTTGCGGGCGTGCCGAGCTTCTTTTCCAGACAGTATGCACGCACAAGCGGAGACGGGCGGTACATTCTGTAGAATTCGCGGATCTCCTCCGGAATCGGAATGTACGCATCTGTGTTGTTGAGCTCCTGCTCGGCCAGCTCGCGGCAGAAAACAGCCGAAAGCTCCTCGAGCGAAGCGGGTTCCAGTGTCTGCGGGTTGAGCAGCGGTGCGGGCTTCTCCTTCATGTCAGCGCGGAGATTGTACCATGCCTTGGGCATCTCCGACTCCTCGAGGTAGATCTTGTACGGGATTTCCATGTTTGCCATTTGTGAACACTCCTTTTCATCGTACTGTTTGTGCGGTGCCAGAGGGGACAAACAGAAAACGCCCGCCCCTGACAAAATCATACAGTCAAGGACGAGCGGTGCTCGCGGTGCCACCTTGATTCACCCGTGCCCGTACGGACAGCAGATGCACTTTTGTGAGATACTTTCATATCTCCGGCGTCTGACGCGCGCCGAATGCGTCGCAGCTTTGACTGCGCCCTCCGCGGGCCAGTTCAGTGATCTGTTTTCCGTCCGGCTCTCAGCTTACCCGGGCTCTCTGTGGGGCATAATCACCTTTTCTCTCCGCATCAACGGTTTACATGGTCATTATAGCACGCGGATTCTAATTTGTCAAGGGGCAGAGCATATATTTTTGTATTTCCTGCCGTTTTTCGGCCGTGCTCCGCAGTGCGCGGAACACCCCGCATGAAAGTCCGCCCCCGGCATCGATCTGCCGGAGGCGGCCCTTGTATTTTCACTTTTGTTCTGTTATATCTCTGTCTGCTGCCGGTAACGGAACTGCACCGCTCTGTACCGGCTTTCTTTCGGCTCTCTGTCTGCAGTGAACAGAACTGCCATCAGCCCTGCAAGCAGCATCAGCTCTGCCAGTTCTGCGCGGCGGGAGCCGTCTGCCACATATATCAAATCGATCAGGAAAAGCAGCACCGCGCCGCCCGCAATCAGCATCCGGAACCATTTCACATGACGGAAGGCACGCAGAATCCACGCACCTGCCGCCGCCGGCAGCAGCAGCAAAGCCCAGAACTGCACCGCACCGGGCGCGTCATATCCGCCGCGCAGGGAGGAAACGGCGTAATAGCTCATCAGCATCGGCGTGAACAGGCAGAGCGTCAGAAGCGAGGCGTGCAGCCCGTTTCTGGCGTTCAGACTCAGCACGGCGCAGAGAAATGCCGGAAAGAGCAGCCCTGTACTGATCAGGCCGAAGCCGTAAAACAGAGCGCTGAACGGTCCGGCCATCCAGACATGTATGCAGAGCCTCGTGAGCGCGCCGAGCATCGTGCCGAGCGCACCGACCGCGGCAAAGCCGGTCAGCAGCTTTCTGTACCGGTTCATGCGGCTTTCTCCTCCTTTCCGATTTCGTCTTTCAGCAGAACGCGCCCTGCGAGGCACAGCAGAATCAGTGCCGCCGTCACGATCCCCTGCAGCAGCGCTCCGGTGTACCACGGCGCCGACTGCACCATGCTGATCTCTGGGTGCTGCCGGAATGTCAGATACTGCGTCACCGCACCTCCTGTCCACGCGCCCGCGGCAAACCAGATTCCCGCTTTCATTAGTTTTCTGATGATGTTCCCTTGCTTCATCGCAAACACCCCTTTCGTGCTTTGTTTCGTTCTCAGACAGCGCTCCGGCTGTCCTCTGTGTTCATCATAACACGCCAAAGCACCGGAATCAAGTGGTTTTCGGCAATTTTCAGCCTTTCTTCAGGATGTTTCAGTATTTCTTCAGAAAAAATTCAGAGGACGGAATGATATGCGGATGATTCCCGCCGGACGGCCCGAAATGAATTGACAATCCGCTGACATCGTGATATAATGAAATCACAGGCTGATATGCAGCGAACACGCGGATTTCCGCAGGCACACATCAGAACAGGAGGAACGGTCACGAAAGGGAAAAGAATCATCTCGCTCGCAATGGCATTTGCGCTGACGGTCACAGGGCTGCAGACCGGCAGACCGGCTTCGGCTGCCGCCGCGGATCTTTCCGCAGGCGCCGGTGATCTGCCGATCGCGTCCGCAGACAATTCCTTCGGCGCCATGCTGTCGCAGAAGTTCAATGAGCAGTACGCCGGCCCGGAAAACGGATGTAGAGTGCGCAATGTCGAATTGGACGGCACGGCAGCATCCGTCACGCTGGAAGCGGCACAGGACTGCAGAGTCGTTGTCTGTCTGTACGCCGATCCGTGTCAGGACGGCGCGCCGGTCATGATCGGCTCCGGCGTGCAGACCGCTGCCGCCGGCACGGAGAGCGTGTCCGTCCCGATTGCGGCGGCGGAGAGCCTTCCGGAATACTATCTGCTGAAGGCGTATCTGATCGGTGAGAACGATGTGCCGCTGTCGGAGGAATATGTCAACCCGATGCACACATGGAGCATGCGCCGGCTGCTGCAGTCCACCGTCAATGACTATTCCGGCTATTCGGTTCTGAATCTCGATGACAGCGCGGTGACCAATTTTGCCGTGTACCGCAAGGATGTCGAAGTGCTGCAGAGCAGCGAAACCGAAAACATCGTGACGGAGCAGCAGACAGAACAGGGCATTTATCAGATCCGGAACTATACCGGCCCTGTCACGGCGGGAAAGGTCGTCTCGATTGAAGCGGAGGGTGCCCATGCCGTGATTTTCCGCATTGTCTCTGCGGAGACAGCGGACGGCGTGACGACCGTGCAGGCGGATCCGGCGCTGGAGTCCGGGGATGTCTTTGCGTTCGTCAAGTATGAGACAAATCCCGACCAGCAGGAAGTGGAGTACACCCCGCCTTCTGCCGACGAGCTGCCGGAGGGTATGACCGTCAGCGGCGTCGTGGTGGAGCAGGATGATGCGGCGGAAACCACAACGGAACCTGCCGCAGAAACGACCGCGGAACCGACAACGGAAACCACCGCGGAATCTTTGACAGAGGAAACGGCGGAGAAGCAGACGGCACCCGCACAGGAGGCCGCACCGAAGCCGTCAGCCGGTCTGCCGGATGACAGCGGCGAGCTCGCCGTCGTGGCACCCTTCAGCAAAACCTTCCGGGTGGCGATCGGCGGAGAGGCGGAATCGGAAACCGAACACATGATCGAAGATCTGGCCGAAGACGGCACATCGTCCGCCAAAGCCGGAATATCCGGTGTTCTGGAGCTGACATTCGGCTTCAGCGCCAGTTATTATCAGTCCGGCGATGTGGATTTTACAAGCCTGAACCTTTCGCTGGATGTTTCGGTCCGCGCAGAATTCATGCTCGGTCTGAGCCGGAAGATCCCGCTCGGCGTCGGCGCCTGTCTGGATAACGGCGCAGGTGTGGAATTCCACATCGGACCGTATCTGTACGGTGAGATCACCGGCACCTTCTCGGTCGGAATGCTGTGTCACATGAACTTCAGCCTGAAATCCGGCTGGACTGCCAGCAAACCTTCTCTGAACATTGATTTTCGTGTGGAGGGACGGCTCGGCGTCGGCATCGGCATCGGCGGCTCGATCAATGTTCTGAAATTAAAAGAAATCTCGGTCGGTGCGGATGCCAATATAGGCTTTAAGGTGGAGGTCGCCACCGCCGAACCGCATCCGGTCTGCAAGAGATGTGTTGAAGGAAAAACGACCTTTGAGATCGTCTTCAGCGGAAATATCGGGCCGTTCAGTGCAGAAAAGACCTTCAGCTGGGACTTGTTTGATTTCTATATTTCCGATTCGGCCGGCGCCGGCTTCGGCGAGTGCCCGAATAAATCCGCTTCCGGAGAATCGGGGCAGGAAGGTCAGGAAGGGCAGGAAGGTCAGGAAGGTCAGGAAAACAAGGAAGAGTCTGTTCTGACCCCGTTGGAGAGCCGGGTCTTCCGGTTCATCCCGCGCGGAGACCGCGGCGAAGGCGGCTATTACCTTGCCCAGAACGGCAACGCGTCGCAGTCAGACATTGATGAAATCACCAGCTTCACGGTGCCGCGGTATCATAACGGCGCACCGGTTCACGGCATTTATAATTCCTGCTTCCGCAATATGAAGAATCTCAAAACGCTCTGGCTGCACGACATGATCAAGACCATCGAACCGAGCGCGTTTTCGGGCTGTACCGATCTGCAGGAGATCGTGCTGCCCTGCAATCTGCACGCACTGGGACAGTATGCCTTCCGGGAGTCCGGCATCCGTCACATTGAGATTCCGGACACACTCCTCACGCTGGACAAAGGCGTGTTCTACCACTGTGAACAGCTTTCGTCCGTCACGCTGCCGGTCGGATTTACGACGGTCGGACCGGATGCGTTTGCAAACTGCCGGCGTCTGAGCGAAATCAAGCATACCGGTTCCATCAGAGCCGTCGGAGACGGTGCGTTTGACGGCTGCAAAGCGCTGAGCTTTGAGATCCCGGAATCGCTCCGGACAATCGGAAAGCGGGCATTTGGCAGTGTCGGGGAGCTGCATACCGCCGGCTCGCCGGAGAATGTGCTGGAGCTCTCGCCGAATGTCCGTTCTGTCGGGGATTCCGCGTTCTACAACGCGCCTGTGACGCAGCTGATCTTCCCGACAATCTGCAAAACCTCGTTCAGCGACAACGCGTTTTCCCATATGCAATCCGTGCAAAAAATCGTTCTGCCGGAGAATCTCCGGAAAATCGGGACAGGAATGTTCAGCTGCTGCTACGAGCTGGTCTCGGTCGTCTGGCCGCGTGACCTGCTGGAAATCGGCAACAGTGCCTTCCTGGACTGCTGGAAGCTGGCGAAGGCGGATTTCCCTGCGACGGTTCAGGTGCTCGGCGACAGCGCCTTCCGCAACTGTTCGGCAATGGAAAAGGGCAAGAATTACACGCTGCCGGGCAGTGTGCGCAAGATCGGCAGACTGGCGTTCTATCAGACCGGCTGCTATGGAATCACGCTGCCGGCATCGGTGGAGCGGGTCTATTTTGACGCATTCATCACGCTGAACGGTTCTGTTTCCTTCATGAACAAGACAACGGCGTTTCTGGACAATCCGGAGACATTCCAGCAGCTGTACGACTCTTTCAAATCCGGAAGGCTGCCGACGGTTTCCTGCCTGATCGGCAGTACGGCGAGTGAATTCGCGTCCGATCCGGCGCATCCGTTCCAGTTGGTATATATGA
>JAGDBX010000058.1 GCA_018110935.1 Oscillospiraceae bacterium
CTCGATGTGTCTGAACGCATCTCTGGCAGGTCTGGTCGGCATCACAGCCGGCTGTGATGTCATGGATGTCGCAGGCGCCGGCATCGTCGGCATCGTTTCCGGACTGCTGGTCTGCTTCGGCGTCTGGCTGCTCGACTATGTGCTGCACATCGACGATCCGGTCGGTGCGGTCGCTGTCCACATGATGAACGGCATCTGGGGCACAGTTGCGGTCGGTCTCTTCGCTACCACGACCGCGCCCGCGAACGATTCCCTGACCGGTCTGTTCTACGGCGGCGGCTTTGAGCTGCTCGGCAAACAGCTGCTCGGCGTTGCTTCGGTCGCCTGCTGGACTGCCGTCACTATGACAATCGTTTTCCAGGTTATCAAGCACACGATCGGCCTGCGCGCCTCCGAGCAGGAGGAAGTCCTCGGTATGGACGCGACAGAGCACGGTCTGGTCAGCTCCTACGCAGACTTTATGCCTGCTATGAGTGAGGCAGCGATTGCAGGCTATGTCAAGGGCGACGCAATGCGCGTCGAACAGGTCCCGGCAGAAGCGGCTGTCCCGGTCGAGAACAACATCCCGAACGATGTCAAGGCGCCGAAGATGACCAAGATCGCGGTCGTGTTCAATCAGGAGAAGCTGCATCACTTCATCCACGCGATGGAACGCATCGGTATCACAGGTGTCACGGTCACAAATGTCATGGACTGCGGCATCCAGAAATCAAACAGCTACTACCGCGGCGCGAAAATGAGCGCGACGCTGCATCCGAAGATCAAGGCCGAGATCGTTGTATGCAAGGTGCCGGTCGATACGGTTGTAAAGACCGCGCGCGAGGTGCTGTATACCGGTCAGGTCGGCGACGGCAAGATCTTCATTTATCCGGTGGAAAAGGTCATCAAGGTGCGTACAGGTTCTGTAAACTACGATGCACTCCAGAGCGAGGAGCTGCCCGAAAAGGCCTGAAATCCGCCGATTCAGAACGCTTTCTTCCTACATCTCATTTCCTTACAAAACGACAGGGGCACGGTCATAAGGCCGTGCCCTTGTCGTGATAAGGCGAATACAAGAGGTATCGCTCCGCGATGATTGATAATGGGGCTCCGCCCCATGCCCCGCTCAAGGGACAAATGTCCCTTGAGAATCCCGCTTTTAGCACACGAAAGCCCCGTCAAAGCCCGTATTTGACCTCAATGCGGTGCAGTTTGTCGCCGACAGGCTTTGCAAACAGCATCAGAAACAGCAGATTTGAAATTGCATAAAGCACCGTGTACGGCAGAGCAGTCATCGCGGCGGCGGCATATTCCCTGAGCGTGAATTCGCCGTAGGTCCAGACAACTGTCCAGACATCGAGCAGAAGCGAATATGTCAGGCCGGATACGGCACCGTAACAGAACAGCAGCAGCCGCGAGCGCCGCAGCGGCTTTGCCAGCAGTCCTGCCAGAAAACCGATGATCCCCCACGCAAACATCTGAAACGGCGTCCACGGGCCCTGCCCCATCACAAAATTCGACAGCACAGCTGAAAGCGCTCCGACCAGAAAGCCAGCTTCACTTCCGAGATACATCGCGGAAAGCACCGTCAGTGCCGTGATCGGCTTCAGCAGCGGCAGCAGCCGCCCGACAACAGACAGCGCGGTCATCACCGAAACAAGAATCATCCGCCGCGTGCCGATCTCCCGCTTTTCAAAGCCGGAGAGAAACAGCAGAAGCGCCAGCAGCACCATAACGAAGCTGACAAGCGCGTAATGCTCCGCACGCCAGCCGAGTGCCGTCACGAGAATGATCGCGGGCATGATGAGAAACGGCAGCGCTGTCCGCAGCAGACTGCGCAGACGGGCGCTTTTCAGCACGATCATGTCAGTCGCTCCTCTCTGCCGTTCTGCTGCATCAGCGCGGCGGCATCCGCAACCGTGACAGCACCGTCGTATTTTCCGCGTGTCATGCGGCTGACGGCGGTCGTATAGAACACATTTTCCGAGAAAAAGCGGCGCGGTGTGTCAGAGGAGATCAGCGCACCCTGCGAGAGAAAACCGCAGCGGTCGGCGTGCTCCGCGGCAAATTCAATGTCATGTGTTACAACAAGCAGCGTCACGCCCTGCGCCGTCAGGCCGTGCAGTACATCGGCCAGCATCTGCCTCGAATTTGCATCAAGGCCCTTTGTCGGCTCATCCAGCAGCAGAAGGCGCGGCTTTGTCAGCATGACCTTTGCCAGTGCGGCGATCTGCTGCTGACCGCCGGACAGATCGTAGGGGTGCATCGGCAGCAGGGGCGTCAGGTCAAACGGGAAGTCCCTGAGCGTCTGCGCGTAATCGCGGTCGAGCTCAGAAAGCTCCTCTGCAACAGTGTTTTTGAGAAATACCGTCTGCACATCCTGCGGCAGAAGCGTCACACATTCCTGATGCAGCGTGCGGTGCTTATAGTCTTCGATTTTCTTTCCGAATACGCGGATCTTTCCCGCGTATGCACGGAGTACACCGGCCGCGAGTGCCAGCGCCGTTGATTTGCCCGCGCCGTTTCCGCCGATCAGGCAGTACAACTCTCCCGTCTGCACAGAAAATGTCAGATCGGAGAGCACATCGCTGCCGCGCCGCGCATAGCGGAAATACACGCCTGCGTATTCCAGCGCGGGCGCGGTCTCCGGTCGGGGCGCCGGTTCGGGCAATTCGCGGACGCGGTCTGAAAACTGCGGCAGCAGCGTTCTTCTCGCGTCACTGACGGAGAGCGGGCATTCTCCCGTTCCGCCGACGGCGCGGAACAGCCGCACCGGGGCGGGCATTCCCGCCATGACAGGCGCGTGTTCCGGCAGCTTCCTGAGCACTTCCCGCGGCGTACCGTCTGCGGAGAGCGCGCCGTCATCCATGATGAGCAGACGGTCCGCCATCGGAATGACCGCCCCCAGACGGTGCTCCGCCAGCAGGATCGTGACAGAGAAATCGCGGTTCAGCCGCTGCAGTGTCGTCAGAAACTCCGCGGCGGCGAGCGGATCCAGCTGTGCGGTCGGTTCATCCAGAAGCAGGAGCGCAGGCTGCATGATCATGACGGATGCGAGATTCAGGATCTGCTTCTGACCGCCCGAAAGCGCGGACGGATCCTTCGTCAGCCAGTCCTCCATGCCGAAATACGAGGCGATCTCCGCAATACGGCGGCGGATGACCGCCTGCTCCGTGCCGAGATTTTCAAGCCCGAACGCAAGCTCGTGCCAGACGCGGTCGGTGACGATCTGCTGCTCGGGGTGCTGCATGACAAAGCCAATCTGAGACGCGGCGGTGCGGGCATCCAGCGATTCAACCGGTTTTCCGCAGAAGGAGACCGTGCCTGAATGTGTGCAGCGGGGCGTCAGCTCGCGCTTGGCAAAGCACAGCAGCGTCGTTTTGCCGCAGCCTGTCGCGCCGCAGAGTACGGCAAATTCACCCGTTTCCAGCGAAAAGCTCACATCGCGCAGAACAGGCTTCTGTGCTTCGGGATAGGCTGCCGTCAGATGCGAGAACGCAAGCGATGCCATGTCAGCGCCTCCTTTCCTTCATAGATCAGCGGGAGCAGGCTCAGAAGCAGATACGCGCCGACGCCCGCAAACCAGAGCAGTCCGTGCGGCGGAGCGTCACAGACCGGATAGAACTCCCAGTGCATCGCGCCGGCCGCGGCGGAACGGATGCAGACCGCCGCAAGCACCAAAGAAACGCCGAGCAGAACGGCATCTCTCATGTGCCAGCGAAAGGTCGTGTAGCTTGATCGCCGCCCGGTGCCGTATCCGCGTGCGGTCATGGAATTTGCCGTGATAATGCCGTTTTCGAGCGCCCATGTCAGCAGCACGGAGAAGATGCGGACGCCGCCCCTGATATCGTCGATCAGATGCGCCTCGCGATAGAGCCCGAGCGCCTTCTGCGACTGCCGGATCTTTTTCATCTGTTCGCGGTAGAGCGTCAGATTCCGGATGGCCATGGAGAGCACCATCGCGATGCGCGGCGACAGGAACCGGAAGAGATAGAAGAGCTTTTCGCTGTCGGTCAGCTCCGAGAAAATGCGGAACCAGTAGAGCACCGCAGCCAGCCGGATGCCTGTTACCGCGCCGTAGCAGAGCGCTTCGGCCGTGACGGCGCGGTCATTCAGAACAAAGAGCACCGTTGTGCCGTGCTGATTCCAGAGCGGATTCAGAAGCGCGAACAGCGCGGGAACGCCGAGCGCGAACAGATGGAATCCGCGGTTTGCGCCGCCGTTCTTGACAAGATAAAAGGTGACCGCGCAGAGCAGGGAAATGCCGAGCAGAAGCGGTTCCATGCAGAAGATCGTGATGCAGGCGGTCAGCAACAGATGCACCGTGACCGCGGCGGGGTTCATGTCCGCAAAGCTGCGCATGACGCGCCTCCTTTCCGCTCAGAGTGAGATCGTGTAGGCCCAGACGACGCTGTCGCCGTCGTGGAGCGTGAACGCGCCGCAGCCGACCGGCGGCCGTTCACCGTTGACCAGATAGGTCCAGCCCGAGAGATCGCCGAAGTCGAATTCATAGAGCGACGCAATACCGCGCACATACGCCGTTTCCACCAGATCGCCGGACACGCCGTCCACCTCGACCTGCAGGGAATTGGCACGCACCGCGTCATAGAGCAGCGTCAGCGCGTTCTCGTTTTCGTCGATGTCAAAGACTGTTTCGGGCAGAATGACGCCGTCGGCGGGAAAGCGCTCACTGCCCGCAAGGCCGAGGATCGCATCGCACCGGATCTCTATGGTCACGGTGCCGCCGCCCCTTCTGACCTGCGGCTGATAATAGCTGTCCGTTTTTTCGATGCGGATGAGCCAGACACCGGCCGTCAGCGCGCCGCAGAGAAACGCCGCCGTCAGATAGGTCTTGGCGCTGCGGTTTCCGCGGATCAGGAAAAAGGCGCAGCTGCCGAGAAACAGCACGCCGATGCCGGCTGTCAGCGGAATGCGGTAGGGATAACGGGAACCGGTCTGCTGTGACTGCTGTGCAGAAACGGCCTCAGTTGCTGCTTCTGTTTCCGTCTGACGCGCTGCCGTCTGCTCCGTGCTGACGGGCAGAGACGATTCCGCGTGAGCCGAAGCGGCAGATGTGCCGGAAACCGTTTCAGAAATGGTCTGAACAGTGCTGTCCGCCGCGGATGTCTCCGATGTGCGTGCCGCTGAAGAATCGGTGCCCGAAGTGCCGCCCTGTGCGGCACTGACCGTCTGCGAAGCGGTTTTCACGGTACTGTGTGCGGTTGTCTGCGCGGTCACTGCGGGTTCCGGTCTGCCGCGGAAGCCGTCGGGCAGATAGAAATACCGCCCCGCCTGCCGGCACTGCTCCGCCGTCAGCGCCAGAAAGACCTGCATCGTCGCGGCCTGATTCACCGCGCCGTCCGGCAGATGCGCGTACTGTCCGCTCCCGCGAGAAAACTGCCCGATCGCGTCCAGCAAAGTGTGCCCGTTTTTGACAAAGCGCGGATCGGTCAGCGGCGAACAGTCAAGCGCCGCCAGCGCGATCCAGACCTGTGATGCGCTTTCGGGGTTTTCGTTTCCGTAGCTGGAAAAACCGCCGTCTGCGAGCTGTTTGCCCGAAAGCCAGTCCAGTGCGCGTGAGACGGCCTCCCCGACCGCTTTCTGCTGCCGGTATGGCGCGAGCGCCTGCAGCGTCATGGCCGTCACATCGGGATCGCCGTATTCGCCCGTCAGTGTCCAGCCGCCCGACGCAAGCTGCACATCAAGCAGGCTCTGCACGACTTCGCTGCTGCCGGTCCTGCACGGCACGCCCTGACTGATCAGGTGCAGCCCGAAGATCTGACTCATCAGCCCCTGCTTTCCGAGGCTGTCGCTGAGCAGGGTCTCACACCGCGGGGGAATGTCGCCGTCTGAGGCGGCGATCAGCGCCAATGCGCAGCGCTGCTTTGCCGTCGCGCTGATGATCCCGCCGGATTCGAGCTTTTGCTCCAGCGCACGCCTGTATCCGCTGAAATCGAGCCGCTCTCCGGCGGCGTGCAGCGCCATGACATACCATTCCGCCGCGCCGTTTCCGGCCTCAGAGGCCAGCTTTCCGTCCAGCCACGCCTGTACGCTCTGCCCGCCGCGCTGTGCGTCCAGAATCTCCTCTGCTGCTTCGCGGACGGCGTCAGCGGCGCGGACAGGCAAAAGCAGCCGGACGCTGCTCAGAATCAGGATCAGAGCGAAGCATCCGGCTGCAAGCGTACGCAGTCTGTTATTCCGCATGACGGCGGCGTGCAGCAAATGCCGCGCCGAGTGTCAGCACTGCCGCGACAGCCACGGCTGCCGGCGCGCTTTCGCCCGTCTTCGGAGCCGGCACACTGCCGTCCGCAGAGGTGCCGCTGCCGTTTGCCGCCGAAGTGCTGCCGGCGGAAGCGGTCGTTTCCGATTCGACGGCTGATGTGGTGCTGTCCGCAGCAGCCGTGGTATCAGTCGGTTCCGTGACAGTCGATTCCGTGATATTGACAACCGCGATCGGCGGGAAGATCACATGATCGGAAACCGAAGCGCTGATCTGCGCTTTGCCTGCTTCGCTGACGGTCAGCGTGACCTTGCCGTCCGCGTCGGTGACCTTTCCGGTGTCCTTGCCGTTGACCGTGACCGCCGCGCCGCTCAGCGGCTTGTTGACCTGATTGAAGCTCTCGTCCCAGCCGGCCTCTTTCAGCGTCAGCGTGAACGCCTCGCCCGCTGCAAACTCCGCCTCTTCCGGATCAAAGAAAGTATAGTCATCAAAATCGCCGGAGGTATTCTGCATGACGCCTGCGTAGACATGGTCGCCCGCCTTGACCGGATCGGTCGGGCCCATAGAAAAGACATTGTTGACCGTGTAGGAATAGCTGCCGCCGTTCTCCACGCCCCAGAGCTTGGTGATGCTCTTGCCCCAGTCGGAATCAGCGATGCGGAAGCCGACGGCGGAACCGCCCTCAAAGCATTTGTCATGTGCGGCGGTCAGAGCGTCCGCGACCGTCAGCGCGCCGTCTCCGTCCAGATCGGTCACCTCGACCTCCTCGCGCACGACTGTGAGCGCACCCTTGTCAGCGATGGACACATAGACCTTCGCGCTGTCCTCCGCAGATGCGAAAATGCCCTGTGCGGCGGTCAGTGCGAGCAGCGATGCCGTGCAGACTGTCAGAATTTGCTTTTTCATGATGTTACTTCCTTTCTCCCGCTTCACCGCGGGACTGTGATCGTTTCTCCGCCGCTTTCGCGGCTGTCCGCTTCCGTTTTGCGGAAATGCGCTGTTCCTGCCGTTTCGCGCCGTCTTCACGGGCCGGCTTTAATCCTGCCGCTTCCAGCGCGCGCGGCCACGGTCCGAGATATGCCTTGATCAGCCCGACTTCTTCCGCGGTGAAATCCCCGCGCCGGGGGAGCCGCGTGAGCCCCTGCCTGCGGAGCGACTCCTGCTTTTCCCGCAGCAGACAGGCCGCGATCTCCTTTTTTCCGGGATCAGCCAGCTTTATCACCTCACAGCATCAAAAAAGCGCCTTTTCCTTCCATAGCCGGAAGCAAAAAGCGCAGTCCCCCCGCAGCAACGGCAGGGCATAACTGCCCCGTCCGAAACGATGCGGAACGGCTGCACCTTTCCTGCCCAAAAATGCCGGACACAGCATCACGCGCTGCATCCTCCGTTCAAGCGGCGGCGGGCGAGTATCCCGACTTTCACGGTAATGGCGGTTGCGACGGATTTTCACCGTACTTCCCTCTGATCCGATAAAACGGAGCCTGCTGCCGAACATGATTCACTTTTCAACACACTCATTATAGCACACTTCACAAAGGATGTCAAGCAAGAAGCGCGGATGCGTCCTGTCCGGAACGCGTTTACAGTCAGCGCCGTTCGGAACACGCTTTTTTCAGCGTCTGCGCGCGGTCACGACCGGCTGGTAATATCCCGATTCCTCCGGCATCTGCCAACACACCTCACTGAATCCGGCCGTCTGCAGCAGCGCCGTCAGCTCCGTCCTGCGGACGGCTCTGTATTCACATTCAAACCGGCGGATCCCGAGCGACGCCTCATCGTCTATGATATACTGCACAAGCCGGTAGTTCTCCTGCTCCCATGTCCAGGTCTGAAACGAAACACGCTGCCCGTGCTCTGTTTTGTGGATATAGGGCGGGGAATAGGGCGGTCTGTCCTGCAGCAGCCGGTCATAATCGCGGATGCTCGCGGCAAAGAGTCCGCCGGTCTTCACGCGCTCCGCGATGCTTCTGACCGCAAGCTCCAGTGCCTGCGCGGTCAGCATATGGGGCAGGGCGTTGTCCATCGCGATCACGATGTCAAACTGCCGGGGAAAAACATCGGAAAGCGCACGGAAATCAGCATGTTCAAAGCGGATCCGGACACCGGCTTCCGCCGCACGCTTCTGCGCCTGTGAGAGGGCGCTGTCGCTGATATCGGATGCCGTCACCGGATAACCGAGCGCGGCAAGCCCGACGGCCTGTGTACCGATGCCGCAGGCACAGTCCAGAATCTCAGCCGAGCGGTCAAAGCCGCAGGCCGAGAACAGCCCGTCCAGAATCTGTGCCTGCTCCCGCACGGAAGCAGACCAGTCAAAGAACAGCTTGTCATACTGATCCGCAAGTTGATCGTAAAATGTCTGCACAATATCCATACCGCAGCTCCGTTCCGTTGTATTTCACCGTTTGATGAGATCCCGCACAGCCTCGCCCGCGAGAATCAGCCCCGCCGCCGCCGGCACGAACATTACCGAGCCGGGGACAGGCTTTACACCGTTCATTTCCGGCTGCCGCGGCACGACCGGCAGTTCCTCTGAGTAAACCACCTTCAGCCGCTTCACGCCGCGCTTTTTCAGCTCATAACGCATGACGCGTGCCAGCGGGCAGACCTTCGTGCTGTAAATATCAGCGACCTGCAGCATTGTCGGATCGAGCTTGTTGCCCGCGCCCATCGCGGAAATGACCGGCACACCCGCCGCCTGTGCCCGCAGAATGATCTCCAGCTTGCCTTTGACCGTGTCGATCGCGTCGATCACATAGTCAAACTGCGAAAAATCCAGCTGATCCGCCGTATCCGGCATAAAAAACAGCTCATGCGCGTACACCGCCGTATCCGGGCAGATGTCATGAATGCGCTGCGCGGCGGCATCGACCTTGCGCTGCCCGACCGTGCTGTGCAGAGCGATGATCTGCCGGTTCAGGTTTGAGGGCGCGACAGTATCCGCGTCGATCAGGTCGAGCGTGCCGACGCCGGTGCGCGCAAGCGCCTCCACCGCGTAGCCGCCGACGCCGCCGATGCCGAACACCGCGACTCTGCTCTGCCGCAGGCGCTCCACGGCTTCCTCACCGAGCATCATGGCAGTCCTTGAAAACTGTTCTTTCATCGGATTCTCCTTTTATTCCTGCGGGATCCGCATTTCAAAATGCTGATAATCCGGCGAATTGCTCCAGAATCCGCCCCAGTGAAAGCCGTGCTCCCGAAAGAGCTGACAGCAGAGATCGTCCTTCGTGATCTTCATCGGGAAATCGCCGCCGCGGTCAGCATACGGCGCGGCACTCTCCGGCATGATCACGCCGGTGTCCGTGATGTACGGATTATACAGCGGGTTGACATCGATCGCCAGCCCGAGCGCGTGGCGTGAGAGCGTCCCCTTGTCCGGCACGGTGCGGTAATTGAAGCAGGAGCTGTTGTTGTCGGCCATGGAGGCATCGTCATCTCCGCCGTAGGCCTCGATCAGCTGAATCTGTTCGATCGGATAGCGGGCGTCATAGAGCGCGCGGAAGATCTCAACCAGGTCGTCCGCGATGCGGTGGTTCGCGATCATTTCGCCGGTCTTCGTCTCGCCCGCCGGTGTGATGTGCAGCAGGCGCAGATAGCGCAGTTCATCCGGCGTGATATCCGGGTTTTCGATGTACGACACCCCGCTGATCCGCGCAAATACCGCATCCGGGAGCGGCTCCGCGGTAAAGAGCGCGTCAGCCGGCAGATCGCGCAGAATCGCCGCGTCCAGAACAGTTCCGGCGGGCATCGCCGCAATGTCCGCGGCAGTCGGCGGCGGCGCGGGCGTGCTCTCTGTCTGCGCTGTCGTTTCGGGCTCTGTCAGGGTCGTTTCTGCTTCCGTCACGGCTGTGTCCGCGGGAGAAGTCTGTTCCGCGGGAGGCGTCAGCTGCCTGCAGCCGCAGAGCAGAAGTGCCAGCACAGCCGGCAGAACGGTCCGCCGCTTCACAGCTTTGTAAAGCGGCGCTGTCCGCTTTCGGAGATCTGTTCGTTCCACATTTCCGCGGGCCGCACCCAGATGCCGCCCTCGCCGTACAGCGCACGGTAAACGACCATCGGGCAGAGCGTTTCGGAGTGCCTTGCGATACCGATGACCTCGTATTCATTGCCTTTGTAGTGGCGGTAACGCCCCGCCGGAATTGTAAGCTGAGCTTCTTCGTATGTCATGCCGCAGCGACTTCCTTTCGTTTCGCATGATTCCCGCAGTGCGGGGATGCTTTTATTGTATCACACTGTGACAGAAATTTCAAGCGTTTTCCGGCGGGTTTCGGCGGCCCGTACGGTTGACAAAATCCGCGTTTCGTGTTATACTGTAATTTGAATTTGTATGCACAGCGGGCAATTATCTGCAGATGCCGCATCTCTGCCCGCACAGCGCTGAAAAGAGGTTTTATTATGCGACTGCGCGTTCCCGCGGCTGTGCTGTTCACAGCTGCAGCCGGCTGCTTCCTGACGGGCATCACCGCACAGGCGGCTGACGGAGACAGACAGGGCTGGGTGACAGAACATGACAGAAGATACTATCTGGATGAAGAAGGAAACCCGCTGACCGGCGAACAGGTCATTGACGGGGTACCCTATCTCTTTGCGCCGAACGGGGCGCAGCAGACCGGCTGGCAGACCGTGGACGGCAAACGATATTTTTACGGCCGCGACGGCGAGGCACAGTTCGGCTGGATCAACTGGCGCGCCGGAGAATACTATGTCGATCCGGAGCAGGGCAAGCATACCGGAAGGCTCAGCGCGGACGGCGGCATCTATCTGTTTGACAGCTACGGCACGATGCAGGTCAACTGGATCCGCACTGAGGACGGAAAATGGTGCTATGCCGGCGAATCGGCGATGCTCGCCTCCGGCGAGACCGACATCGGCGGAATACCGTATCTGTTCGATGCGGACAATTATCTGCTGACCGGCTGGCAGACGCCCTCTGACGGCATCCGGCGCTTTTACGGCGCCGAAACCCATTCGCCCGAAACAGGCTTTGTCACAGATCCCGAAAGCGGCGAAACGAGCTATGTCAGCGACGATTTCTCTCTGCTGACCGGACTGCAGGAGATCGAAGGCCGGCTCTATTTCTTTGACGAAGCAGGCGTCATGCAGACCGGCTTTCACGAGGCCGGAGACAGCATCTATTATTTCAATCCCGACGGCGGCGAAGCGATGCGCGGCATCCGCGAGATCGACGGAAAAACCTATGCGTTTGATGATGAAAGCTATGTGCGGCTGACCGGTCTGGTTGAGAAAAGCGGTGTGCTCCGCTGCTTCGGCGAGGACGGCGTCATGCTCACAGAAGCGTGGTACCGCGGCGAAGAGGACAGCTATTACTTTGACGCAGACGGCAGGGGCGCAAACGGCAGCCGGACGCTGGACGGCGATATATACGCGTTCTCCGGCGGAAAAATGCTGCGAAATATTTTTACAGGCTCCTCCGAGGGTGTCCGCTGGTACGGGAATGACGGCAAAATGCGGATCGGAACCGCCGTGATCAACGGCAGCTCCTATCTGTTCGGCGAAGACGGCCTGATGCTGACCGGCTGGCAGGAGACTGAAGAAGGTATGCGGTGGTATGCCGAGGACGGAAAAATGGCTTCCGGCCCCGTCACGATCGACGGCGAATTCATCATTCTCGCGGACAGCGGCCTGCGCGCAAAGGGCGCATATACCGCACCGGACGGCAGACAGTACTACTGTAAGGAACCCGGCGTGCCCGTGACCGGCTGGTTTACGGCGGACGGCAAGACCTGCCATTACGGCGAGGACGGCGTCAAGACCGTTTCCAAGACGGTTGACGGCTATATCATTGACGCGGGCGGAACGGCACGCACGCAGAACGCGGTCGATGCGGACGGCATCATCAAGTCAGCCGGAACAAAGCCGACCGACCTGTTCACAAAGTTTGTCGCCAGATTCCGCTATTCCCGCATCGAGAAAACCCGCACCTATCAGACGCTGCGCGCGGCGGGCTGGGAAAAGCTCCTTGATTATCTGTTCGCGGAGAACAAGGGCGTCTGCTATTACCTCGCGGCAGGCTTTGACTTCGTCTGCCAGCGCGCGGGATGGGAAACCCTCATCATCCACGCCAATCACGACACCGGCGACCATTACTGGGTGCAGGTCAAGGTCAACGGCGCGTGGCAGAATTACGATCCGACCTATAAAGCCCGCAACAACATCAGCCTGAGCGAGATCCTGAAGCTCGGCAATTATCATGTGCTCGGCTTTGTGACCGTGCGGTATGACGACCGCGGCACACTCGCTTCCGAGCTGTATCAGGAAAACAAGTGAAATACGAAAGGAATCCTTTGAAATGAAGCATATTTCTGCTGCGGCAGCGCTCCTGCTCTGCCTGACCTTATTGACCGCCTGCGGAGAAAACAGCCGCACTGACAACCCGGAAGTGACCGGAACGGAGCTGACATCCGGCACGGAACTGACAACTGACCTGACGACCGTCTCCGCCTCCGAAACGACCGCCACACAGACGGAGGCCGGCACATCCGCGCCGGAATCCGACAGCACGGCTTCTAATTCTCAGACAGAGAGCAGCGCGGCAGCTTCGGAGAGCACATCCGCTTCGTCTGCAGGCACAAGCGCTTCCTCCGCGTCAACGACCGCTTCGACGCAGAAGCAGGCACAGCTGAATCTCTTTGAGGCGGCAGCGCCCGGCAAGGACTGCAGCGCATACATTGCCGCAAACAAGCCGCAGGCAGCCGACAAGGCACCGAGCTGTCTGGGCAGCGGCGAAGACCGCACCTATACCTATGCGGATTATGAGATCAAGTCCTATTTTGAAAACGGAAAAGAAACCGTCACCTCCATGGATGTGACCGGACAGGGCAGCGCGGCACCCGGCGGACTCAGGATCGGCATGACGACCGACGACATCGAGCGGGTCCACGGCGAACCGGAAACGCCCGGTCAGTACACCTATGTCACCGGTGATACCGCAGTTGAATTCCTGCTGGAGGGGGATCATAAAACGATCCGGCTGATCAGTTATTACCTGACCGTCGATCCGGTATGACATTCAGCAGTCCGGTCTTTCTGTTTCTGTTCTTTCCGCTGACCGTCCTTCTGTATTTTCTGATCCCCGCGAAGTATCTGCGGGCGCGGAACGCGCTTCTGACGGCGGCCAGCCTGATCTTCTACGCCTTCGGCGAGCCGGTCGCGATGCTGCTGATGCTGCTGGTCGTGGCGTGGAGCTGGGGCAGCGCGCTGCTGACGGGCAGATTTCCGAAACAGAAACGGCTCTTTCAGGTGCTCGGCGTGCTCGGCGACCTCGCCGTTCTGATCCTCTACAAATACGCCGATTTTCTCATCACCTCCGCCAATGATCTGTTCGGCACCGCGATCCCGCTGATGCGGCTGCGCCTGCCGATCGGCATTTCGTTCTTCGTTTTTCAGGCGGTCTCCTATGTCATGGACACCGCACGGGGCGAAGCACAGCCGCAGAAAAGCTATTTCCGGCTGCTGCTCTACATCGCCTTCTTCCCGCAGCTGATTGCCGGTCCGATCGTGCGGTATCAGACTGTCGCGGAGGCGCTCTCTGCCCGCAAAACAACGCCGGAGGCACTCGCGAAGGGCATCCGCCGGATGATCTTCGGGCTCTCCAAAAAGCTGCTGATCGCCGACACGCTCGGGCAGATCGCGGACAGTGTGTTCGGCATGACCGGACCGCAGCTCGCGCTCCCGACCGCATGGCTCGGCGCGGTCTGCTACGCGTTCCAGATCTTCTATGATTTTTCGGGCTATTCCGATATGGCGATCGGCATGGGACAGGTCTTCGGCTTCTCCTTTCCCGAGAATTTCAATTACCCGTACTGCGCCGGCTCACTGACGGATTTCTGGCGCCGCTGGCATATCTCGCTGACGACATGGTTCCGGCAGTATCTTTACATTCCGCTGGGCGGCAACCGCCGCGGACGCCTCCGCACCGTTCTCAACAAGTGGACCGTGTTTCTCTGCACAGGTCTCTGGCACGGTGCCAGCTGGAATTTCGTCATCTGGGGCATCATGCACGGCTTTTTCATGACGCTGGAGCAGCTTTTCTCCGGCGGAAAGCAGAAGAAAAAGCCGGCGGGCTCCGGCAGCAGGTGGTATCTGCACATCTATACGCTTCTGGTCGTCGTGACCGCGTTTGTGATCTTCCGCGCGGAAGATCTGCCTTCGGCGTTCAGAATGTACCGCGCCATGTTCACAGGCTTTGGCCTGACAGGCAGCGCGCTCTCTGCGGCAGCCGGAATGCTCTCGCCGCTTGTGCTGACTGTTCTCGGTGCGGCGGTCCTCTTCGCGGTCCCGCTGCCCGCCAGGCTCATCCGTGCCGGAGAACGGCGCGCACCGGATGTCACGGGCTTTCTGCTCGGCACCGTCTCGCTCGTGCTGCTCGTGCTCTGCGTGATGAACGCAGCAGCGACGGTCTATCATCCGTTCATCTATTTCCGGTTCTGAGGGAGGGTTGTCCATGAATTTCAAAAACGCCCTGCGCGCCGGATATGCGGCGGCTGTGATCGCCGCGCTGCTCCTGCCCGCGGCACTGATGCCGTTTCAGAAGCAGGATGCCGGAAAAGAAAACCGCACGCTTGCCGAAAAGCCATCGCTGAAAACCGGGGACGGCACCCTGAACCGTGATTTCTTCGCGGACGCGGAGGCGTGGTTCTCCGATCACTTCGCGCTGCGCCGTCAGCTCGTCACCGGATACGGCAGCCTGACAAAATCGCTCTTTGCGACCTCGTCAGAGCCGGATGTCTTCATCGGAAAGGACGGCTGGCTCTTCTACGCCGAAACACTGCCCGATCTCCTGAACGAACAGCGCCTGACGGAATCAGAGCTTCGCCATGTCGTCCGCACACTGGAGCTCATGCGGAATTACTGTGCGGCAAACGGCGCGGAGCTGATCTTCGCGTGCGCGCCGAACAAGGGCAGCATCTATCCGGAGCAGCTGCCGTCCCGGATCCTGCCGGGCAGCGGGCCGAATACGCTTGACGCGCTGAATGAGGCACTGTTTTATACCAATGTTAAAAACTGCGGACTGAAAAAGCTCCTCAGAAGTGCGGCGGAAACGGCGGATTTTCCGCTCTATCACAGGCTTGACACACACTGGAACGGCGACGGCGCAATGCTTGCCTACAACGCGCTGATGAAAGCGGCCGGACTGGACGACCGCGGCTTTTCCGATGCGCCGCGCACAGTGTCGCATGATTTTTCCGGTGATCTGCAGACGATGCTGCTGCCGGATTCCGCGGAGTCCGATGACAACCCTGTCTATGCCGTGCCGCAGACCTATCAGACGCTCGGCCATTACCGCGGCATTGACGATATGACGATCCGCACGGAATGTGCGGACGGGGAAGGCACGCTGCTGATGTTCCGCGATTCCTTCGGCAGAGCGCTGATCCCGCTGCTTTCCCAGCGATTTGCGTCCTGCACCTACTCCCGCGCGGAAGAAATGCCGCTTGACCTGATCCGTTCGCAGCAGACCGATGTTGTCATCTGTGAGATCGTCGAGCGCAATCTGCCGCGGCTCCTGCTCCACGCCCCGCACATGGAGGCGCCCGCCGTACAGCTTGAGACAGAGGCCGTCCGGCAGGAGAATACGGCTCCGCTGAATGCCGTCTGCCGCGAATACGGCGGATACCTGCATCTTTACGGAACATTTGACGAACAGTTCGGAGACAATACCGCAGTATACTGCACCGTGACGCTCCCTGACGGCAGTCAGCAGAGCTATGAGGCGTTTCCCTGCTTTGAGCAGGATCTGCTGCAGGCGGAACAGCACGGTGCAAACGGCTTTTCGGTCTATCTGCCGGCAGAAACCGTGCCCGCAGGTACCGCCGCCCTGATTTCCGCTGTCTGCGGAAATGTGCGGTATCTGACCGGTGAAACGGTGCTTGCTCCCGCAGAGGAGACCCCGACCTGAGAGGAGGTTTTTCATGGAGTCCTTCGGTCTTGCCCTGACAGGCGCCGGTGCAAAGGGTGCCTTCCAGATCGGTGTTCTGCGCTATTTTGAGCAGAACCGGATGTTTTCCTATCTGAGCGCGGTCTCCGGAAACGCGATCGGCGCGCTGAACGCCGTGCTGTTCGCGCTCCGGGATTACAAACGCGCACAGGCTGTCTGGAACTCTTCCGAGATGCGCATCCTGCTCACGCCGTCTTCTGGCTTTTCGGTCGCGTGGATCGACGGAAAGCCATACGGCATCTTCAAAAAGGAGCGCGTGGAGGATCTGTTCCGAAGACTGCCGCTTCATGAACTGCACCGCTGCAATACCCGTGTCTGCTTTGCCGCGCCGGCCAGACAGCACGGGCGGAAAACCGTGCTCTGCGTCAATCAGATGCCGCGCACCGAGGAGATTCTGGAGATCCTGATCTCAGCCGCGGCTGTGCCGTTTCCGTATCCTGAGGCAAAGCTCTCCGATGCCCCGCCGGAGGAGCCGGACAGCACTGCGCTTTCCGCTCCGGACGCGTCCGCACCGCTTGTACCCGTGTTCGGTGCAGGCTGTCAGCGCGTGATGGTCGTGACGGCCGACCCCGCTTACGCGGTTGACCGCAAGCGCTTTTCCGGCATCAACAGTCAGGTCATTCAGCCCGGCGAGTGGATGATGAAGGAAGGCATCGGGCAGAGTCAGAGCATTGTGCCGCAAAAGCCGCAGAACGGCACAAACAACGCCCCGCAGTCGAATCAGACAGCCGTGATGCGGCTGATGAACGACGGCTATTTCTGCGCACACCGCGCACTGTCTGCCAGACAGCTCAGCGCGCATTGAATTCCGAAACAAAGGAGCAGAGTTTTTCATGCATTTCCTCAGACTGACAGCGGCGGCCGCCGCCATGATGACGGCCCTTCCGCTGCTGATGCCCGTGACCGCCTTCGCGGAAACAGAAACCGCCGAAGAGACGGTCATTGAACCGATTTATGAGCCGGATCAGCCCTACGCGGCCGATCTGCACCTCTCCGTCAGCGGCGAGATCCCCTGCCGGATGCAGATCGTACAGCATTCTCCTGAGGCGGACGCCCTGATGGTCTGTCACGCGGAGCTGCCCGCACAGACCGGACAGTATGTCATCTCACTGGAGCCCGGCGACTACACCGTTTCTGTCAGCGCATCGCCGCTCAGCGACGGCGCGATGCCCCTGACCGAAGCACAGGATTTCACCGTGGAAAACCCTGATTTTTCCGAAAAGCTCGATTATACGCACTACCGGCTCAGCGCAGATTTTTCTCTGATCGGTTCGGATACATATCCGGAGGCTTCGGCTTCCGCGCTCAAAAAATCCCTGAAGGACGGCATCCGGACCATGACGCAGGCTATGCAGTTCCCGTATTACGAAAACCGTATCGCCGGTGATTATGACGGTGACGGTACGGTCACCGCGTATGACTCCTCGCGCGTTCTGTTTGATTTTGCGCTTGCGATCGCGGAATATGAAGAGGATGAACGGCCGAGTTCCAAGGAGCAGATCTATGCCTGTGACATCGACGGGAACGGCAGTCTGGACGCCTACGATTCTTCCAAGATTCTTCACTATTTCTCGCTGGATGTTGCCGGATTTGATCCGGAATGGGATATGGTGCTGAAACGGTAAGGAGGATGCTGAATGTCTGAGATCCGGAGAGCACAGCCGGCGGATATTCCCGATATTATCCGGCTGCTGTATCAGGTGGATATGGTGCATCACAACGGAAGGCCGGACCTGTTCCGCGGGCCCGCGACAAAATATAACGAACAGGAGCTGAAAGCGATCATTGCCGATGACAGCACCCCCGTTTTCGTTTATGCCGACGACAGCGGCACGGTGCGCGGGCACGCATTCTGCATCCTGCAGCAGCACAAGTGCAGCGCCGTTCTGACCGATATCCGCACGCTGTATATCGACGATATCTGTGTGGATGAAGCCTGCAGGCGGCAGCATATCGGAGAAAGGCTGTACCGCACGGTGCTTGATCACGCGCGCGCCCTCCGGTGCTATAATGTCACGCTCAATGTCTGGACCTGCAATCCGGCGGCACAGGCATTCTACGAAAAATGCGGCATGAAGCCGCAGAAGATCGGGATGGAAACCATCCTCTGACGAAAGGAGAACAAGATGGCTGACCGGAATCAGGGAAACGGGATTTATGACTGGTCGCGTGCCTATGTCGCCGTCCCGCGGTATTACCGGAAGGACGGCAGACCGTTCGGCGTGCTGGCTGTCAATGAGGGCATAGAAACGATCCTGCCGCTTGCGCCGCATGAATACTATAAGAGCGCGGACGAAATGATCACGCGCTGGCGGCTGCTGCTTTACAGCAGTACCAAACAGGAAATCCTCGGCGATGTGGATTACTATGACGCGATGAAATGCCTTTCAAACGGCTATTTTCTGGACGGAAATGACGACAAGGTGCTGGTTCGCGCGCTGACGCTGACAGAGCTTGACGCGCTCCTGCGCAGATGCGGCATTGCGGGATCCCGCTGACACAGAAAGGAAACCTGATATGACACTGTTGGGCAACATCATCTGGCTGCTCTGCGGCGGACTGATCTCCGGCCTCTGCTGGGCCGTTTACGGTCTGCTCTGGAGCCTGACTATCATCGGCATTCCGGTCGGGAAACAGTGCTTCAAGCTGGCCGCGCTGTCCTTATGTCCGTTCGGCAAGGAGGTCGTCAATGAGGGCGGCGGCGGCTCCTGTCTGATCAATGCGATCTGGATGCTTGTCACAGGCATTGAAATGGCGCTTGCGCACTGTGCCGCGGCGCTGGTGCTTTGTGTGACGGTGATCGGCATTCCGTTCGGGATGCAGCATTTCAAGCTCGCGGGGCTGTCGCTTGCGCCGTTCGGCAAACGCGTTGTGCCGAAAGAATGAGATATCTCCGACTGAGCAGAGCGGTATCGCTCCGCGATGATCAATAATGGGGCTCCGCCCCAA
>JAGDBX010000059.1 GCA_018110935.1 Oscillospiraceae bacterium
CGAGCTTTTGAAAAAGCTCGACCAAAACTTAAATTTCTGCTTCCCGCATGGGAGCCCCCGCCTGACGGCGGGGGCTCTGCTTTAGATGGTCATTAATCGGGGGCGTGCAGCGGTTTCATGAGCTCGCGCTTCATCAGTGTAAGGTCAATCGCGTTCAGTATGCCGTCTCCGGAGAAGTCACCGGCTTTCCAGTTCGCGAGCCGGGTTCCGGGTTCCGCGAGCAGCCATTTCTGGAGCAGCACCGCATCGGCAATGGAGAATCTGCGGTCTCCGCTGACATCTCCGATGACATCGTTCTTTTCCGCTTCATCCTGCAGGAATGACACGATCCACGCAAGCGACGCATTTGCGCTCAGTGATGCCGCATTTGTCGACCATGATTCCACCGAATCCGCGTAGCATCTCTGAGACGGCGGATCGTCCTGAACCCGAAGTCCGAGAAGGCGCACATATTTATCCTGCAGCCATGCATTCGGACCGCTGACCACCACGCCGTCCGGAGCGGAGGGCAGCGAATCGTCGTTCTCCTTCTGCCAGAATCTGTGAGCCGGATTCTGCACGTGATAGGAACCGTATCCGGTGATGAAGGAGAATGCCAGCGGATTGACGCCGAGCAGATAATCCATGCCCGACACAACGCCGTTCAGATATTTGTCTTTGCCCGTTAAGTCATAGGCGTATGCGAGCGCGGTCAGATTGGATAAAACACGCGCGTTGGAAGCGTTTTCATAGCCCATCTTGTAGATGGGAATGTCAATTCCGAACGGTTCACTGTATCCCGGACCGTCATATTTGTACGGAGTGCCGTAGCCCTGATACTCTTCGCTGTAAAAGTATTCATCTGCGGTCATAATGACTGAATTGATCAGCCGGCTCCACTGCTGATCGTTCAGAAGCACGCGGTGCAGAAGCAGGGACAGGGAACCGGAGGATGCTGTGCTGGTGCAGGTCCGCATCGTAAAGCTGCCCTCATTCCCGTAGCTTATGATATTTTCGTTTTCTACGGATCTGGACGAAACCTTAAACGCCTGAGGATAACGGGACAGATGGTCGAAATAGGTATCCGCGTCGGGATCGCCCGTCACTGCTGCGGTAATGTAAAGCTCGCAGGCGGCCCAGTAATCTTCATCCAGAACCTCCTTGTCACCGTATGAAACGGCGCTGCCGTACTGTATGATCGGAGCATACAGCGACTGCGGGTTGATATCCTCTTTCATGCATTCCATAACGAGTGTTCCCGCTGTCCGTGAGCAATCCGCTGCATAATAATGCCAGAAGTAGGCCGCATAGGCTTCCTTGGCGGCAGTCATGAGCTCCGCCGCGTATTCTGCGTCATAGGGAGCCCAGAGTCTTGCGCCCAGTGCCGCACAGGCTGCAAAATTGAGCGTTGCGGCAAAGGTCGGGGGATAAACGGCATATCCCGCGTGGTATTCGTGGTCGTAGTCCGGCTTCTTCGGTGAAAAACCGAGCCCCTGAATCCTGTGATAGTAGAGTCCGGCAAATTCGCCCCATGTCTCCTCGTCCGGCTGCACCTTCATCTTTGCCATATAGTCCAGCTCGTATCTGCATTCGTCCAGAAGATCGGGGATCTGATTGTCCGTTTCCGGAACGGCAACAGTGCCGGAGCCGTCGGTGAATTTCGCCGCGCCTGCCAATGTGTGGCTGCTGCGCTCGTACAGATTCATCAGTGTCCAGAGTGCGCTGCCGCTCTCGGTCATATCCTTGTCATAATCGAAGCCGGTATACCAGCCGCCGCTTGTGTTGATATGCGATGACCCGGCCGCTTACGCTTCGCTGAGCGTTGTGATCGGCCATGCCGGCCACTGCTTCAGAACGATGCCGACCGCCTCATCCCGGTCTTCCGCGTGTGCAAGCGCTGCCGGATCGCCGGATGTGATATACTCTGCCCTGATGTCAGTGCCGGCGCGGTTCTGATAGAAGACATTGAGCGCGTCGGTCAGCAGATTGTGGCCGGAAGCGCTGTAGATATCCGTGCCGATGCGGAACGGCGCCGAACGCCATTCCTGATCCTTGATGCGGAGATAGTATTCGCCGGTCTCCGTTAATTCCGTAAAGTCGATCCGGCACACGGTATCGCCGGAATCACGGTCAGTCTTCGCCTTGTCGGTTTCGCCGGTGTAGACAACTGCCCCGTCCGCGGCTGATACGACCTCAAAATCATATTTGCCGTTCAGCTCGATGGACTCCGCACGGTAAGAAGTGTCGCCCTGATTATCGGCGAGCACCGCGATTTTTGCGGAATCGGGAAAATAACCGAGCTGGTTGACAGAGATGTACTGATTTTCGGCGCCGCAGAAGCCGCGGCCGGTATAGCCGTAAGTCCGCTCCGGCGGGACCGTTTCCTGATCGGTCAGATCCTCAGCTGACATATCATCGAACCAGAGCTCATCGCCTTCTTTGACGGTATGTTCGGGAAAGAAATCGTCATAAGCGTAATAGAAAGTCCATTCCGCGCCGCTGATATCTTCAGTCGGCGTAAAGATGCCGGAGAACTCCTGATATTCGGTTGTCAGCAATGCGGGGGTGCCCCATCTGCCGCCCATGTGCGGCCCCATGTGCATATCCGTCGTCTCGCCGTCCAGCACAAAATAGCGGTCAAAGGTGATGGGATCGCCGATGTAGGATGTCAGCGCGAGCCCGTCGCGGCTGGCTTTTGCTTTGAAGCGGATCCGGTATTCATGGCCCCGCCTGAAATTCAGCCCTCTGTGGCGGAACTGCAGCTCATAGCCTTTTCTTTCCGTCCCGCCGGTATACAGGAGCCGGATATGTGCCGCACCGTCATCCAGCTCCGCCTCCTGACGTGCGGGGCTGATCTCAACGGTGTGCCACGGCAGGATCTTGTTCTCAAATCCGGATTCTCCCAGCAGCTCATAGGCAGACGCCTTCATCGGCGCCGCGGGGCTGAGAGCCGCGGACGTGCAGAGGAAAGCCGCCAGAACGCTCGCTGAAAGTCTCTTAAGCTGATTATTCATATCGTAGAAGTCCCTCCTTTTTTTTGGACGGTTTTTCGGTACAGAACCGTCCGGATCCGGTGATTGTCTGCTGCGCGGCAGACGGGTTTTCTCTATAATGCCATTATAACAAAGAAAGTATGGAATGTCAAGGAATCGCGGCGAAATCCGGCTTCGCGGGAGATCCGCCGCGTTTTTTTTTTCAGCCGGAAAAATATTTTTCACGCTGGTGTAATCCGCCGGCGGAAAATGTTGTCTGTCATAGTGAAAGCCGGAAAGACATCCGGAAAAACAGACAGAAAGCGAGAGATGAATATGAAAAAGATGGTTTCGATTTTTGCGGCAGCTCTGCTGCTCCTGACCGGCTGCGCGGACAGCAGCTCCGTTCAGACACCGGACAGCACCGAAGCAGACGCTCCGGCTGAGAGCCTCACGGCCGAAAGCACCGGCCTGACCGGTGCGCAGACAGATCTTTCCGAAGAGGGAGACTATTTGAACAGCACCGGCGAAGCGGCTGTCTCCGGCGCGCAGACCGAAGCTGTGAGCGGCACCTCCGCTCAGGTGAACAGCGGAAACGGCGCGCAGACCGTGACGACTGCGGCAAAGGGCGGGCAGTCCGCCGGCAGCGTGACGACCTCCGCGGGAACGCAGAAGAAAAAGCAGCTGATCACCGACCTTTCCGCACTGTCCGTCAAGGGCGATGTCTTTGCCGTCACGGATGCCGGAAACGGCAAAGCGGTCGTCGGATGCAGCAGCGGCGGCGTCTCGACTGCGTATGTCATCGACACCGTGTCAGACAGGCTCGTCACTTCCTTCCGGCTGATGAGCAACTATGAAAGTCTGATCGGCGTCAACCGGAAGAATGAGCTGATCGGCGTGCGCTATGTCGGACAGGATGAGGCATTCACCGGCACAGAGCTGCACTTCTATGACCTCTCGACCGGAAAGGCACAGACGGTCACATACAGCAACAGCGCCTATGTCTCCCCGGAATATGACGCGGAAAGTGACACGGTCTGCGGCCTCAGCGAAAAGCTCTACAGCTTTGGCAGAGACGGCAGCGTCAGCGTTGCCGCGGAGAACCTGAGCGCCGACACCTATATTCTGCGGTATGCGCACGGCATCTGCCTGGATTACGCGTACAGCGAAAACACTTTCACGGCCCATCAGGCGGGCAGCCGCACGAAGCTCTACACCGTCAGCGGCGTCTCCGGTCAGCCGATGATGCCGTATATCGCCGGCAGCAGACTGATCTGCGAGACGGATTTCTGGGATGATGCAGCCGGTGTCAGCTTCAAAAACGGTACGATATATGATCTGCGCACCGGAAAAGAGCTGCACAGTGTCCGGCTGACCAAAGGGGCATCTAATCTGATCGCCGATCCGCAGACCGATTACGCGCTCTATGAGAAGTACGACACGGAGACATGGTGCGTGAATTCGCTGATGCTGTTTGACGCGGGGACCGGCAAACGCGCAAAGAATGAGATCGCGCTGAAGGCTGATACACAGACCGCCCGTTTCTGCTGGCTGAAGGACAGCGCCGTCTGGGCCGCCGCGGTGTCCGAGGGGACAGGAGAAAACGCCGGATCGCGCCTGTTCCTGATCGATCCGTCGCAGGCGAATATCACACAAAGCTTTGAGAAGCCCCATATCGACGATAACCGGACAAAAAAGCTCGGCGCCGCGCTGGAGCCGCTGCATGAGATCACAGACCGCATCCTGAACAACACCGGCGTGCATGTCCTGATCGGCAATGAGATCTTTGCGGAGGAGAATGTCAGCACCTATGTGTTCACATCCTGTGAGGATGAGGGCTACAGTGTGAGTGATTACCGCGGCAAGCTGCTGATGATCGAAAAGGAGCTGAACCGCTACCCGAAGGACTTTTTCAGAAAGTACATCCAGACGACACAGTACGGTTCGCGCAAAAAAGGCCTCAGACTGTTCGTGCCGATCGACATCACGACCCCGCAGGGCGGCGGGATCCCGGCAGGCGGCGTCACATGGGAGAGCAATTCCTGGTATAATGTCGCAGTCCGGATCAGCACAGTTGAAGGCTACAACACCGCGCTGCATCACGAGCTCTGGCACAGCGTCGATCTGGTCATGACGGATGCCGGCATCTATCTCTACGATGCACAGTGGCATGCACACAACCCGAAGAATTTCAGCTATGACACCGCTAATTACGAGGACTACTTCACGCACTCGGAGTACGCGTCCTGGAACCTGAAGGATGCCGCGAACAAGACGCTGAACGCGGAACAGATCAGCTTTATCCGCGATTACGGCATCGTCAGGGATATGGAGGACAGCGCGACGATCATGGAGGGTGTGTTCGATACCCCGTGGCATTTCGGCCTCGGAGACAAATGCCTTGGCTACAAGTATCAGAGCACCACGCAGATGATCGCGGATTTCCCGCATCTGCAGGGAAAGCTCGACCTGATGGCGGCAGCGGTGAAAAAGCTCTGGGGCTACGTCTACTGGGAGCAGATGGTAAATTGACAGTCCCGCGTCGCCGGCAGTCCGGCACAGACAGATGACAGTTTCTTTCTCTCGCAGGGCAGATCTGTGCCCGCTGACTTCACCCGCCGGTCATCCGGCGGGCGCTTTTTCGGAATCCGGATTTCGAGGGAGGGAAAAAGCGCACGGGCGTATGAAGATTCTTTGAAATTTTGCAAAAATACTTTTCTGATCCCGCAAAATATGATATAATAATTCAGAACACACATCAGAGACGCTTCCGGGGTTTCACCGCGGCAGCGCAATCTGATCATGATGCAGTTTTTTTATGAGAAACAGTGTAGCCTGACGCAGGTTTTTCCTGTCTCTATATATTGAACACAGTTTGAACAAACCGGGTGTAACCGAAGCGGCAGTTTCAGCGTCTAAAAGAACGGAGACCGCCAAACGGCACGGCAAACGGAAATTTAACAGAAGGATGGATCAGCGATTATGAAAAAAATGGTTTCGATTCTCGCGGCAGCCATGCTGCTGCTGACAGGCTGCAAGGACAGCAGCTCCGTGACGGAGATCAATCTGACCGACGCGCCCCTGCAGACGGAAAGCAGTGCGTCCGAGACGGAGACGACGGTTTCCTCTTCTGCGGAAACGACAAAAACGACCGTCTCGACAACCGGAAGCACGGAGAATTCCGGTGCAGTGACCGGCTCATCCGCGCAGCAGTCCTCTGTCCCGGCCGTGACAACGGCAGCACAGGGGAATCAGCAGCAGTCCGGCACAACAGTCACGACCGCGCAGAAAACCGTGAAAAAGCTCAGAACGGAGCTGGCGTCGCTGAAGGCCAAGGGCACGGCGTACGGGATCATTGATGCGGGGAACGGCAGAGCGCTTGTCGCCTGCACCAATTCCGGCAGCGTCTCGACCGCATATCTGATCGATTCCGCCGCGGACCGTCAGATCATATCCGTCAGATTGAAGAATTCCTATGAACAGCTGCTCGGCGTCACGCCGGACGATCAGCTGATCACGTCGTATTGTTACAGCGATACGGAAACGGAAGCCTATACCGACCTGATCTTTTACAGTCTTTCGGACGGCAGCAGCCGGAAGGTGACCTGCGATTTCACGACCTATGTCAGTCTGCAGTATGACCGCGAAACCGACACGATCTACGGCATTTTCGACAAGACGCTCTACAAGATCGGCAAAGACGGCAGTGCGACGAAGATCCGCACGGCGGGGCAGAACAGCAGCTACATTTCGGTCTTCCTTCCGGAGAGAGGCATTGCCTACGAGAGTGAGATCTACCGCAACGACGGCTCCGGTGTGGAGATGGCGGCCTATGACACCGGCAGCGGCTCGCGCCTTTACGGTTTCGCGAATTATTATACCAATGTGCTCCCGCTGGGCGGCCGTTTGCTCTGCGTTGAGGGCACCTATGACGATGTCAAGCAGAAATCCGTCGTGAACGCCTATGTCCGTGACGCCGGAACCGGTGAGGAACTGCGCCGCTTCAAGTTCTATGAGGGACAGCATGAATACTTTACCTCCCCGTATTCCGACGAAGCGGTTCTGGTGAAATGGAACGAAAAGACATGGCATCCCTCCGAGCTGATACTGAGCCGGCCCCTGAGCGGACAGTCTGTCAAATCCGGCATCACGCTCAAATCGACCGTGACTGCCGCTTATGTGTGCTATCTGAAGGAGCTCGGGCTCTGGGCAGCGGCCGTCACAGACGGCTCCTACAGCAAGGCTGTCACGCAGCTTTCCCTGATTGATCCGGAGCAGGCCGATTTCAGCAAGAGCTTTGCCAAGCCCTACGCGTACGGCGCGGCCATGGGCAAGGAGCTGGACAAAAAGTACGAGTCTCTGCACGAGATCACCGACCGCATCGAGCGCAAGACAGGTGTCCGCGTCCGCATCGGAAATGAGGTGCTGCAGGCGGATGAACCGTCCGGATACAAGTTTGTTCCGTGGGAAGACAACTCCTACAATGATGATGTCTACTCCTGCCGTGAAGTGCTGCAGAGTCTGGAGGGAAAGCTGGATCTTTATCCTGCAGGCTTCTTTGACAAATTCCGTGAGCCGACTACGAACGGCAATCCCCGCGTCGGTCTGCGCATTCTGATCGTGTCCAGCCTGATCACCACTACGCCCGGTTCCACCTTTACGGCGGGCGGCGTCGCCTATGAGGGCAGCGCATGGTACAATATCGCGATTGCGAACAATATGCTCTGGGACAACGATCAATCCATTCACCATGAGATCTGGCATATCGTCGAGGATCTGCTCAACAATTCCGGCAATCCGCTGAACATGGACAACTGGAACGCCTGCAACCCGAACAGCTTCACCTACACCAATGATTTCAACAGCTACTATAATCATCCTGAATATGAAAACTACGTCTTCACAAGCACCTGCTGGGACAAAACGCCTGCGATCAACCGGATCTTCTTCTCCCGCGATTACAGTACCGTCAACGGACAGGAGGACCGTGCAACGCTGATCGAGCGCACCTTTGAGAACCCGTACTTCTACGAGAGCGCCGTCAGCTGCAGGAACGGTCTGGAAATGGTGCAGATGTATCCGCATCTGAACGCAAAGCTCAATGTTCTGGCGGAGGCGGTCAGACGCTGCTTCGGCTATGTCTACTGGGAAGAAATTGCCCGGGCGGCAGGCTGAAACGGGAACGGAGGCACAGTCATGCAGACAGTTGTTCTGAAGATCCCCGCAAAGATCAATCTCTCGCTGGACATCACAGGAAAGCGGGAGGACGGCTATCACACCATCCGCAGCGTGTTTCAGACCGTCGGTATCTATGACCGTCTGACTCTGACGCGTACCTGTGACGACACGCCGCTGACGCTGACCTGCCCGGCGCCGGAAATCCCGGCGGACCGGCGGAATCTCGTCTGGCGCGCGGCGGAGGCACTGCTCGGCGAAGCCCCGCGCGGTCTCTCCATGCACCTTGAAAAAGGAATCCCTTCGCAGGCGGGAATGGGCGGCGGCAGCGCGGACTGTGCCGCGGCGCTGCTCGGCATCCGCAGGCTGTTCCTGCCGGAGCTTTCTGACGGGGAGCTGCATGAAAAAGCGGCCGCTCTCGGCGCGGATGTCCCGTTCTTTCTGAAGGGCGGTACCGTGCTCTGCGAAGGCATCGGCGAGATGCTCACCCCGCTTTCTCCCATGCCCGTGCGGCATATCGTGATCGCAAAGGGCAATGAGGGCGTATCGACACCGGCCGCTTACCGTGCGCTGGACGAACTGGGCGCCTGTCCGCCGATGACGACGCGCGCCGTGCTCTCAAGGCTCTATGTCTCGGACGCGGAGCGGCTATTCTCCGTCTGCGGAAATTACTTTGACGCTGTGACAAAACTGCCGGAGGTCGAAACGATCCGGCGTGTGATGCGGTCATTCCATGTGAATCCGGTGCTGTCCGGCAGCGGTGCCGCGGTGTTCGGCGGCTGCCGGAGCGCGGCACAGGCTGAAGAACTCGCGGCGGCGATCCGCCTTGCCGGGATTCCGTTTGTGCAGGTTTGCCGCAGCACGGGCGGCATCCGCTTTGAAGCACCGGAAAACGGTGAAGCGGATGCGTGACATTACGGATCGGCGTCCGCTCCGGCTGATGTGTGCCGGCGATTCGATCACGGACGGCTACTGGCTTGCGGGCGGCTGGCGCAATACACTTTGCCGGCTGCTGGAAGAAAACGGCCTTGCGGACCGTGTCACTCTGACCGGCCCGAATCACGGCGGAAACGGCTATGCGCCGCTGCACGCCGGCTTCACGGCCTATGCGGTAGACCGGATTGCGGCTGAGGATTCCGTCACCGGTGAACGGGGCGGACTGATGCAGCTTGTGCCGGTGCTTGCACATTTTCCCGCCGATGCGGTCTTTTTGCAGATCGGTTCCAACGACGTACTGAGCCGGTATGACCTGCCGCGCTTCGGCGAACGCCTTGCCGGACTGGTTCTTGCGCTGCTGAACGCGATGCCGGACTGTCAGGCGCTGTATCTTGCGAATCTGCCGGATATGGACGCGGCCGGCAGCCCGTTTATTGACCGGCAGATCTTTCCCGGAGATGCCGTCAGCCGCGCGGTTGCGGATTGCAACACGCAGATTGCGGTACTTGTGCGGCGTCTGGCGGCAGAAGGAAGGCCGGTTTTCCCGGCGAATGTGCACAGTGTGCTGACAAAAGACGATTTGCTGGACGGTGTGCACCCGAACGCAAAGGGCTATGAAAAGCTCGGCCGTTTCTGGTTTGAGAAGCTGGCTTCACTGATGCGGATCTAACAGATAAGCCCCCGCCTGACGGCGGGGGATTTCGTTTCCTCACAACGGGATTCTCAAGGGACACCGTCCCTTGAGC
>JAGDBX010000060.1 GCA_018110935.1 Oscillospiraceae bacterium
CTGGCCGCGCTCCGCAGAGCGCGGAACACCCCGCATCAGAAGAGCTCCGAAAGGGGTGAATTGCCGCGCAGCGGCAAGAGGGGGAGCCCGGCGATAGAGGGCTCCCTCTAATATAGTATCGCTCCGCGATGATTGATAATGGGGCGCTGCCCCAAACCCCGCTCAAGGGACGGTGTCCCTTGAGAATCCCGTTATGAGGACAAGAAAGCCCCCGCCTGACGGCGGGGGATGTTTGTTTGTCATAATGCCGGCGTCGGCTCCCTGCGGGGGGTGCCCGTGTTCAGCGATATGCCGCATAGATCGGGATTCCATCGCAGTTGACAACGAAATATTCCGTATATTCCGTCGCTTTCTGAAAGGCTTCCCATTGTTCGCCGCGCACGGCCTCATATTCATCAAAGGGATCATTGTAATATCTGACCTTCAGTTCAACTGCGTAAATCTTATGCACTGCCAATTCTTCCGGCAGGATAAGCGTATTTGCGAACACTGTCCGGTACTGTTCATCGCCCCATGGGTACATAGCGACCGTTACAGTCAGTTTTCCGTCCCGTTCCAGATTAAGATGCTCGATGCGGCATTCGCAGTCCCATGCATAGTCTGTGACATAGATCTGCAGTCTGTCATCCTTCTGCAGGAGCGCCAGATTCGTATCCCCGTTTGCACAGGACAGCTTTCGCTGTGCAAGCTCATAGTCCTCTCTGCCGTCCCATTGCTCGAGGTCAAAGGGCTCTGCCATAACCTTCTCCTGCGTTTGCTCTGTAGTAATTACCTCAGAGAATGCGGATGACGCTCTCCGACCGCTGAAAATGACTGCCGCATCAAGCGCTTCACTGTATGAAGCCTGAAAATCCGCCTTCTGTGTGCTGTCATATTCTTTCGCGTGAATCCAGTACCCGCTTACACTTTTCCAGAGTCCGGGTTCCACGGTCAGGATATGGGTAAAGACATTGCAGGGAATCTCTCCGCTGTCCGCGTCATCCAGCAGAGAAAGTGAAATGAAAAGAGTTCCGTTCATGTCGAAGGACAGTTCCAGGTCGGATATTTCACAGCGGTGATGCGGCTTGTCAAAGAAGAAGCTCAGATACCATTTGTCGGATTCCTCACCCTCTTCACAGCTCACCATGAATTTCACGCCGTCTGTGTCTTCCGCCTTGTCCTCCAGCGCCCGGATCATCTCTGTCCCGTTCCGATACTTGTGGATCTTCGCAATCTTTTCCAGATCACCGGTCACTGTCTGACAGCTCATCACCTCTTCTGTCACAGTATTGCCCGATGCATCCTCAGATGCCACAACTTGCCTGTTCACAGTATACTGATCGCGGAGCACCTCGTGTGCGGTGACAGCTATATCTCTGTATTCAAAGAAGACTTTCAGCGGATCTTGATTATATGGGGGGGACTCTTTTCGCAGATCAAATGACTGGCTTTTGACGCTGTCCCAGATGCCGTGTCTGACCGTCAGCACATGAGAGAAGATGTTGGAGTCGGTACCGGGAACGGCGCTGTTATTCCTGCTGTTCCATGTGACCGAAAGCCGGCCATCGCGGTTCAGTTTCATTCTGTCGATTCTGCAATCGCTGTAGTACCGGTCGGCCAGGCAGGTAAGATACCACTGGTCATATTCCGCGCCTTCTGTGACATTGATCAGGTATTTCGGCCCGTCGTCTGTCGGGTTATCATTCAGCATCGCGGCTGCGTCAGCGTAGCCGTGCTGCTTTGCGATCAGGTCCGCCGTACTGTACACACTGTACCATCCGCCGGTGCCGTCTCCGTTTCCGTTTTCATCAGGCTCTGCGTGAACGAATTCCACGCTGTCATGCAGGCGTTTGTTCAGTATGATGGTTTCATCGGACTTCAGCGAGGTGTAATCGCAGCCTTGACAGAAGATTTTGCACTGATGCGGGAAATTGCCCTGCGTTTCATCCCACGGGTATCCATAATCTTCGGCCAATGCCGTATCGGCGTCCATCCGGAACCTTTCCAGTTTGTCCCAGTCGACAGATTTGATTTTTTCCGCCGGGAGAGCACCCTTTGGCAGCTTCAGCGTATCCGCAAAGATCGTCATGCGATGCGAGGTGCAGTCATTCTGATAGCCCCTTTTCGGTCTCATGTCGGCAATATCATAAACGGTCAGCGTTCCGTCATCAGTAAGATTCAGATTTACGAGGCGGTGTTCTCTCGGCAGACCCCAGTACACTGTATAGACCTTCAGTTCATCTTCCAGCGGAAGGACTGCGATCATTTCATCACCGTAGTCCTTGCAGAGTGTCTGTCTTGCAAGCTCAAAATCCTCTTTGCCTGCCCAGTTTTTGTATTCTGAATAACGATCTTCTTCAGAGGACCTTAACCATTCAACACTCTCCATTTCATCATGAAGCACCGGGATCGCATTCTGACTGAGCTGCCCCTGCTGCCGGGTTTCGGTTCGTGTAATGTCCAGCACTCTTCCGACCTCAGCGGCAAATTGTTCCTCGTCACTGTAGAAATTCATTGAATTAGCGGTACCCTTTATCTCGTCCCAGATTCCGTGCTTCACTGTCAGAACATGCGTAAAAGCATTGTAATACTGTTCTGTTTTGGGATACTTTTCAAGGCCCTTCCAGAAAACAGTCAGCAGACCGGCGTCTGACAGTTCGATCTTATCGATCTCAAGGTATTTGAATTTCAGTTCATGGTCTTTGTCGCCGATGAAGCTCAGGTACCATTTGTCGTATTCTTCACCCGGTTCACAGTCCGCAAGGAAGTGCACGCCGTATTCATCTTCATCAAAAGCACTGAACATCTGCTCGCTGCCGTAATAGCCGTGATACCGCGCGGTCTGCTCCAGTGAGCCTGTCAACGTGTGATGGACAGTGATCCACTGCTCTGAGCCGTCCGTCAGGAAGACGCTCATTTCTTCCGGCGTGTAGAGGTCACGCAGCGTCTCATGGGCATAGATGTCAGAAATCTGCAGCATATAGGAGCGTTCCGGCCGGAGCGGCTTGACCAGCTCGTCCAGCAGTGCGCGGACATCGCCGATGCCGACCATGCCGTCGCCGTCCTCATCCGCAAGCTCCAGACCGAGCGCGGAGATCCGGACACCGGTGTCTTCCGCCGCGATGCGGTTGGAGCAGACCGCGTCCGCGATCGAGATGCTGCCGTCCACCGTGAGGTCGCCGGAATCGGTGAAGGCATCGGGACGGGCGCAGCCGACCGAGCCGTCTCCCTGATAGATCATGTCTTCAGAGCCGGTGAACTGTCCGAGACTGTTCTCACCGAGCAGGACCTCCACGGTAAAGACGTTCGTATCCTGCAGGACGCGGAAGGTCAGCGGGAAGGATTCCGGCTTCGGCACGGCAATATACTTCTGCTGCGCCTTGTCATAATACTCGGTCGCGTAATCCGGCACAAAGGCTGTCAGCGTGTTCTGCAGGAATTCCGTCACGGCGGAATTCATCTGCTTTGTGCCGTCTGATTTCAGGATGTAGGCTTCTTTCTGCTCAAAATCAACGGTCAGTTTCGCGGATTTCCACTCCTGCACAGGCTCCGTCAGGGATTTGAGCAGCGCGCCGCTTTCGTCATACCATTTGCCGCCCCGCGTGTCATACAGCGCGTAAAAGCTGCCGAAATCATAGCGGAATACGCGCGTCTGGATCGTCTGGATCTCCGCCGCCGCCGCGGGAATCTCCGGTGCGGCGAACGGGATCGCCGGCAGGGATGTCAGTGTCGCGGCTGCCATCAGCAGCGCAGCCCCTCTTCTCAGTTTCTTCATGTTTAGCCCTCCTCATTTTGAAATGTCATATATATATCCGGATCAAGTGTGTCATTGTACTGCATCCATTCACGGATGCCGGATTCCGCCGAATCCGAGAATTGTGTGACCGTGATCTCAACATCCCGCAGATCGGGCAGAACACCCGCTTCACAGAGCAGGCCGGCCTCATAGATCCACGGACTGTGCCCGTATTCGCCGTCGGCGTCAGGGCAATAGACCGAAATGCCGAGATACAGAACGCCGTTCCGGATGACCGCAGAGCGGACGCCGTAGGATTCCCAGCGGTTGTCCTCCGACTGCCAGCGCACGCGGATCATCGCGGGATCACTGCGGATCGCCGACACGGTGCCGGCAGGTTTTTTGCCGGTTCCGAGGATCACCTCAGGCGCCGATCCGGCCAGATAGGCTTCGATCGCCGCTTTGTCCTTCACGACGCTCCAGACGGCCTCGCCTTCTTTGCAGGCACTTCCGTTCTTTGTCAGTTGTCCGGCGTCGTCGCCCATCGCCGCAAGCAGCGGAACAGGCGCTGTGTTCGTCTGCTTCTGCGGTTCCGTCTGCTGCTGTTCCGTTTCCGAAATGCTGTCTGCGGCGGTGCTTTCTGTTTCGGAGGCGGTCTTGGATTCCGTGTCCGAGGTCTGCTGTGTTTCGGAAGCATCGTTCCGCGCGGTGTCCGTCGGTGTCTCAGTCTGTGAAAGCGTTGTCTGCGATGTCAAAGCGGTTTCCGACGCAGTCGTCTCTGTTGTGTCCAGTGTCACGGCTGCGGTCAGGTCAGGTGCGGAATTCAGCGGAGGTCTGTCTGTATAGGCGCGGAATCTCAGAACAGCGGTCACACCGAGCGCAACGCAGGCAGCAGCTGCGGCAAATTCCGCGGCGCGCCGGAGACGGTGTCTGACCGGTCTGACTGCCGGCTCAGGTTCCGCCGGAAAAGCCTCCGCGTCCGGCAGAGTTTCTCCGCCGTCCCACGCGTCCGCGATCTCCTGCGGATCAAGCCGGCTCATCGCTTTCAGCATTGTCAGTGCGTTCACAGTTCCTCACCTCCCAGATATTCCTTCAGCGCACGGCGTGTGCGGTGCAGCGTGACCTTGACCTTGCTGACGCCCGCACCCGTTTTCTCGGCAATCTCCTTTACGGAGAGCAGATAGACATACCGAAGAATGAACATTCTTCTTGTCTCCGGCGGCAGCGTGGCCGTAAATCTGCGAAGCTGCTCTGCGGCTTCCGCCTCTGAGCAGGCCGCCTCCACATCGTCAGAGGCGGGCAGGCTTTCCGAAAGCTCCTCCAGAGCCAGACGCATCTGTTTTCCGCCGCGTTTTTCCGCCTTCATTCTGACTGCCAGATTGATCGCTGTATTGCGAACTGCCGAGACCAGGTAAGCAAAGAGATTCTGCGGCTTCGCGGGCGGAATCGCATTCCATGTGCGGAGCATGACATCGCTGAGACATTCTTCCGCGTCCTGCGGGCTCCCGGTGATCCGCTGGGCCAGGGCGGTAAGCTGCCGGCCGTATTTCAGTTCGGTTTCCCGGATTGCACGCTCATCCCGCGCAAAAAACAGACCGATGATCGCTTCGTCATCCACGGCCGCTCCGCCCCCTCTCACTTGCCCCTCTATCCTAATAGACAGAACCGGTTCCGGATCGGTTACAGGATTTCGGGAGCTTTTTTTGCGGCAGTCTGCGTATTGCAGATACCGTTTTCTGTCTGCATTATAGCATAGATCGGCAGAATGTGCAAGAAGAAAGGTATTATTCTCCGGAAGAAAGCGTTATCAGGAAAAAGTGATGCGGAAAAGCATCTTGACAGGCGGCAATAATTGCGGTATAATGAAAAAAAGCCGGATCAATCCGGCAGAAAAGGGAGGAACTGAACATGGTCACAGTGAGAACCTGTCAGGAGCTTGCAGATGCCGTTCGACGCGATGAGGTGATGCTGCATCTGGAAGGCGAGGCAAAATACTTCTATGAGAAAAATGTCGGAGACACGATCGGCGGCGGTGTGGTCGGTGCAGTGCCCGGACTTCTGCTCGGCGGGCCTGTCGGTGCTGTTCTGGGCGGCGTGATCGGTGCCGCGGTCAGCGGAAGTGTCAACAGCCAGAACGGCTCAGACCGTGAGATCGCGCGTTTTCTGATGCGCTATTACCGCAAGACAAGCACCGGCCTCACATTTATCGAGCTGACGCACCGCTGATCACCCCTGCTGTCTCCGTGTAAGGGCTTCCGATCAGCCGGTCCTAATCCAAATTAAAAGAAAGCCCCCGCCGTACGGCGGGGGCTTTTGTACCCTCATAGCGGGTTTCTCAAGGGACATTTGACCCTTGAGCGGGGCATGGGCGGAGCCCCATTCTAAATCATCGCGCAGCGATAC
>JAGDBX010000061.1 GCA_018110935.1 Oscillospiraceae bacterium
ATGAAATCGTGAAGGTCGGAGACCTGGAATTTAAGAAAAAAGGCACCTATGCGGTCGTGTTCGGCTGTGACGAAGATGCGGTATCTGTCAAAATCCCTGCAAAGGTTGACGGACTGCCTGTGACAAGCATCGGCGGTTATGCATTTGAGTACTGCACCCTTCTGACAAACATCACAATTCCGGACAGCGTAACAAGCATCGGCAATCATGCGTTTGATAGTTGCAGCGACCTGACAGGCGTCACACTCGGAAAGAGCGTAAAAAGCATCGGCGATGGTGCGTTTTTCGGCTGCGGAAACCTGACAAGCATCACGATTCCGGACAGCGTGACAAGCATCGGCGATGGGGCGTTTGATGACTGCGGTCTGAAAAGCATCACGATTCCGGACAGCGTAACAAGCATCGGCAATGGGGCGTTTGAATGGTGCAGCGAACTGACAAGCATCACGATTCCGGACAGCGTGACAAGCATCGGCGAGAGGGCGTTTGGCGGCTGCAGCAGTCTGACAATTTACAGCTACGCAGGTACTTATGCGGAGCAGTATGCAAATAAGAATAACATCCCGTTTTCTGCAATTGAACTGAAACAGATCAGCAAAGTGACACTGAGCCGTGCCGTGTTCCAGTATACCGGAAATCCGGTCAAGGTCGGCAGCTATATCACTGTATATGACGGCAGCACCAAGCTGAAATACGGTAAAGACTTCACACTGTCCTATTCAAACAATGTGAACTGCGGCAAGAATACGGCAAAGGTCACCGTCAAGGGCATCGGAAAGTACGCCGGTTATTCCGTGACGAAAACCTATTCGATTGCGCCTGCGCTGAGCACGAAAAACGGGAAGCTCCACATTGAATGGAACAAGGTTTCCGGCGCAGCGGGCTATCAGGTGCAGTACTGCAAAAACAGCAGCTTCACCGGAGACACCCTGCACAGCACATCCGTCACGAACGGCAAACTGTATTGTGACCTTGTGACCTATCCGAAGTCCGGCGAATCATGGTGTGTTCGCGTGCGCTCCTTCACGCTCACAAGCACCGGCGGCAGAAAATATGCCGCATGGAGCGGAATTTCGGTCTTAAAGCTCAACAAAATCAGCGATGTGGAATTGAAATACACCGCGTTCCATTACAAGGGCAAAGAGATCAAGGTCGGCAAATATCTCAAGGTGTATTCCGGCAATCAGAAGCTGGTTTACGAAAAAGACTTCGTGCTTGAATACAAGAACAATGTGGACAGAGGCACCGCGACCGTCACGGTCAAAGGCATCGGCGAATACGCCGGCAGCTCTGTTTCCAAGACTTATAAAATTGTCTGAGGCCGATCTTTCAGACAGTGCACAACGCCCCCGCCTGACGGCGGGGGCTGTTTTGTCTGTTTGAAACAGAAACCGGTTTATACCGGCCTCTGTCCGGAACCGCCAAAGTAGCGGTACACCTCCGGAATCCCGCCTGCTTGACAATGCGGGAAATATATGGTATAATATCAGCACACCCTGTGCCGGCACACTGTGTGCTGAAACATTACAGAAAAGGAGCGCCCGAAAATGGCTGATCCGCAAACCGGAATGATCTGTGACGGGATCTCAGATAAAATCATCGACATCGCGGCAGAAATCGCCCGCGAAGAGGGCGCACACCGCGTCAATGTCAGAAAGATCATCACACGCCTCGGCGTGACGAACCGCGTGTTCTACAACCGCTTCAAAAACTGCGATGAGGTGCTCCGGATCGTGTATTCCCGCGCCGTCGAGCAGTCAAGAGAAACGGCTGTGCCGGACTTCACGGACAGGGAGAGCTTTGTCCGCTACTGTCTGGATGCCGCTGAACAGGTCATGATCTCGACCTATGACATGAAAAAGCAGTTTTCCCGCTATGTCTTCGAGCACGATTCGCTGACCGAGGACAACCGCCTCTGGTGGAAGGAACATATTATCCGGTGCTATGAAGCCGCACGCGGCAAGGGCTATGTCAGGGAGGCGGACACCGACGCGCTCTGCTACGCGTTCTGGTGTCTCTGCCGCGGCTATTACGCAGACATTGCCGCACGCGGGCTGGAAAAGACGGACGCCGTGCGGCTGTTCCGCTTCGGCTTCCGATGTCTGCTGAACGGCATTCTGACGCCCGAAGAAGCAACGCAGACCGGCAAGTGAGGAGACAGAACATGAGCATCAGAATCATCGGGACCGGCTCCTATGTGCCGGAAAAGACCGTTACAAACGACGACCTCTCACAAATGGTCGATACCAATGACGAATGGATCACACAGCGCGTCGGCGTAAAGGAGCGCCGTGTATCCGTCAGTGAGACGACCGCGGATCTTGCCGTGAAGGCGGCACAGCGCGCGATCGAAGCCGCCGGCATCTCCGCGGAGGAGCTTGACCTGATCGTGACGGCGACTGTGACCGGAGACAGCCTCTGCCCCTCGACCGCGGCGCTCGTGCAGGCGGCGATCGGCGCGAAATGCCCCGCCTTTGACATCAGCTCGGCGTGCAGCGGCTTTCTCTTTGCGCTCGATACCGCCGCCGCGTTCATCGCAAGGGGCGGCATCCGTCACGCGCTGGTCATCGGCGCGGAACGGCTGAGCCGCGTCCTCGACTGGACCGACCGCTCGACCTGCGTCATCTTCGGCGACGGCGCCGGTGCGGCTGTCGTCGCGCCCGGAGACAATTATCTTGTCTCGCATCTTTTCACGCAGGGGAATGACGATGTGCTCTCGATCCCGGCAGGAAAAGGCAATTCGCCGTTCTATGAGCGTGAGGAGCCTGTCTACAAGGTCGTTATGAAGGGGCAGGAAACCTTCAGATTCGCCGTCCGCCGCATCACGGACGACATCCGGCTGGTCTCTGACATGGCCGGCATCACGCCCGATCAGCTGAAATACATCGTGCCGCATCAGGCGAACAGCCGCATCATCGACCTTGCCGCGAGAAAGCTCGGCATCCCGATGGAGCGCTTTGTGCTGAACATCGAACGGTACGGCAACACCTCGTCCGCAAGCGTCGCGATCTCGCTGGACGAGCTGGTACGGAGCGGTGCGCTTCAGCCGGGCGACCTGATCGCCCTCTGCGCCTTCGGCGGCGGACTATCGAGCGCCGCCTGCATCATTCGCTGGTAATCTGTCAGCAGGACAGTGCCATATATTTCAATACGGAGGAATTCTTGTTATGGACAGCGCAAAAATCATTGAGGTTCTCGCAAATCACCTTGAAATGGATCCGTCCGAGATCACGGAGGAGACCACCTTTGCTGAGCTCGGCGTCGATTCGCTCGAAGCCGTTGAGATCATGATGGAGATGGAAGACGAGCTCGGTGTCGGCGAGATCAACCCGCAGGAAGCCGGCAAGTCCGTCAAAGAGCTGGTGGACTATATCAACTCCAAGCAGGGCTGAACCTATGCGGCAGACAGCAGAACTCTGCAGTCTGCTCGGCATCCGGTATCCGGTGCTGCAGGGCGGCATGGCGCATATTTCGGACGCCCGCCTTGCGGCAGCGGTCTCCGAGGGCGGCGGACTCGGCATCATTTCCGCGGCTCACGGCGATCCCGAGCGGCTCGCAGCACAGATCGACGAAACCCGCGCACTGACTGACAAGCCCTTCGGCGTCAATCTCATGCTGCGCGGTGATCATATTGACGCACTGGCCCGCGTGATCGCGGAAAAGAAGGTCGCCGTCGTCACGACAGGCGCGGGCTCCCCGACGGAATGGATCCCGATGTGGCGTGAGGCGGGCGTAAAGGTCATTCCCGTCATCTCCACGGCGGCAATGGCACAGCTCATGGAAAAATCCGGTGCGGACGCGGTTGTCGCGGAGGGTACGGAGTCCGGCGGCCATGTCGGCGAAATGACGACGATGGCGCTGGTTCCGCAGGTCTGCGACGCGGTCTCGATCCCCGTGATCGCGGCAGGCGGCATCGCGGACGGCAGAGGCGCCGCGGCGGCATTCATGCTCGGCGCGGTCGGCGTGCAGATCGGCACACGCTTTCTCGTCGCCGCGGAATGCAGCATCCATCCCGAATACAAAGCCAGAATCCTGAAGGCGAAGGACAGCTCCACGATCGTCACGGGCAGAAGGCTCGGGCATCCCGTCCGGAGCCTCAAAACGGCGTTCTCCCGCGCATACGCGAAGGCGGAGTACACCGATATCCCGGATGAAGAACTCGAAGCCATGGCGGTCGGCACGCTCCGCGCGGCAGTCGCGGACGGCGACGCGAAAAAGGGATGCTTCCTCGCGGGGCAGATCTCCGGCATGGTCAACAAAGAGCAGCCCGCGGCGGAGATCGTCGCGGAAATCATGACAGAGGCGGAGGCGCTTCTGAAAAAGGGAGCAGAATCATGAAAAAAATCGCATTTCTCTTCGCGGGACAGGGCGCGCAGTATCCGGGCATGGGCAAGTCGCTCACCGAATGCAGCCCCGCCGCAAAGGCACTCTATGACGCGGCTGAGGCGATCCGCCCGGGCACGGCAAAGCAGTCCTTTGAAGGCACCGCGGAGGAGCTGAAGCAGACATCCAACACACAGCCCTGCCTGTATCTCGTCGATCTCGCGGCGGCACTGGCGCTTGAGGAAGCGGGTGTTCACGCGGACGCGGCGGCGGGCTTTTCGCTCGGTGAGATCGCGGCGCTGGCGTTTGCGGGCGTCTATTCCGCGGAGGACGGCTTCCGCATCGTGACAGAGCGCGGCAGACTGATGCAGCAGGCGGCGGAGGCCGCCGACACCGCGATGTGCGCGGTCGTGAAGCTGGACGCGGAGACCGTTGACAGCACGGCAAAGGAATTTCCGCAGCTTTACGCGGTCAACTTCAACTGCCCAGGTCAGACGGTCGTTTCCGGCCTGAAGGACAGTATGCCCGCGTTTCAGGAGAAGATCAGGGCGCTGGGCGGCAGATGCATCCCGCTGGCGGTCAGCGCGGCTTTCCATTCGCCGTTCATGAACGACGCTTCGGCGGCATTCGGCAAAGCGCTTTCGGGCTATACATTCAGTGCCGGCAGGATCCCTGTCTGGGCTAACCGCAGCGCACAGCCCTACGAAGCGGCGAAAACCGCCGAAACCATGGCGGCGCAGATCTGCAGTCCGGTGCGCTGGCAGAAAACGATCGAAAACCTGATCGCGGAGGGCTTCACCGACTTCATTGAGGTCGGCGCGGGCAAGACGCTTTCGGGACTTGTAAAGAAAATCTCGGCGGATGTGCGCATCTTCAATGTGGAGGACGCACAGACGCTGCAGGATACGGTAAAGGCGGTGCAGGAATCATGCTGAACGGAAAGGTCGCGGCTGTCACGGGCGGTGCAAGAGGCATCGGCGCGGCAGTCTGCAGAAAGCTCGCGTCTCTCGGCGCGGATATCGCGGTCATCGACCGGAGCGGCTCGGATGCAGCTGAGGCACACGCCGCGGAGCTTGCCGCGCAGTACGGCGTCCGCGCAAAGGACTACGCCTGCGATGTCTCCGACGCGGAACAGTGCAAAGCGGTCGTCAAGGCGATCCTCGCAGATTTCGGCGCGCTGACGATCCTTGTCAACAACGCCGGCATCACGCGCGATGCCCTCATGCTCTCGATGAAGCAGGAGGATTTCGACGCCGTTATCAACACGAACCTGAAAGGCGTCTTCAATATGACGCAGGCGTGCTACCGCCCGTTCATGAAGGCGAAATACGGCAAGATCATCAATCTCGCGTCCGTTTCGGGACTGCTCGGAACGGCGGGACAGGCGAATTACGCCGCGTCCAAGGCGGGCGTCATGGCGCTGACAAAGGTCACGGCGCGGGAGCTCGCTTCGAGAAATTTCACCTGCAACGCCGTCGCGCCGGGCTTTATCGCGACGGACATGACCGCCGCGATCAGCGCGGAGGCGGCCGAAAATTACTTAAAGTCGATCCCGCTCGGGCGCGCCGGCACGCCGGAGGATGTCGCAAATCTGATCGCGTTTCTCGCTTCGCCTGAGTCGGACTATCTGACCGGCGAGGTCATCCGCATTGACGGCGGACTTGCGATCTCCTGATACGGAAACAGAAGCTGATTCGGAGGTTTTTATGGCACAAAGAAGAGTAGTAGTGACCGGCATGGGCGCTGTCACACCGGTCGGATGCGGTCTCGCATCCTTCTGGGAGGGCCTCTGCGCCGGCAGAAACGGCATTGATTTGATCACACGGTTTGATGCCTCTGAACTGAAGGCGAAGCTCGCTGCGGAGATCAGAGACTTTGATCCGAAGCAGTATCTGGACGCGAAGCTCGTGCGCCAGACCGACCGCTGCCAGCAGTATGCGCTCGCGGCGGCGGAGCAGGCCGTCACGGACGCGGGCATCGCCGGAAAGGCGGCACCGGAGCGCTTCGGCGTCTACTTCGGCTCCGGCATCGGCGGCTTTGAGACCTTCGTCAGCGAGCACAGCAACTTCCTCAACCGCGGACCGTCCCGCGTATCGCCCTTCTTCATCACCAAAATGATCTCGAATATGTCCGCGGGACAGATCGCGATCCGGTACGGCGCGCAGGGTCCCTGCCTGGACATCACGACAGCCTGCGCGACAGGCACGAACGCGGTCGGCGAGGCGATCCGCGCGATCCGTCACGGCTATGCGGATGTCATGATCGCCGGCGGCGCGGACGCGGTCATCCACCCGCTCTCGATGGCAGGCTTCATCAACTGTCAGGCGCTGACGGAATCCACGGACAGAAACGCGGCTTCGATCCCCTTTGACAAGCGCAGAAACGGCTTTGTCATGGGTGAGGGCGCGGGCGCGCTCGTGCTTGAGGAATATGAGCACGCCGTCAGACGCGGCGCGCATATCTACGCGGAGGCTGCGGGCTACGGCTCGACCTGTGACGCCTACCATGTGACGGCGCCCGATTCCGAGGCGAAGGCATCTTCCAAAGCCATTGCGGATGCCTTTGCGGAATCCGGTTTTGCCGGCAGCGCGTCGGAAATTTACATCAACGCGCACGGCACCAGCACGCCGCTCAACGACAAGACCGAAACGGCCGCGATCAAGCGTGCGTTCGGTGAGGATACCGCAAGAAAGCTGCATATCAGCTCCACAAAATCCATGACCGGCCATCTGCTCGGCGCGGCAGGCGCGGTCGAGGCGATCGCAGCGGTCAAGGCGCTCGAAACCGGCATCATCCCGCCGACGATCAATTATCAGGAGCCCGATCCGGAATGTGATCTGGACATCACGCCGAACACCGCGCTGAAAACGACGGTCTCGCTGGCGCTCTCCACATCGCTGGGATTCGGCGGCCACAATGCCTGCGTTGCATTCAAACATATCTGAGAAAAGGAGCAATCACCATGAACCGCACCGAACTGATGGAGCTGCTCCCGCACCGGAACAGTATGCTGCTGCTTGATGAAGCGGAGCTCATTGACGGCGAGGCACACGGAAAACGGAAGATCACCGGAGAGGAATTCTTTCTGGACGGCCATTTTCCCGGTCATCCGGTCGTGCCGGGCGTGATCCTCTGCGAGATCATGGCGCAGTCTGTCTGCGTCTGCCTGCCGAAGCAGGAGGACGGGAAACAGCCGCTGACCTTCTTCACCGGCATCGACAAGGTGAAGTTCCGCCGGCCGGTCGAGCCGGGCGATACCTTTGAGACGAAATGCAGCATCACAAAGTCACGCGGCCCGTTCTACTGGGCAAAGGGCGAGGGCTTTGTGGACGGGCAGCTCTGCGTCAGCGCGGAGTTCTCGTTCATGATTCAGAAGGCGGAGGAGCAGAAATGAGCATTCTGGAAGGCATTTTCGGCAATCGCGCCGTAGAACAGCAGCCCCCGCGCGTCTGCAAGAAATGCGGGGCCGAGATCCCGTACAAGGAATATGTCGCGCATCACTGCATCTGTACCGCCTGCGGGACCTATCTGCGGATGCGTGCCGCGGAGCGTCTGGACGAGACCGTTGACGCGGGCAGCTTTCAGGAGATCGACAAAAAGCTGCGCGGCAAGAATCCGATCGGCTTTCCGGACTATCAGGCAAAGCTGGACAAGGCGGAAAAGGCGAGCGGCCTGAATGAAGGCGTTGTCTGCGGCACCGCAAAGATCGGCGGAAACGACTGCGGTCTGTTCATCATGGATTCCGCGTTCATGATGGGCAGCATGGGCACGGCCGTCGGCGAAAAGATCACGCGCCTCTTTGAAAAGGCGACCGCGCAGGATCTGCCTGTCGTCGGGTTCATCACATCGGGCGGCGCCCGGATGCAGGAAGGCATTTTCTCGCTGATGCAGATGGCAAAGGTCTCCGGCGCGGTCAAGCGTCACAGCGAGTCGGGCAATCTCTACATCGCGGTGCTGACCGATCCGACGACCGGCGGCATCACGGCGAGCTTTGCCATGCAGGGCGATGTGATCATTGCCGAACCGAAGGCACTGATCGGCTTTGCCGGACAGCGCGTCATCGAGCAGACGACCGGAGAAAAGCTCCCGGCGGGCTTTCAGCGGGCGGAATTCCTGCTGGAGCACGGCTTCATCGACATGATCGAGGAGCGGCCGCGTATTCCGTATACACTCGCAAAGCTGCTCTCCCTGCACCGCAGGGCGGCTGACAGGGCATGAACAGAAAGGCAGGGAGACTATGGCTGAAACGAAGACCGCATACGAGCGCGTGCAGACGGCACGCAGCGGCAAGCGTCCGATGGGCGCCTATTACATCGAGCACATGATCGACGATTTTGTCGAGCTGCACGGTGACCGCCGGTTCGGAGACGATCCGGCCATCATCGGCGGCATCGGCTTCATCAACCATATCCCCGTCACGGTCATCGCGATGGAGCGCGGCGACACGATCGAGGAGCGGATGAAGCGGCATTTCGGCTGCCCGAAGCCAGAGGGCTACCGCAAGGCGCTCCGGCTGATGAAGGAGGCGGAGAAATTCCGCCGCCCCGTGATCTGCCTGATCGGCAGCTCCGGCGCATACTGCGGCATTGACGCGGAGGAGCGCGGGCAGGGCGAGGCGATCGCCGAAAACCTTTTTGAAATGATGGGGCTGAAAACGCCCGTGATCTCGGTCGTTGTCGGTGAGGGCGGCAGCGGCGGCGCGCTGGCACTCGGCGTCTGCGATACCGCCGTGATGCTGGAAAACGCCGTCTATTCGGTGATCTCGCCGGAGGGCTGCGCGACGATCCTCTGGAAGGACGCGGCAAAGGCGGCAGAGGCGGCAGAGCATCTGCGGCTGACCTCCTACGACCTCAGGCAGTTCGGCATCATCGAGAAGCTGATCCCGGAGGACGGCAAGACCGACCGTGAGATCTGCTCGGAACTAAAGCGTGTTCTGCTTTCGGAGATCACGCGCCTTTCGCAGCTTTCCCCTGAGGAGCTGCTGTCTGCCCGCTATGAAAAATTCAGAAAAATCGGTGCATGACACCGGAAAGGATACGAACATGACAGCTTCCGGAATCCGGACAAAAGACCTTGCCGCAACAGCGCTCTGCACGGCGATCATCGTCGTCTGCGCACAGATCTCCATACCGCTGCCGAATATGGTCCCGATCACGCTTCAGACATTTGCGGTCGCGTTCTGCGGCTATCTGCTGATGCCGAAATTCGCAGCTATGGCGATTACGGCCTATCTGCTGCTGGGCGCGGCGGGCGTGCCGGTGTTTTCGTCGCTGCGCGGCGGTTTTCAGATGCTGACCGGCCCGACCGGCGGCTTTCTGATCGGGTTTATCCCGATGATTTTGCTCTGCTCGCTGACGAAAAGGAAGTTTCCGGCGCTGGTTCTGGGGCTTCTCGGGCTGGCGGTCTGTCACCTTGCAGGTGTTGTGCAGTACATGCTGCTGACGCATATCAGCTTTTGGGCGGCGATGCTGAAGGTTTCGGTTCCGTTCCTTGCAAAGGATGTTCTGAGCGTTCCGGCCGCACTGCTGATGGCGTCAAAGCTTCGCCCGCTGCTGCGGACGGAATAAGCGTGCAGTCAAAGCCCCTGCGCTCAGGCAGGGGCTTCTCTGTTCCAAACATCAGGAGCGCTCGGGAGTGAACAGTGCGGCGTTTTTCAAAACGCCCGCGGGCCGGACATGGGGTTGGGAAGACCGGGAAATGCGCGCGTCAGATCATGCCTCTGCGGTTAGATCCGCCGTTCCGGCTGCCGCCCGTTTCGCCTCTCATGCCGCCGCGCATTCCGCCGCCCATCATGCTCTGGGGGATTTCAGATACTTCGGTTCCGTTGATGATAATCGTTCCGCCGTTGAACTCTGCTCTGCCGTCGTAATCGAAGGAGGACATCTGAGCGGTCACATCGATCGTTCCGCCGTTCACATAGATCGAGCCGTTTGAATCGATCGCGTCTGTGTCACCCTGTCCGACTGCAACTTTCAGATAACCGCCGTTGATCTCGATGGCCGTTTCACAGGCGTTTGTGCGTGCTGCAGCGTTGATGCCGTCATCGCTTGCCTGAATATTGATATTGCCGTCATTGATCAGGATATAGGTTGCTTCGAGTCCTTCAGCTCCTGTCACATTGATCGTACCGCCGTCAATCTGAAGGACTGCACACGCCTGCATTCCGTCGCTGCCGCCCTTGATATCATATGTGCCGCCGTAGATCGTGATCGTTCCTTCTGCCTCATCGTTCTCACAGTGGAAGCCGTCCTTGCCGGCCTCAACCGTAAATGTGCCGTCATTCACAGAAATAGAATCGTTTGCTTCAAACGCATCCAGAGCGCACTGCACATTGTAGGTTCCGCCGGTCACTTTCAGATCATCCTTGCAGGTGATCCCGTTTCCGTAACCGGAGGTCACATTGAGTGTTCCCGTACCGTTCAGCACAAGATCGTCCTTTGAGAAAATGACCGCATCCGTTTTCGTGTCACCGTCAGAGGTGAACTGTCCGCTGACTGTCAGCGAATTATCCGTGTCTGCGGTCGTTACGAAAACCTTATCGGCTGACACAACATATATCGCAGGGAAATCTTTGTTTGTGATGCTGACACCGTCCAGCACAAGCTGAACTTTCGCCGATTCATCAGCATTTACTCTGACTGTGCAGTTCTGAGCGCTGCCTTTGAGCACGTACACGCCTTCTTCTGAGATGTCGATCGTGTTTCCGTCCGTTACGGTCATAACAACCGCATCACCTGTATCTGCTGTCTGAGCAAGATCGCGTTTGGTGAATACACTGTCTGAGTCAGCATTTTCGGTATAATTCAGCTGTTTAGCCTCTGCCGCATCTGCTGCTTCTCCGGTCTCTGCATCCCCGGCAGATTGTCCGGACTTTTTGTTCTCCGGAGTGCTTTCGGAATTACTGTCTGACTGAGCCGATGACATCCCGGCTGATGCGGATTCATGATCTGAAGCGGTATCTGATGTACCTGCGCAGCCTGTGAGACCGGCAGCAAGCATCATGGACAGGACAGCCGTGCGGATAAATGTCTTTTTCATAATTGACGCCTCTTTTCATTTTGTTGTTTGGGTTGTCTGCGTGGGCTATGGCTATAATATACATCTCCGATTTGTTCAGAACATGATTCCCGAATGAAATAGTCCGGAATGTATGTGAGAAATCACTG
>JAGDBX010000062.1 GCA_018110935.1 Oscillospiraceae bacterium
GATGCGGGGGGATTTCGCCGCCTGCGGGCGGCGACTTAGGGCTCTGCCCTAAGAACCCGCGAGCTTTTGAAAAAGCTCGACCAAAACTTTTATTTTGAGAAAGCCCCCGCCGTCAGGCGGGGGCTTCTCTGAAACAGATTTCAGTCTTCATAGACAAAACGGATTGCCGGCTTGCTCCAGCAGCTGTTCTCCCAGAACTGATGCCGGTCATCAGTCACATTACCCGTGACCGGATCATACGAGGGCGAGATGTACTGCAGACTTGTCTCGACGCGCGTGTATTCTTCCGCTGTGCCCTTCGGCACGCTGATCGCGTAGTAATAACAGCACATCGCGCAGTCCATAACCTCCGGCTTATAAGCCAGCAGATTCAGACGCAGTGTCGTTCTCCCCGTCGCGCCGCTGCTGACCATCGCGAGACTCTGGACACCAAGCTCGTAGCTGCCCGATTCAAGGTACAGCGCGCCGGTGATGACGTCGTTCTTTTCAAAGAATTCGTCCGTTCTCCAGTCCTTCGTCTCATCCGATCTGAGAAACGCCGTGAACGCCGCATCCAGCAGATCACCGGACATATTGCGCTCTTCGATGTTCCTGAGACTGTGCAGGAGGAAGGAAATCGGCTGTCCGGTCTGCCACCATTCGCTCCGGAAACCGGTCGTGTCGAAACCGTAGTTTTTGAACACAACACACTTCATGCCGCTGTCAGTTTCCGGATCCTTCTTTGGATCTCCGATGACCGATGTTGTCTGTGAGCTTTCCGTTGTCTGTGCGCTGTCGCTTCCGTTTATACTTTCCGTCCTCTTTGAGAGCAAGGTCTCTGTGGGTTCTGTCTGCCGGGGAACTTCCGTCTGCTCCTGCGGAATATACTCAAAACCGAACGGATGTGTCAGGTCCTCGGAATAGTCAGACTGCACCGAAGTTTCAGCCTCCGTTTCGGTTTCGGAGCTGTATCCCAGAGCGTTTTCGGTGGTTTCTGTCGTTTTTTCGGTCAGACTGACGGCCTGCTCGACCTCCGCTGTCTGCGTCACCTCAAGGTTTGTCAGCGCGGAGTTATCTCTGGCGGCACGGCCGGTGCGGTAAATCCAGAATCCGGTCCCGACTGCCAGTACGGCGCAGGCGACCAGACCTGCCGCAGTGATGACGCGCAGAATGTTGCTGCGGCTCTGCGGTGCGGGCAGATCCTCCGGCACAAAGGCCGCTGCGGTATCTTCTGCGGCGCCCTTTCCGGGCTTCAGTACCGCTTCAATATATTCGGGGCGGATGTCCTCCATCGCCCGCAAGAGCTTTTTCGTTTTCATAAAAACGCCTCCTTCCGAAGCAGCTTTTTCAGTTCGCCGCGTGTCCGCATCAGCCGGATCTTGACATTGCTGACCGAAAGACCGAAGCGATCCGCGATCTCCTGTACGGGCAACATGGCGTAATACCGCGCCACAAAGAGATTTCGGTCGGTGGCTTTCAGCGTGCCGAGAAACCGGTTGATACGCTCTGCCAGTTCCTTGCGTTCAAGCTCTGCCGTGACATCGTCAGGCGCGGAGACACATTCGCTCAGTTCATCCAGCGCCGCCGCGATCTGACTGCCGCCGCGCTTTTCCGCACGCTGATGCTCCCAGCGGTCCATGGCTGTCCGGCGCAGAACCGTGTAGAGATACGCTGCAAAATGCTCCGGTTCTGCCGGGGGGATGGCATTCCAGAGCTTCAGCATCGTGTCGCTGACACATTCCTCCGCGTCCAGCGGGCTGCCCAGCATACTGCGCGCCATGGCACGGCAGTTTTCGCCGTATCGGGCAAGCGTCTCTGCAATCGCCTGTTCGTCTCTCGCCTGAAACAGTGCCATGATCTCACGGTCATCCATGTGAATCCCCCCTTTTTAGCCGCTTCTGTCTATAGAGACGGAAACCGTCCGGTTCGGTTACAGTTTTTTTGAAATTTCTGAGCAGGATAAAAGCCCCCGCAGGCATCTGTGCAGTCTGCGGGGGCTTTGCTTCTGCTTTGGCTTTGCGCGTCTGTTCTGTCAGTTCAGCGCGAGTTTGATCTCCGCGGAGTCGCGTCCCTGCGTCGGGGAGAGACAGTACGCACCGCCGAGCATGCTGACGATGACCGTCGCGCACGCGAGCATGTGGTTGACATTCGGCAGCATCCGCACGCCGGCGTCAAGATCGCGGTAGAGGAACTTGTGCTTTGCGGGCTGGCCGGACATGATGCCGGTCGTGACCGCGCAGTCGCTGAACAGCTCAATGTTGCTCAGCATTCGCTCGGATTTCCGCATCTCCTCCTGGATCTTGCCGTAAAGCGAGCTGATGAACTCGGTCTCCTCATATTCAACGGCAAGGCGGCGCACATGCTCCTGCGTCTCCTTTTTCAGCGTCCGCGAGAAGGACATATCGAGGAAGGAGCTCTTCTGCGTCACATTGTATTTTTCCGCGTAGGCCTCTGCGGATTCGGGCTGGATCTCCTTGAGGACCTTGTAGAAATTGCGGTGGATCTTCCGCTGCACTTTGAGCGGGAAGCTGCCGGACATATCGTGGACCTGGAACTGCTTCAGTGCCGCGCAGCCGTCAAAGGCGTGCTCGCCGATGCGCATGACCAGATTCGTCATGGAGACGGCTTCGAGATTTTCGCAGCGCGCAAACGCGGAAGCGCCGATCTCGCCGACACCCGACGGGATGATGATGCGTCTGAGCGAACGGCAGTCCATGAAGGCTTCCTCGCCGATGATGTTGACATCAGGCGGAAGGGTGATGAACGAGAACACACCGTAGTACTTCCGAAGCGTGTAGCTGCCTGCGCCTGCGCCGGACTCCAGCGCGAACATCCGCTCAAATTTGATCTGCCGCTTCTCGGCAAATTCCTCCGGAACAGAGCCGGTCAGACCGAAGATCGTCAGAGATGCGCTGCAGTTTTCAAAGGCGTTTGTCGCGATTTGGTTGATGCGGTTTGAAAGGAAGATGTACCGCAGCTTGCCGCATTCGGCAAAGGAGAGCTTTTCGATGCGCGTGGTGGAATACGGCACAAAGTGCTCGGTCAGGCCGGAGTGCAGGAATGCCTTTTCGCCGATCTTGATCATGCTGTCCGGCAGCACAATGCTCTTTAACACAGAGCAGGCCTCAAAGACACCGAGACAGAGCTCCGTGAGCTTCGGCGGCAGCGTGACCGCGGAGAGCTTTGTGCAGTGGCTGAACGCATAGGCGCCGATATAGGCGACATACGCCGGAAGCTCCATGCGCACCAGCGATTTGCAGCCCTGGAAGGCGCTGTTTTTGATGGTTTCGAGGTTTTCCGGCAGCGTGATCGTCTTGAGCGCCGTACACTCACGGAACGCCGAAGAACCGATCAGCTTGACATCCTTGGAAAGCACGATGCGTTCCAGTCTGCCGCAGCCGTAGAACGCGCCGTCCAGGATCGTCACGACGCCGTCCGGCACTGTGTAGTCGCGGTTCGGCTTGCCGGCGGGATAGCGCACGAGATGCTTGCAGTCATAATCAAACAGCACGCCGCCGACAGATTTATAAGAGAAGGAATTGCTGCCGACTGAGAATTCAGTCAGGCTGCTGCATCCGTAAAAGGCATCATAGCCGATTTTTTCGATCGGGCAGTCAAAGACCGCCGCTTCCAGTCCGGTGCATCCGGAGAACGCGCCGACACCGACCTGTGTCAGGGAGCCGCGGAATTTCGCTTCGCGCAGCGAGACACAGCCCTTGAAGGCCTCGTTGCCGACCAGACGCAGGCTCTGCGGGAAGGATGTGCGGGAGAGCGCCGTGCATCCGGCAAAGGCACGTTCCCCAATGCGGGTGATGCCCTCCGGCAGTACGATCTCATGCACGAAATCACAGTCTGCAAAAGCGCCGTTTCCGATCTCGGTGATGCCGTTCGGCAGCGCGATGCGGGCGGCTTTGCCGTGATACTGCTTCAGAACAGAGCCGGCCAGCTCGAAGTTGTCGGGATTCTGCTCCATGTCAGAGGGGATCTTCGACGCGATCTGCTCCGCGATGCTGACCTTTTTGGTCTGCTCAGCGGCAGGCTCCTCCTCCGCGGCTTCATCCTCTTCGGCTGCGGCTTCGGCAGGCTCGTCCTCCTCAGCATCAGCTTCGGCAGGCTCTTCCTCCTCGGCCTCGGCTTCGGCAGGCTCGTCCTCCTCAGCATCAGCTTCGGCAGGCTCTTCCTCCTCCGCCTCGGCTTCGGCAGGCTCTTCCTCCTCGGCCTCGGCTTCGGCAGGCTCGTCCTCTTCGGCCTCGGCTTCGGCAGGCTCGTCCTCTTCAGCATCAGCTTCAGCAGGCTCATCCTCTGCGGACACCTCGTCTGTGTCATCATCGTCCGGCAGGCTCATGATCCGCGCGATCGCGGCATCCAGCTCAGCCGGAACGGACTGGTCATCGGAATCTTCTGTGCCCTGCACCGATGGGTCAGGTTCGTCGGTCTCAGCACCGTCTTCGGGTTTCCCCGCGATGCGAGCCGACTTGCTCTGTCTGCCGCGGAACAGCAGTGCCTCACGGAACTCTGCCGCCGACTGATACCGCTCAGCGGCATCGGAGGCACAGGCCTTGAGGATCACGGCTGCGAAGTCGTCGGAAGCATTGCGCGGAAGCGGGAAGGTCTCGCCGCTCATGCGCTTTTCCCACGCTTCGTCCGGTCCGAGCTCACGCTCAAACGGCAGATACATCCCGTTCATGAGCTGATAGAGGCAGATGCCGAGCGAATAGAGATCCGCCTGCACCGTGAATTCCGCCGCCGTCTTGGTCGCGAAGACCTCCGGCGCAATATACATTTCGGATTCGGTGAAGGCACGGATGACGCCGGCACGCTTCGGGATGCGGAAATCACCGAGCTTCGCGGTCCCGTTCGCAGCGATATAGATGTGATCGGGATGGATGTTCCGGTGCGTGACGCCGCGGGAATGCGCACAGTCCAGTGCGGCGGCAATGTCATCGGCCAGCTGGATGACGGAGCGCTCACTCAGATCAAACTGTCCCGCGAGGATCCGGTCAGTCAGGCGTTCGGGAAGCTCCATGCGGATCAGGTAGGCATAGCCCAGCAGCTGCCCGTCCTCCTGCACAGGCTGCAGGTCCTCGTCCTGATAGGTCACGATGTACGGGCAGTCCTGCATCTGATAGAGCAGGTCAGACTCGAGCTCAGCACGCTCTTTTTCGGCGGCAAGCTGCGTCTGCCGCTGTTCCTCGCTGAAGAAAGTGCCTGCCGCGAGGATCGGCACGACCTTCAGTGCGCTGGTTTCGATGCGGTTCATGCGCCGCGCCTCAAGCCGGTAAACGGCACAGTCAGGCCCGGAAGGGAGCTCGTCGCGGATCTCCCATTTCCCCCAGAGCGGTGAGGAGAGGGACTGCATGATTCGCTGGATCAGTTCTGTGTGTTTCATAAGGCCCTCCTTTTGGGTGCTTTTTGTAAATTATACCATATTTATTCCGGAATGTCAATGATGAATCAGCCAAATTTCTCCAGATTCTTGCGGAATGAACAGATGCGGCCGCGGCAGAGCAGGGGCTGGGGGGCGTTTCGCTGATTTTTCTGTTTTCGCTTGACAAACGGCCGCGATTGTGATATAATAGCAATGTTGTCTGGGTGTGGCGCAGTTGGTAGCGCGCTACCTTGGGGTGGTAGAGGCCGCCCGTTCAAGTCGGGTCACTCAGACCAAAGGCGGCAGGTCCGCGCTTTACGAAGCTCCCATGCAGTGATGTGTGGGAGCTTTTGTTTTCGGCGGCAGCGGGATCTGACAGGTGTCAATTGGTATTTTGCACAAAACATCCGTGCCGTTTTTATCCAAATTCACGAAAAGAATCATTGACAAAACCGTCTGAAAGCTGTATAATAAAAGATAGTACCCGCAAAATCCGCGGCCGGAATGTACCCCGGAAACAACACCGCCGGATTCCCTGCCGCAGCGGCGTGATCCGGTACCGGCAGGCACTTCCCGGAAGAGCGGGTTTTCAGCGTGATACTTGACATTTCGAAAAAGGTATGATACAATAAAGCTGGATTAATAAATACTAAAGGTTTTTGTTGATTAAATCATTTTCTTTTGTAAGTGAAATACAGCCCGGGAAAAGACGGACAAGCGCCGTTTTGGCCTGCGGACGGCTCAGGAGGAATCGCATTGACCATTCTTGTGACAGGCGGTGCCGGATTTATCGGCTCGAATTTTGTGTTCCACATGCTGGAAAAATACCCGGACTACCGGATCGTCTGTGTGGATAAGCTGACATACGCGGGGAATCTTTCAACGCTCAAAGATGTCATGAACAACCCGCAGTTCCGCTTCGTAAAGGCGGATATCTGCGACAGACAGGCGATTTATCAGCTCTTTGAAGAGGAGAAACCGGACATCATTGTCAATTTTGCCGCAGAGTCTCATGTGGACCGCAGCATCGAAAATCCGGAGATCTTTCTGCAGACCAATATTCTCGGCACACAGGTGCTGATGGATGCCTGCCGGAAATACGGCATCACACGCTATCATCAGGTCTCGACCGACGAGGTCTACGGCGATCTGCCGCTTGACCGTCCCGACCTGTTCTTCACAGAGGAGACACCGATCCATACGAGCAGCCCGTATTCCAGCTCCAAGGCAGGCGCTGACCTGCTGGTGCTGGCGTATCACCGGACATACGGCCTGCCCGTGACGATCTCACGGTGCTCCAACAATTACGGCCCTTATCACTTCCCGGAGAAGCTCATTCCGCTGATGATCATCAACGCGCTGGCGGACAAGCCTCTCCCGGTCTACGGTGAGGGCCTGAACGTGCGTGACTGGCTCTATGTTGAGGACCACTGCCGCGCGATCGACCTGATCATTCACAAAGGCACCGTCGGCGAGGTCTACAATGTGGGCGGCCACAATGAGATGAAGAATATCGACATTGTGAAGCTCATCTGCGAAAAGCTCGGCAAGCCCGAATCACTGATCACGCATGTCGCAGACCGCAAGGGCCACGATATGCGCTACGCGATCGACCCGACCAAGATCCACAGGGAGCTGGGCTGGCTGCCGGAAACGAAATTCGCGGACGGCATCGAGAAAACCATTCAGTGGTATCTGACACACCGTGAATGGTGGGAGGAGATCATCTCCGGCGATTATCAGAAATACTATGAGAAGATGTACGGCGGCCGGGAGCAGTTCATGGTCTGATTGCAGTGCATCTGCAGTCGGATCCGGCAGATTGCCCCGCGAACGGACATGTGCCGGATCAGACGTTAAAAAAGGATAAGGAGAAACGCGGAACATGGGACAGATTCTTGTCACACCCTGTCCGATTGAGGGCCTGTATGTGATTGAGCCGAAGGTGCACGGAGACGCACGCGGCTGGCTGATGGAAGTGTTCAATCAGCGCGACCTGAAAGAAGCGGGCATTGACCGTGTCTTTGTGCAGGAAAATGAAAGCTGCTCTGAGAAGGGCGTACTGCGCGGACTTCATTTTCAGAAGCAATATCCGCAGGCGAAGCTCGCAAGAGTTCTCCGCGGCGCCGTGTTCGATGTGGCGGTTGATTTGCGAAAAAACAGCAGTACCTACGGGAAATGGTACGGCGTCGAGCTTTCCGAGGAAAACCGGAAAATGTTTTTCATCCCCGAAGGCTTTGCACACGGCCTGCTCTCGCTGACGGACGGTGCTGTTTTTTGCTATAAATGCACGGACTTCTATCATCCGGGCGATGAAGGCGGCATTCTCTGGAACGATCCGGAGGTCGGCGTCAAATGGCCGCAGATAGATATGCCGTATCTCGGCGTGACGGATTTTGCGGGACTGCATATGGCGGACGGTACGCCGATCAAGCTCAGCGAAAAAGACAAAAGCTGGCTCCCGCTGCGCGATACTTTTTCGTTTTGACTGGCAGGGATGCCGTGAAGTACGCCCCATTGCGGCTGCAGGGGATTGTTGAAGGAGAAGAATTATGAGCAACGAAAGAATCAATGTGACCAGATCGTCCATGCCCTCCTTTGAGGAGTATATGGAGAGACTGCGCCCGGTGTGGGAGAGCCGCTGGCTGTCCAACCGCGGCAGGGCGTCCGAGGATTTTGAGAAGGATCTGAAAGAATACCTCGGCTGTGAAAATGTCTGGCTGTTTGCAAACGGCCATGTGGCAATGGAGGTTGCGCTGCAGTCTCTGGCCATGAAGGGTGAGGTCATTACCACCGCTTATACCCACATTTCTACCACAAACGCCATCGTCCGCAACGGCCTGACACCGGTGTTCGTCGATGTCAAGGAGGACGATTACACGATCAATCCGGAACTGATCGAGGCCGCAATCACCGACAAGACCGTTGCTATCGTTGCAACCCATGTTTACGGTTTCCTTTGCGATACAGCCGCGATTGACGCCATTGCGAAGAAGCATAACCTCAAGGTCGTTTACGATGCCGCACACGCTTTCGGCGTCACGAAGAACGGCGTCAGTGCTGCAAATTTCGGCGATGCTGCGATGTTCAGCACCCACGCGACCAAGGTGTTCCACACGATCGAGGGCGGCCTGGTCGCTTATAAGGACGCGGAGATGTTCAATGCGATGCAGTACATCGTCAACTTCGGCTTCACCTCACATGAGGAGGCTGAATATGTCGGCACCAACGCCCGCATGAATGAATTCGAGGCTGTTATGGGTATTTGCAATCTCCGTCACCTCGACGAGGAGATCGCAAAGCGCAAGATTGCCGGTGACCGTTATTTTGAGCGGCTTTCCGGCATCAAAGGGATCAAGCTGATTGTTCCGCCCGCCGATCTCAAATGGAATTATGCTTACTTCCCGGTCATCTTTGACGGGTACAAGGAAGACCGCGACCAGATCAAGGCCAAGCTCGAACAGGAGAACATCTTTGCCAGAAAGTATTTTTATCCGATCACCACGCGCTTTGCCTGCTATCAGGATCAGTACGGCCGGGTCGATCTCCCGGTCTCTGCACACGCTGCCGACTGTGTGCTGACGCTGCCGATGTATTCCGATCTGACCGCGGCAGACGCTGACAGGATCTGCGATGCGATTCTCAGATGAGATCACAGTGAAAGGAATGCTCTGATGATGAGGGATATCACGGACCTGTCACTCAGTGAAAAGAACGAGATCGCGCAGTATATCAAACGGGATCACCTGGAAGAGGTGAACCGAAAGGTCAGCGTGCCTGAAGTGAAGGAATCATTCTACACCAAATACGGCAAACGCTTTTTGGATATTGTGATTGCGCTGATCGTTCTGATCATCACTGCGCCGATTAATCTGGTGATCATGATCGTCACCTTCTTTGATGTCGGCATGCCGATCCTGTTCCGGCAGACACGGCTCGGAAAGAACAAGGCTCCGTTTACGATCTATAAATTCCGGAACATGACCAATGATACGGATGAGAACGGAGAATTGCTCCCGCCCTCCAAGCGCGTGACAAAATGGGGCAGATTTGTGCGAAAGACTTCCCTGGATGAACTGCTCAATTTTGTCTCGATCCTGAACGGCTCCATGTCAGTGATCGGCCCTCGTCCTCTGCGCGATTACTACGCGGAACGGCTCAACAACCGGCATCTGACAATGTATCGCGTCAAGCCCGGTCTGGAATGTCCGCCGCTGAAAAAGATCGACCACACGCTTTCCTGGGAGGAACGGTTTGAGCATTACTGCTGGTATGCCGAACACTGCAGCCTTGCCGTGGATGTGAAGCTGTGTTTCCGGATGATCGCGCTTGTATTTGACAGGAAGAATACAGATGCGCGCTCCAAGGCCGGATACGGTGGATTTCTCGGATATGACGCAGACGGAAAAATCATATACACCAAGATGTGTCCTGATGAATATGTTGAAGAGTTCTGCAAAGCGAACGGCTTTCCTTCTCTGGAGACTGCGATCGAAGCGCACCAGAAAAGCAGTCAGCCCAAACAGCACTGAAAGGAGCATAAACCATGAACAGTATGGAAGAGACAAGAGCGTTTCTGAAAAAAATCGGACTTCCTGAAGGCGATGCGTACAGTCTGCCGACTTCTGATAAACGGTTTTCGGACGGCGGACAGTACCGCTTTGAAGTGCCCGGTATTCAGGGGCCGAAGGTCATGAAGGCTCTGCTGGAGTCCATGGATGAATACGGGATCGCGCTGCACAGAGTGACGCAGACACAGGGCATCATGCGGCTCACCGACAGCGAGATCGCACAGATGGTCGAGCTTGCCGCACAGTGGCAGACCGACCTGATCCTCGCGATCGGTCCGAGAGCGACCACGGATACTTCCGCTTCGGTCAATACGCCGGAGGGCGTGAGAATGGGCTACCGTCTCAGAGGACAGGAGCAGATCGTGCGTGCTGTGGAAGATGTCAAGCGCGCAGTGCGACTCGGCTGCCGTTCATTCCTTGTCTATGATGAGGGCTGTCTCTGGCTGCTCAATGAGATGCGCAAGGCCGGAGAGATTCCTGCGGAATGTCACTTCAAGGTCTCCGCACACGCGGGCCACGGCAATCCCTGCGCGGCAAAGCTCCTTGAGAGCATCGGCGCGAATTCCATCAATCCTGTCCGTGATATCCAGCTGCAGATGCTTGCTTCCATGAGACAGGCAGTGAATGTGCCGATCGATATCCACACTGAGAATCCGAAATCCACCGGCGGTTTTATCCGCCATTACGAAGTTCCGGAGATGATCCGCATTGCGGCGCCGATCTATCTGAAGACAGGCGGCTCTGTTGCACAGACGCACAGCTGGGACAGCACTGTCGATGACGCGAAGAAGAGAGCCAAGCAGGTTTCTCTGGTCAAGCGGATGATTGACGAGTATTATCCGGAGGCAGTACAGTCTCCGAAGGGAAGTATCAGATAAACAGATCAAAAACAGTTCGGGTGAGGAAAAATGAAGGTTTCAATCAGAAGCATTGATCAGATTGTAACAGAGACACTGAAGGCTTGCGGCGCGGATGCCGCAAGCCTTGAGGCTGTTCTTGACACGGTTCATTATGCCAATCGCTGCGGTGTGCCTACTCATGGAGTAGGCCGTCTTCCGCTTTATGTGAAAAAGATTCAGGCGGGAAACTTCTGCCCGGAGGACCGGGTGGAGGTTCTTTCTGATTCCGGCGCAACTGCGCTGCTGGATGCGCACAACTGCTTCGGACAGATCGCCGGAAAGAAAGCGATGGATATCGCGATCGAAAAAGCAAAGGAATACGGCATCGCGATTTGCGGCGTCAGAAACAGCAATAATTTCAGTGCTGCGGGCTATTTCGGATACTACGCGGCAAAGCAGGGCTTTGCCGCGATCATCTGTGCGAACGCTGCACCGGCAATCGCGCCGACCGGCGGGAACAAGACGATTTTCGGGACGAATCCGATGTGTTACGCCTTTCCGGGAACCGAAACACGGAATCCGGTCATTCTTGACATGGCAACAACGGTTGCCGCAAGAGGCAAGATCCGTTTAGCGGCGAAAAACGGCGAAAAAATACCGATGGACTGGGCGGTGGATGCGGACGGACATCCGACAGACGATCCCAATGAGGCACTGAAAGGATCCCTGCTTCCGATCGGCGGATATAAGGGATACGGCCTTTCGCTTTTCATTGATCTGTTTGCCGGCCTGCTCATGGGTTCAGCCTTTGCGGGCGGCGTCAAGCCGCTGAGCAAGATGGATGAGGCATCCGGAAACGGTCATATGTTCATCGTATTTGATGTCAGAAGATTCATGACGGCGGAGGAGCATGCGGCGCGGCTTGACTGCTTCTATGATGCTGTCAGGGCGTGCGGAGAAAAAGGCTGTGTCTGGCTTCCGGGTGAAAAGGAGCTGACCAGAGCCGCAGTACAGACAGATGCCGTTGAGATTTCCGCAAAACAGTTTGAAGAAATCAATGCTGCCGCTCAGAGCGTCGGGGTTTTGTGCAGACTGGAGGAATATGATGGGTAAGCCGGTTGCAATTGTGCTGGGAGGGACCGCCCCGCATTGTGAGCTTATCAAAGAACTGAAAAGAAGAGGATATTACACCATTCTTCTGGATTATCTGAAAGATCCGATTGCGAAAAAGTTCGCGGATGAGCACGTCATAGAAAGTACACTTGACAAGGAGGCTGTGTATCGCGTAGCGAAGGAAAGAAACGCTTCTCTTGTCATCAGCGCCGCGGTGGATCAGGCGAATATTTCTGCCTGCTATGCTTTGGAAAAGCTGGGACTTTTTGCTCCGTACAGCTATGAAACGGCCGACCGCATCACGAATAAGGGTGTTATGAAGGAAGAAATGATCCGGCATGGCATTCCCACATCAAAATATATGTATTTTGATCAGGGACAGGAGATTACGGATCTGGAACTGCGCTATCCTGTTATGGTGAAGCCTGCAGACAGCAATTCCTCCAACGGCGTGAAGAAAGCAAACAGCTTTGAAGAAATGTGCGTGTATCTCAAAGACGCACAGAAAATCAGCAGAAACGGCCGTGCTGTTGTGGAGGAGTTTGTCACAGGCAGGGAGATCAGTGCCTACTGTTTTATCAAAGATCATAAGGCAAAGCTGATTATGACTGCGGAGCGCGTCTGCGTCACGGAGGGCGAAGAAAAAGCGATCAAGTGTTATGCCACAATCGCGCCCGCCCGAATATCAGAAAAAGCGGCAAAAAGGGCGGAAGAAGTCACAACAATGATCGCGAATGCCTTCGGTATCAATAATTCGCCGCTGTTTACGCAGGCGATGGTAAACGGCGATGATCTTTTTGTGATTGAATTTGCCCCCAGAGTGGGCGGAGGGACCAGCTTTAAGACCGTCCGGAAAAATACCGGTTTTGATCTGATTTCCGCCGCACTTGATTCCTATCTTGGAAATGATGTGTCCTTCGAGACATTACACGCACCGGAGAATATCTATGTTATCAATATTCTCTATGGCAATAAGGGGATATTTGATCACATCGAAGGGATGGAAGCCTTGGCTGGAGAGGGAATAATTGAAGAATTCATTCCCTATAAAACCGCCGGAACAGAGGTGGATCCAAGCCGTGCAAGCAGCAGCCGGCTCGGCACATTCATCGTCAAAGCTTCCGATACAGCAGAACTGAATGAACGCATCCGCAAAGCGTATGCGCGAATCGAAGCCTATGATACAGAGGGGAATCCCATATTGAGGCATGACCTGAATATTGTAGATCAGAATGCATAAATCGGGTTTACGGAGGCCAGAATGAGACACCATTTATATAATCCTGATTTCCAGTTTGTCAGGGAACCGGAGGAATTCAATAAATACACTGATAAATGCGTGCTCCAGTACTGTCTGGGAGCCACAATGTATATGCCGGGCACCAAGGATTTTACGGACGCGATCCTGAATAAAAAATATCCCGGGCTGACCTCCATGGTCATGTGCTTTGAGGATGCCTGCAGAATCGAAGATGTTCCGCAGGCAGAGCAGAACAGCATCCATCTTCTGGATGTGCTTTCCGATAAGCTGGAAAAGGGCGAAATCACTTATGCGGACATTCCGCTGCTGATTTTCAGAGTGCGGAATCTGGAGCAGTTCCGGCATTTTTCCTCGATGCTGAAGCCGAAGCACATCAAGGTGCTGACCGGCATCAACTTTCCGAAGTTCAACGCTGAGAACGGCGAAGGCTATTTTGCGCACCTGAAAGAGCTGAACGAACGGTTCGGCGAGATTATTTACGGAATGCCGATCATTGAGGACAAGAGTGTTGCGCACAAAGAAACGCGCATGGCTGAGCTCATTGGGATCAAGCAGATCCTCGACCGCTATAAGGATCTCGTGCTCAATGTCCGCGTGGGCGCGACGGATTTCTCGTCCTGCTTCGGCGCCCGCCGGGATGTGGACTACACGATCTATGACATCATGCCGGTCCGCGATATCCTGACGGATATTCTGAATGTGTTTACCCGTGACGGTGACTATACGGTATCCGGCCCGGTGTGGGAGTATTTCAGAATCAACAAGGCACTGAAATTCGGCACGCTCCCCAAGGTCGATCTGCAGCAGTCCCTTCTGAGAAGAATCCCGCTCGTGAACGCGGAGGTCGACGGCCTCATGCGTGAGCTGATTCTGGACAAGGCCAACGGCTTTGTCGGAAAAACGATCATTCATCCCAGTCACATCAACTATGTGAACGGTATGCTTGCCGTTACAAGAGAAGAATACGAGGATGCTCTGCAGATTCTGGATACCAGCGGCGGCGTGATCAAGAGCGCGAGCGCAAACAAGATGAATGAGATCGGCCCGCATCATCTGTGGGCGGAAAAGGTTGTTCTGCGCGCAACTGCTTACGGGGTGATCGAGAACGAATCGAGATATCTGGAACTGTTTAATCCGGATCTCTGATCAGGAGGAATGAACCGATGACAGTCAAGCATCTCACAACCCCCATTTCCGATGCGGATATCGCGGCGCTGGAAGTCGGGGATATGGTGTATATATCCGGTGAGATTTACTGCGGAAGAGACGCAGTTCTTCCGAAGATCGTCCGCATGACGGAGGACGGCTCCATTGCCGGCACCGGCATTCAGCTGGAGGGCGGCGTGATCTTTCATACTGCAGTCAGCCCGGCGGGCGTCGGCCCCACCTCCAGCAACAAGCTGGAGATCGAGGCCAGCATCGCGCCCCTTTCCAAAGCCGGCATCAGGCTGCATCTCGGAAAAGGCGCGCTGCACAGCGAAACAGTCGACGCGCTCGGAAAGTATCATGCTGTCTATGCGGTCATTCCGCCGGTCACGGCGCTTCTCGGCGCGCTGACGCAGGAACAGAAGGTCGTTGCCTTTCCGGAGGAGGGCATGGAAGCCTTCCACAGCCTGAAGGTGAAGGATTATCCGGCGATTATAGCCGCTGCTCACGGAAGGAGCATTTATGATGACTGACGGAATCGTTTCGGCAGTGAAGGAAACGCTGATCACGGCCGGTTCCACATTCAGCGAAGATAAGATCAGGGCGTATCAGAGAGCGATTGCTGCTGAGACGAACGAACGCGCGAAATGGGTGCTTGAGACCATTCTGGAGAACGGTAAGACTGCCGCAAAGAACCGCACACCGCTTTGCGATGATTCCGGCATTCCGCACATCGTTCTGGAGGTCGGAAAAAACAGAGCGGTCACGGGCGAAATGCTGGATGCGATTTATCAGGGCGTGGCTGAGGGACTGCGGGAGATGCCCGGCAGACCGATGGCTGTGATGGGCAGCGACTGGGAGCGGATCGATCAGTCCGGCGGACTGGATCCCGATCCGGGCGCGCTCGCGCCGGCACCTCTGCTGATGCATTATTCTGATGTGCCGGACAGGCTGCGCGTGCATATCGCGATGTTCGGCGGCGGCCCCGCGATCAGAGGAAAGACATACCGCGTGTTCCATAAGCACAGCGCGCAGGTCGTAAAGGATGAGATCGTCAGCTGGGCTTCCGAGGCGGTCGCGCAGCTTGGATGTTCTCCCTGCACACTGACGATCGGTATCGGCCGCTCGCACTATGAGGCCGCATCCCTGATGCTCAAGGCACAGGTGTTCGGCAACCATGATGTGCAGAGCGAGGCAGAGCAGGAGATCACCAGAAGAGTCAATGAGACCAATATCGGCGTGCTGGGACTGCACGGCGATACATCAGTGCTTTCGACATTTCTGCAGATCGGACCGCAGAGAGCAAGCGGCGTGAGAGTGGTGTGCATGAGGCCTTCCTGCTGCTTTGAGCCGCGGCACGCATATACCGATCTGTAATGATAGTGAAAAGAGGTTTGTTTCATGAATCCCGCAATCAGAGATTTTATCCGGCATCATTGTCCGAATATCCCGGCGCTCAGAAACAAAATGGCCAAGATCAAGGTCAAAAACCTGCTGAAGTATTCCCTTTCTGAGGCAGAGATTGCTGCGGGTGAGGCGTCTGCCGCCAAAAAAAAGCAGATCGTCAGTGCCTGCAACGCGAAATGGCCGAAACATACGGCTGAGATGGAGAAGCAGATCGAAAAGGCGGTCAGCAACTGCCGCAAGACAATGGAGATCGATCTGACCGATGAGCTCCGCACAGACATTTTCTTCCATTTTTATGCCTACGGTTTTCCGCCCGATGAGTATTTTTCATTCCGGCTTGCGGAAAAGAGCCGCAGTGAGAAGGAGGAATATATCTCTGATCTTGAGCGCGCCGTGTTCTGTCATAAAGTCAATGATATCATTGATCTCGATATTTTCTATGACAAATACCGCACCTATGAGGTGTTCGGGAAATACTTCAAGCGCGATGTGATCTGCATTGAAAAGGAAAAGGATTTTCCCGCATTCGCTGCCTTTGTCAAAAAGCATCCGAAGTTCGTGAAAAAGCCATACCGTCTTTCAAGAGGGCAGGGAATCGGGCTTGTCACGGTGGATGAGAACCACCCGGCGGAACAGGTTTTCCGTGAGCTCCTGAAGGGCGGCAAAACTGTTCTGGAACAGCTGGTGGTGCAGACGGAGGAAATGGCAAAGCTAAACGCTTCTTCTGTCAACACGATCCGGATCCCGACCTTCCTGACGGATCAGGGGGCGATCGTCGGCCCCTGCAGATGCCGCTGCGGCCATGCCGGCTCTTTTGTGGACAATGCAGGCGCGGGCGGTATTCTGGTCGGCGTGGACAACAAGACCGGAAAGCTGTTTACGGACGGATGGGACGAATATTGCCGGAGTTACAGCGAACACCCTGATACTGGGTTCAAGTTTATGGGGTATCAGATCCCTGAATGGGACAAGCTGACGGCGCTGGTGAAGAAAATGGCGGCAGAGCTGCCGTCCTGCAAATACATCAGCTGGGATATGGCGCACACCGCAGACGGCTGGGTCGTCATTGAGGCCAACGGAACAGGGCAGTTCATCGGCTCTCAGATCGTTGAGCAGAGAGGCATCAAAAAAGAAGTATTCAGATTGTTTCATCTGTGACCGATTTTTGTGCAGAAACCGAAACCGGAAAGGGGAAGGATTATGGCATTTCTTCGAGGAATCAAGA
>JAGDBX010000063.1 GCA_018110935.1 Oscillospiraceae bacterium
CCCCGCCGTCAGGCGGGGGCGTTGCTGTATTCTCAATACAAATCCGTCAGAAAAATCTTATTTTCCGGACGCTCTGTTCTGCTTTGCCATTTCGAGCAGCTTTTTCGGCGTCGGAGGCGTACCGCGGTAGAGCACGAGCATCTTGTAGATTGCCGCGGCAAGCGCCACAAGCAGCACCACGCCGACGATCATGCCGATGAACGCGCCGATGGTATCAGCCGCGCCCGCCTTGCCGACCAGCAGACTGCTCGGCATGACCAGAACGGATGTGAACGGGAAGAACCTGAGCCACCGTGCTGTCGACACCATGCCTTCTGCCTCCCCTTCACTCGGGGAACCGAGGCACAGGAAGAAGCTGATGACCAGAACCAGTGTGAAGACGATCTGCGTCTTGCCGAGATCCTCAGATTTTGAGGCCATTGCGCCGGAGATCGCGCCGAGTGAGAGATACAGCAGGAAGCCGAGCGCGATCAGCAGCACTGCCAGCAGGATGCCGGACAGCGAGAAGATCGACTTGTTCGAGATCACGGCGTCAACCGCTGCAACTGTCTGACTGTCGGGATTCTCGATGACCTGCTTGACAAAGAGCACGCCGCCGAACGCACCGCCGATCAGGCAGCCGAGCCAGATCAGCAGCTGGATCACCGCGGCCGTCGCCGTCGCCAGCAGTTTTCCGAACATCAGTGCAAACGGATGCACTGCCGTCAGGATCGTCTCGATCAGCTTGGAGTTCTTCTCCAGCATGACGGTATTGGACATCGACTGTCCGTACAGAATCACCATCATATAGAGCAGCATCAGTGTCATGAACGGCACGGCGAAATTCACCAGTGCTTCAACGATGCCGTTTTCCTCCTCCTCAACGCCTTCGTCCTCTGTTTCAACGGAGAGTGCTTCCGTCTCTGTGGAAATCGGAACGGAAAGTGCGGCGATCTGCGTTTCCTGCAGATTTGCCTTCTGCATCAGCAGAGAGGTGAAATTGCCCTCGACAAAGGACAGGAAGCTGCGGGCCGTGCTGCGCGAGAGCTCGGTGCTGTCCGGCAGATATGCCGTCAGCAGGAAGTTGTCGTCGGGCTTTGTCACGCGGAGAATGATCGTGCTGTCCGCGTCCTGAATACCGGCGACCGCCCTGTCCATCGTGTCGAACGACTGATAGTCGAGCTTTTCGTAGCCAAGGGTTTTGAGAGAGCTGTAATCAGCTGTGCCCTCTGTTTCATCACAGACCAGAACGGTCTTGATCTGTGCCTTGCCGGCCTTTTCCTCCGGCTTTTCGTCCGCAGAGGATGTCGTTGCCCAGAGCAGCAGCGGAATGCCGACTGCCAGAAGCAGCGCGATCACGATCGTCGAGATGATCCAGCTCTTTGCCGCGCACATCTGCTTCAGTGTAAAGCGGTAGACCTTTCCGGTGCCGGCAAGAGGATTACGCTTCATTTCCATGGTGAGCCTCCTTTCCGGCAGCCGCCTTTTCTGCGGCACGGTGCTCCCGCAGCATCTTCACGAGCTGCTTGGGTTTCGGGAATCCGCCGCGGTAAAGCAGCATCATGCGGTAAACCGTTCCGGCCAGCCGTGCCAGCAGGAACGCCGTCGCGAGCTGAAGCGCGATCGAACAGAGCAGAACCGGCAGCGTGATTGCGCCGCTGATATAGTTCGGCAGTGCCATGAACATACCGGTCAGCGGGAACAGCGAGAAGAAGATGATCGCCGCGTCGCTCTCAAAGAGCGGGATAAAGGATGTCAGCAAATAGCCAATCAGAACGAACATCACGACTGCAAGGCTCGCGTGCTGGGTGTCTTCAGACTTTGAGCAGCAGGAGCCGATGATCGCACTGTATGACGCGCAGATCAGGTAGGCCGTCAGCACGCAGATCACAAACAGCACCAGTGTGCCGAGGTTCAGGTGCAGCGCGGAAGGATCCACGCCGAAGATACCGGAAAAGGCGTCCTTCAGGAAGCTCACATCGCCCATCTGCTTTGCGATGAAATACGAGATCACAAAGCCCGTGCCGACTACTCCGAGACCGATGAAAATAAAGCAGGTCACGGCAAGCACCTTGCCGACCAGCAGCGCCGTCGGTGTGACACTGACCATCAGCGACTCGACCAGCTTCGAGATCTTCTCCTCCATGCAGAGCTGGAAGATGTAGCTCATTGCGAGCATGGAAAGGATCAGCACGAAGTAGGAATAGAACAGGTTGACGAACATATGCTCACCGGTATCGAGCTGTCCGCTGCCGTCTGTGTAATCCCTGACTGTCTCCACGCGGGTGACCGCACGCATCCGGAGCATCTCTGCGCTCTTTTCATCAACATTCAGCGCACGCATACGGGATTTGTTCAGGGCATCTTCAAGCACATTGTTCAAAGTGTGCAGATCGGCGCTGCCGACGCTGCCGTCCTCGCCGTAAAGGCCGCGGATGCTGAAGCTGCCTGTCATTTTCTGATCCATGCCGATGACCGCGGCCGCCGCAGTCGGCTCCTTCGCGAGCGTCTCGGCAAGTGCCTTGTCATCCATGTCAGTCCGTACGATCTCCGCGCCCGCAAAACGGGCATCGGAATGAATATCCGCATCGTCCAGCGGGAACGCGCCGAGCTCGTCCCGCAGATAAATTTTCGTAATCTCGGTGGTTTCCACTTCCTTCACGCTGCCGTGTGTCAGGCTCATCAGCGGGATCGAGGCGACGGCCAGCACAAACAGGATCAGCAGGAAAATGCGCACAGAAGTCGTTTTGTAATGCTGCTGCATGGAATAGCGGAAAACGGAACCGACACCGCGCAGCTCACTGTTCTTCATGTGCATCGCCCACCTTTTCCACGAAAATCTCATGCAGACTCGGCTCGCGCAGTTCGAATGTGATCAGTGTCACACCCTTTTCGACCAGCGACTTCAGCAGCGCGTTCGCCTGCGCCTCGCCGGTGACGCGGCACTGATAGGAGAATCCGACATCCGAGAGGATCGTGACGCCTGCCGCCTCGATCTCGCTCCGGATGTCCTGTTCCGCCTTGACGAACAGGTTGATGCGGCCGTAGCTCTTCTTGATCTCGGCCAGATTGCCCTGCAGAACGGTCTTGCTGCGGTTCATGATGGTCAGGTCGGTGCAGAATTCCTCGATCGTCGCCATCTGGTGGCTGGACATGATGAGGTATTTGCCCTTGCCGATCTCCTCATGGATGACGCTCTTGAAGATATCGCTGTTGACCGGATCCAGACCGGAAAGCGGCTCGTCAAGGATCAGCAGCTCCGGATCGGAGATCAGGGAGAGCAGCAGTTGGATCTTCTGCTGATTGCCCTTGGAGAGCTGATCGGCCTTCTTCGGCTTTGCCGGTCTGCCGCGCTCTGCCGCCGGGAAGAGGTATTCCGTCGCTTCCAGACGCTCACCCCAGTAGGCGATGCGCTTTTTTGCCTCCGCACGCGGCACGCCGCGCAGCGAAGCGAAATACAGCAGCTGATCCATCAGCGTATTCTTCGGATACAGGCCGCGTTCCTCCGGCAGATAGCCGACATTGCAGGTCTTGAGTGTCAGCGGGCCGCCGTTCCAGGTGACCGTGCCGCCGTCCTTGACCAGCATGTTCAGAATCATGCGGATTGAGGTTGTTTTGCCTGCGCCGTTCGTGCCGAGCAGCGCATAGACGCCCGGGCCGTCCATCTGAAAGCTCAGATGATCGACAACGACCTTGTCGCCGTATTTTTTATACAGCTCAGAGACTGAAAAACCCATATTCCATCCATTCCTTTCCTTACCGTATGCGGGCGGGCGTGCCGGAAGCCGGCGTGCATCAGCGCATACATATTGTCTCTATTTTACCACAATTTTGCGTAAAAAGGAAGACAGGATATGCCGATTTATGCAGTTCAGCAAGGAACATGATTCCCGATGAAGCCTTTTTGTAAAAAAGACACGATTCGGACAAAAATAGAACGGAAATTTGTGCAAAAACGGTATTTTTCTAACTTTAGCTTGACGGGCGCCGACATTTATGGGATAATAGAATCACTGCCGTGCGTTATACGGCGGCAGAACTGAAATCTGATGGATGAGGTATCATGAAATGACACTGTTTCCGTTTCTTTTTGCGTCAGGCGGCACGGAGGCGCTTGCCGAAAAGCTGACCTCGATGCTCGGCGGACTGCCGCCCCTCGCGATCATCTTCATCATCTCGATGATCCCGATTCTGGAGCTGCGCGGCGGACTGATCGCCGCAGCCCTGCTCGGCATCCCGATGTGGACGGCGATCGGCTTCTGCATTCTCGGCAACATTCTCCCGATCCCTTTCATTCTGCTGTTTATCGAAAAGCTGCTCGTCTGGATGGAAAACTGCAAAATCGGGTTTCTGCGGAAGTTCGCGCTCTGGCTCAAGGCGCGTGCGACGGGGCCGAAGGCGCAGACCATCCGGAAGTATGAGTTTATCGGCCTGATGCTGTTTGTGGGTATTCCGCTGCCCGGCACCGGCGCGTGGACCGGCAGCATGATTGCCGCGCTGCTGCACATCTCCCGCAAAAAGTCTGTTCCGGCTATTTTTCTCGGCCTGATCATGGCGACGGTGATCATGTGCATTATCTCTTACGGCGGACTGTCCGCGATCATCAATCTGTTCTAAGCTGTTTTCGCAAAGCACTGGTTCCGGCAGATTCCGGCCCGAGGAACAGGCATTCCCGCTGTAAGTGCCTGCGTGTATTAAGAAACCGACAGCCCCCGCCGACAGGCGAGGGCTTTGCTGTGCTCATAACGGGATTCTCAAGGGACA
>JAGDBX010000064.1 GCA_018110935.1 Oscillospiraceae bacterium
GAAACGGCCGGACGGCAATTCCGGCGAACACACAGAAAGAAGGAATACCTGCCATGAATCTGATCCGCAGAGCGGGTGCGGTGCTGACCGCGTCCCTCATGCTCCTTTCCGCCGGCTGCACGAAGGACACCTCCTCCTCCGCGCCCGGAGAGGCTGTTGTTCCGGCGTTCACCGTGCCGGAACATGTGCTCGGGGAGCCAAGCCCGCTCGTCCCCGCCACGGTCAGCGCCGACCGATATAAATTACCGGAGAGTGAGAATGTGCAGTGTGTTAGGGATCTGAAGCTCGGCTGGAATCTGGGGAACACCTTTGATGCCACCGATGTCGGTTCTGTGACCGATGAGATGGATTACGAATCCGCATGGTGCGGTACCGTCACAAAAATCGAGAATATTGCCGCGATCAAAGCGGCGGGCTTTCAGACGGTCCGCATTCCTGTTTCGTGGCACAATCATGTGGACGAGGAAAACCACATCTCTGAACAGTGGATGGCCCGCGTGAAGGAGGTCGTGGACTGGTGCCGCGCCTGCGATCTGTATGTCATTGTCAACACGCATCACGATATCGGGGAGAACGGGTATTATCCCGACAGCGCAAATCTGGAGCGCTCCAAGGCATTTCTTGGCGCCGTATGGCAGCAGGTTGCCGATACCTTCCGCGATTACGACGAGCATCTGATCCTGGAATCGCTCAATGAGCCGCGCCTGGCCGACACGGCCTTTGAGTGGTCGTTCTCCGCGAACAGCCCGGAGTGTCGGGATGCCGTAAACTGCATCAACACGCTGAATCAGCTCTTTGTTGACACCGTGCGGGCGGCGGGCGGCAGGAATGAGACGCGCTATCTGCTCTGCCCGGGATACGGCGCCTCAACGGACGGCCTGTTCAGCGATGGGTTCGCACTTCCTGAGGATCCGGCCGGGCGCGTGATCGTTTCCGTCCATGCATATACGCCCTATCATTTTGCGCTGGATTACCCCGGTACAACGGTTTTTTCGACAGCGAATCCGGCCGACACCCGTCAGATCGACAACTTTATGGATGATCTGTATGCAAAATTCGTAATGAACGGCATACCGGTCCTGATCGGAGAATTCGGAGCGCGGAACAAGGATAATCTTGCGGAACGCGTGCAGTTTGCCGCGTATTACACCGCAGCGGCCAGAGCACGCGGCATCAGCTGCTGCTGGTGGGACAACAATGCCTTTATCGGCTCCGGCGAAAACTTCGGGCTGCTGTCCCGCGGCGATTCGATCTTCATGTATCCGGAGATCGTACAGGCGCTGGTCAGATACTGCGAATAAAGAGCGGAATACCGCCGGGAAAGGAGTGTCCCGATGGCACGGAACCGGCTTTTTGAGATGCGGTTTGAGCCGATCCACACAGGGAGCGGCTGGCTGCATATCATTGCGGAGAACAGATTTCTGACGGATTATATGTATCACGGCAGACTGCTTGCGGGCTACTGCGGCATCGACGATGTCAGCCGGTGGATGCGGATGCATCTGCCGGATATTCTGCGGGATGACCCGTTCCCGGCAGAAGCGGCAGGTGCGCATGCCGCGGAGATGTGGTTTGCGGCCGGCGGATATCTGCCCGGCACGCTCCCGCCGGATGACTGTGATCCCGCACTGCCCGCGTGGCTGGACCGTCACGCGCTCTGCACCTGCAATCCGCTCTGCTGTCTGCCCTTTACGGTGTTCCGCAGCACGGCGGAGGGCGTTGAGATCTCATGGCAGAACACGCCGTGCAGGTTTCCGGACGCGGAATTTCTGTATCCGTCCGGCTGTATCACAGTTACAAAGGCGTATTTTGAGACAGCGGCGGTCTGCTTTCTGGAGGAATGTGACACGCTGCTGCATCCGAGATACTTCTGAAAAGCCCCCGCCGTCAGGCGGGGGCTTTTGTATCCTCAAAACGGGATTCTCAAGGGACACTGAACCTTGAGCGGGGTTTGGGGCGGAGCACCATTCTGAATCCTCGCAGAGCGATACCGCTTTCACTCCGCAGGCAGCAGCTCAACGGAAACAGCGTCTCTCCGCGTCATAGGAAAAGCCAGCGTTTTCCAGCTGTTCTGTCAGTTCCTGCTCGTCACAGCTGTTCTCAAGACAGAATTCTTCGAGCGTCATGCCCGTATCGCGCAGCTTTGTATTCAGAAAACTGAACAGGATATATGGGTCTGTCGGCAGCTTCGGCATTTTTA
>JAGDBX010000065.1 GCA_018110935.1 Oscillospiraceae bacterium
ATCAGAATGATGCAGAAAAGCGTCAGAAGGCACTGCTTGGGCGAGATTGCCGCCAGCATGAAGGAGTTTTTGATGACATTCTTTTTCTTCAGCGTTGTGGAGACCTGGAGCGGAAAGACATAGAAGTTCATGAAGAGAATCAGCAGCCCGACACCGAGCGTCATTGCCAGCAGGACATACCAGAACTTGGAGCCTGTTTCATGCGCGTATGCGGGATAAAGCTGCCATGCCGTCCACGCCGAGACGATCATCACGGTGTCGATCAGCCAGTAGACCAGAGCCGGAAGGAAATTCCCGAAAAAGCCTTTCCGGAATTCCTCGCCGAGAAAGCACGCCTTGTCCAGTACCATCATACGCAGGACTCTGGAGCATCCCGCAAGGATCGGTCCTTCCAGTATGACCTGCAGAATCAGCAGGAATATCGTGAACGGAACCGTCAGCGCGTTATCCGTCTCGATATAGAAGATCAGGGAGAGCAGAAGCGGCGCGTGCAGGATCGTAATGATGAGATTGAGCGTCAGGAGCCTGCCCGCATTGCGGCGAAGCAGCTCCCAGAACCGGAAAAACGGCTTTTTCTTCGGCGCGTGCGTATCTATGCCGGGGCCGGGATTCATGTAGCCGTTAAAGATTCCCATGAGGAACACTTCCTTTCGGTGTGTCTGGTATTTAAGCCTTGCGCTTGTCGTGCGCGATCAGCCGCGCTTTGCACCTGCCAGTTCATAGGCGCGGTTCGTGCAGCGTTCGCAGCAGTCTCTGACCGTTTCGGTCAGCCTGCCCTCATAGAGCCCGTCAAGTCCCGCAAGCGTTGTACCGCCGGGTGAGGATACCATGCGGATCAGCTCATCGACGGATTTGCCGGAATCGGTCAGCATGTGTGCGGAGCCGATCATGGCCTGCGCAAAGAGACGCAGCGCGGCGCCTTCGTCCATATTGACAGAAGCGGCAAATTCGAGAAATCCCTTTGCGAAGAGATACAGAAACGCGGGGCTGGAGCTGTTGACTGCAATGACCTCGCGCATCCGGTTCTCCGGGATCTCCTCCGCGATGCCGCAGGTCGCGAACATTTCCTTTGCAAGCTGAAATTCCGCATCGGTGATGCCCTCGCACTTCGCGAGCGCGGTGGCGCCCATGCCGAGCATCAGCGGGGTGTTCGGCATCACGAGGATGACTCTGGCGTCTGCGATCGTGTGGCTGCGGATGAATTCCGCAGAGATGCCGGCGCAGATCGAGATGATGACCTGCTCACTGCGGATCGAAATGCCGTCAAGCACCTCGCCCAGAACCTGCGGCTTGACCGCAAGCACCAGATAATCCGCGCTGTCCGCGAGCGACTGTGAGCTCTCCGCGGCGATCACGCCCGCATCAGACAGTGCGGCGAGCTTTGCGGCATCCGTGTCAAACGCCGCGATCTCCGAGATCTCCCCGCTTTTGCGCAGGGCGGACGCGGCAATGCCGCGCATCATGGCAGAACCCATGTTGCCGGCACCGAGAAAACCGAGTTTGATATTCGTGTTCATGTGCAATTCTCCTTATATCTGACATCCCGGCTCCCGCAGCAAAGATGCGGCAGTATCTGCGGATTCATCCGAAGCCGGTTTGAAAATCGGATTATGGTTTCAGCGCGGCGCAGAATTCCCGGTAGAGATAAAGCGATCCGAGCCCGACAACCGTGCGTCCGGTCTGCCGGGCGGCAGAAACCGCCTCTCCGACCGTCCGGCAGGCAGAAGCGGGCAGTCCGGCTTCTGCAAAGGCCGCCGCAAGGCGCTCCGCGGGAAGTGCGCGCGGATTGTCCGGTGTCACGGTGTAGATGCGGGCCGCGAGCGGACGAAGCATTTCTGCATACTGCGTGTAATCCTTGTCTGCCATCACGCCGATGACAAAGCAGATCTGCTGACCGGCACCGAAAAAGCGCATCAGCGATTCGCACGCCGTTCTCATGCCGTCCGGATTATGTGCGCCGTCAAAGAGCACATAGGGTTTTCTGCGGAGCAGCTCCATTCTGCCGGCCCAGCGGCAGCTGCGAAGACCGTTCCGCACGGCATCGTCCGTGATCCGGAGTCCCTGCCCGCGCAGTACCGAGACAGCCCGCAGTACCACTGCCGCATTTTCCGGCTGATAAAGCCCTGCCGTGCCGAGACGCAGCGCACCGTAATCCCGGCTGATGCAGGATGTTCCCTCCGGCGACATCGCCGTGATCAGCAGCGGATCATCCGGGAAAAAGAGCGGCGCCTGCATCTGCTCCGCATAAGTGCGGATAACTTCCAGTGCTCCCGGATCGGCGCAGCCCGTCAGCACGGGGCATCCGCGCTTGATGATGCCGGCCTTATGCTGGGCGATTTCCGCCGTTGTGCTGCCGAGAAAGGCACAGTGATCCAGCGCCACATTCGTGATAACCGAAAGCAGCGGCGCACGGATGACATTGGTGCAGTCCGTATCGCCGCCCATGCAGCATTCGATCACGGAAACCTCACACTGCTGCTGCCGGAACAGCGCGAAGGCCGCCGCCGCGATCAGTTCATATTCCGTCGGCGGATCCGTCATCTGCTCCGCATGGGTTCGCACCTCCGTCATGGCCGCAGCAAAGACAGAAGGCGGCACGGGGATGCCGCCGATCTGATAGCAGTCATACGGAGTGGTAAGCGCCGGTGTCGCAAAATGACCGGTCCGGTATCCGGCGGAACGCAGCACCGCGGCGAGCATGGCGCCGACGGAGCCCTTGCCGTTCGTGCCGGAAATATGAATTGCCGGCACGGCATCCTGCGGGCGGTGAAGCCGCTCCGTCAGCTCCGTGATGCGGCTGAGACCGAGTCTGGAGCCGCGTGCAGAAGCCTTCCGGAGATATTCCAGCGCCTCTTTGTCATTCATTTTTGCCAAACCTTCCGATCTGCGATGCAAACGCACTGTTTGAAAGCAGTGCAACGATAATCAGAGACTCTGCCGTGCCGATGACGATATACAGCGGAACCCGCAGTGCGACCTGAGGCAGTGTATAGGAATAGTACACCATCAGGCCGACCGATTTGATGAGCATGGAGCCGACGATATGTGCCGGCATCACGGAGGCGAACACCCGGAAGGTGTGCTCCGGCAGATACCTGAGCTGCTTTTCCGGTATCAGGCGGAACAGCAGTCCGGAGATGAGTCCGATGCAGCCCGCACCGACTGTGATGATCGGATTGATCGCATAGCCGACGATCAGGCAGCCGATGATATCGGCTACGATGCCTGTCAGGCAGCCTGCCGCAGGGCCGAGGAAAACACCCGCCATCAGGATCGGCAGGTTTTCAAAGCTGATGCGGAACGGGCCGGCGGTCACGGAGAGCAGCTTGCCGAGGACGATGCTCAGCGCAACGAACATTGCCGTCAGCGTGAGGACGCGAACATCCTTCAGTGCGGCAGCGGAACAACTGTTGTTTCTCATAAAAAACACTCCTTTGCACAATGACTGAACGCACAAAGGAGTGTTGCTGCTTTCCTTTATGCCTCAGCGGGATGCGGAAACTCCACCGCAAGCGCGTCTGCGCTTTTCGTCCGCCCGACAACTCCCCGTCCGGGCGGCACTTTACGCGGAATTTCCTACTCTGACGCAGACGGATGTCTGCGCGGCATACATAATGATCAGATCGAGATGACCTTGGTCAGATCGTAGAGATCGTCGTCAAAGGGCTTGGTCATCTTGAGGGCTTCCTGAATGTCGTAGTCCACGAGCTTGGTGCCGCGGATGCCGACAACGCGGTTGCCGATGCCCTTTTCCAGCAGATTGACGGCATAATTGCCCATCTGGGAGGCGAGCACTCTGTCGCGCACGGTCGGAGAACCGCCGCGCTGGACATGACCGAGGATCGTGGCGCGGGCCTCAATGCCGGTCTCACGCTGGATGCGCTCTGCGAGCTCCTGCGAGTGGCCGATGCCCTCCGCGACGATGATGATGAAGTTCTGCTTGCCGATCTTGCGGCTTGCCTGCATCTTCGCGATGATCTCCTCGACATTGTACTCCTTCTCCGGGCACAGCACCTCAACGGCGCCGCAGGCGACAGCCGAATTGACGGCGATGTAGCCGGCGTCTCTGCCCATGACCTCCACGACGGAGCAGCGGTCGTGGCTGTGGCTGGTGTCGCGGAGCTTGTCCACAAGCTGCATGACGGTGTTCATCGCGGTATCATAACCGATCGTGAAATCGGTGCTGGAGATGTCATTGTCGATCGTGCCCGGCAGACCGATGGTCGGGATGCCGTGGCGGGAGAGGTCGCCCGCTCCGCGGTAGGAGCCGTCGCCGCCGATGACGACCAGACCTTCGATGCCGGCCTTGCGGCAGGCCTCAACGCCTCTCAGAACGCCCGCTTCCTCCTTGAACTCCTTGCAGCGTGCGGAAAAGAGCTTCGTGCCGCCGCGCTGGATGATCGAAGAGACCGAGCGGACATCCATTTCATACATATCGCCGTTCAGCAGGCCGTTGTAGCCTCTGTTGATGCCGACGACGGTCATTCCCTTATAAATAGCCGTACGGACAACCGCGCGGATCGCGGCGTTCATGCCCGGCGCGTCGCCGCCGCTGGTCAGTACACCAATTCGCTTCATAATTTCAGATCCTCCTCATAGCTTGCCGCGGCATATCAGAAGCGCGGCATCGTGTGTCGGGATGCACATTTTCACAGCATCGTCCAGTATTTATTTTACTACTTTTCGGGCTGTTTTGTCAAGGGGTAACATAAAGATTTTTCGCCTGCCGGAACGGACGGCCGCTGCGGCCGGAAATGAAAAACCCGCATCAGAAGGATGCGGGTCTCAAGCTGTTTACTGGATTTGAACCAGCGACCTCATCCTTACCAAGGATGTGCTCTACCAACTGAGCTAAAACAGCATATTCTGCGCGGTTTTGCTTCACAGCGCTCTATTATTATACTACAATGCGGGAGAAATGTCAAGCGCAAAATGAAAAAAATCGCTTTTTGTCGAATTATACATACTGCACAAATCCATTAACTTAAATTTTGTCATAGTCATAAACTTGCAAAAAACACTTGCAAAAAGTCAGCGGAATATGGTAAAATAAGAAAGAACAGTCGAACCGATGATGGGAAAACAGAGAAACGGCAGGGGCTTTGAGACCAGCCAAGAGAGATATCATGCCGCGGGATCCGCAGGAATAGAGAAGGATTCCGCCTGTCTGTCTGCATCAGGAGGTTGTTTTATGGTTCGGAAGCAGATTCTGCGAAGAGCGGCATCCGCAATTGCCGTGATGGTCACGCTCACTTCCGTCAGTTTTGTCTCCGCCGCCGCAGAGCTTGAGGTCGGCGACATCAACGGAGACGGCATTGTCAACGCTTATGATTATGTTCTCGCCAAGCGCAGCACAGTAGAGGACTGTGCGCCGCTGACGCTTTCGGTTTCCTCCGCGGACTGCTATGCCGGAAAAACCGTCACCGTCCGCGTTTCGATCAAGGACAATCCCGGCGTCCAGTACGCCTCGTTCATGCTGCGTTATCCGGAGGAGCTGCGGCTTGTGAACGGCACAGAATCCGTCAAACTGGATGCAGAATGCTTCTCAGGCGCGTCGCCGAGCATTCTGCTCTCAGAGGAGAACCGCTCCGTCTGCTACCTGACCAACGGCTTTTCGCTCTGCTCGGACAACGGTCAGCTGATGGAGCTGGAATTTGAGGTCGACAAAAACGCCAAGCCCGGCGCGCTCAGTCCGATCGTGCTGGACCGGATCAATCTGCTCGGAGAAGAGGGCAAGATGCCCAGACTCACCGACCGCGGCAAGATCCGCGTGCTCCCGCCGCCCGCTTCCAGACGCGCGACGCCGCTCAAGGGCGCTGATGTGTCCCAGTGGCAGGGCGACATTGACTGGGAGGCGTTCGCGGCAGATCCCGACATCAACTATGTCATGCTGCGTGCCGGTTACGGCAAGGTCAAGAAGCAGACAGACAAGAAATTCTACCAGAATTACGCCGGCGCGAAGGCCGCGGGGCTGCCGGTCGGCTGTTACTGGTATTCCTACGCGATGACGCCCGAGGAGGCGATCATTGAGGCGCACACCTGCGCGGAGGTCATCAAGGACTGCGTGTTCGAGTATCCGGTCGCGTTTGACTTTGAAGAGCCCAAGCAGCTTGCGCTGCCCGTCGCGAAGGCCTCTGCGATCATCGACGCGTTCTGCAAGGAAATGGAGTCGATGGGATACTATTCCACGCTTTACTGCTCCTCGTACTATCTGAACAACACGGTCAGCAAGGAGGTGCGGCAGCGCTACGATGTCTGGGTCGCGCATTATAATGTCGCGAAGCCGGCCTATGAGGGCAATTACGGCATGTGGCAGTACGGCATCGAGGAAAACAAGGCCGGCGTGAAGGGCGCGGTCGATATGAACTACTGCTACCGCGACTACCCCGAGATCATGAAGTATTCCGGCCGGAACGGCTGCAAACTGAACGGATAATATAAGCCCGCGGGCTCCGGAGGGAACCGCGGGCTTTCTGTTTCAGAAAAGAAACAACGGGGTACCTGCTCTGGCAGGTACCCCGAACCGTTCGCATCTTAGATCAGCCGTTTGCACGCTCGACTTTACCGGAGCGCAGGCATCTGGAGCAAACATAGATGTGACAGGGCGTCCCCTTCACGATCGCTTTCACGCGCTGGACATTGGGCTTCCATGTACGGTTGGTACGACGGTGAGAGTGAGAAACCTTGATACCAAAAGTCACGCCCTTGCCGCAGATCTCGCATTTTGCCATAGCTGGCACCTCCTTTACAGACTTGTGGACATCATCTATTGTAACAGATATCGCCGGAAAAAGCAAGCCCTTTTTGCAATTTTATGAAATTTTATCAGAATTCACGAAAAATCCTCCCTCCGAACCGGAAAAGCGCGCAAATTACAGTATGCGCCGGAGCTTCCCGGCGGGAGCGGCTGCCTTTTTTCTCCGTTTCACCCATTGCAATTTAGCGGCCGGTATGGTATAATATAAGATAGTGCGCCGGATGTTCAGCCGGAACTGACGAAAGGAGCCGTCTATGTCACTTTTCACATATCTGTTCAGAAAGAACTGCACAAAAAGCGACGCGCAGCGCGACGCGGGACTTACCACGCCGCCGCAGGTCGAGCGGTATGACGGACTTGTTTACGGCAGCGACCCTGTCTGGCAGAGCCTTGACCTTTACTGCCCGAAGGGGCAGACCGGCTCCCTCCCGGTCATTGTCAGCTTTCACGGCGGCGGCTGGGTGTACGGCACAAAGGAGACCTATCAGTTCTACTGCATGGATCTCGCGCGGCGCGGCTTCGCCGTCATCAATTATAATTACCGCCTTGCTCCCGAGCACCGTTATCCCGCGGCGATGGAGGACACGAATCTGGTCTTCCGCTGGCTTGCGGAGCACGCGGGGGAATACGCACTGGATCTGTCGCGGCTGTTTGCGGTCGGCGATTCCGCCGGCGCAATGGGCATCGCGCTCTATGCCTGCATCCTGACCAATCCGGCCTATGCCGCAAAATACAGCTTTCACGCGCCGGAGGGCATCTGCATCCGCGGGCTCGGGCTGAACTGCGGGATGTATACCGCCAAAGACAAGGAGCGGGTGCTGCGCGATATGCTCCCGAAACGGCGCGCCGCGGAGACGCTCCCGCTGCTGAATGCTCTTGACCACATCACGGCGGATTTCCCGCCCTGTTATATCATGACCGCGAATCAGGATTTTCTGCGTCATGAGCCGCAGGCTCTGACCGATCTGCTGGACCGGCTGCATATTCCGTATCATTTCAGAATGTACGGCAGCGAGGAAAATCCGCTCGGCCATGTCTTCCACTGCAATATCCGTTCTGCCGACGCAAGGGCAGTCAACGATGCCGAATGTGACTTTTTCCGTTCACTTACAGAAAAGCTCACCGACTGAAAGGAGTCATCAATGCGTTCTCTTTTGTCCGGAACATGGACACAGCAGGATATGATGCAGGTGCTTGTCCGCCTTATCATCATTATGCTGATCCTGCCGCTTCACGAATTTGCCCACGCGTGGACCGCCCATAAGCTCGGCGACGACACTGCCAGCTACCGCGGCAGAATGACGCTGAACCCGATCGCGCACATTGATCCGATCGGCGCGCTGCTGCTGCTCTTCACAGGCTTTGGCTGGGCCAAGCCTGTCCCGATCGATCCGACACGCTTCAACCGCAAGCACAGCATCCGCTTCGGTGTGGCGATCACCGCGCTGGCGGGCCCTGTCAGCAATCTGATTGCGGCGCTGATCGGCATGATCGGGCTGCGCATCTATCTGATCTCCGATGTATACGGGAACTATCTGGAAGCACTGGGCGCCGGAGAAGCCGTGCGCAGCACCCCGTACATCATTTTTCTCAGCCTGATGTATTTCGTGTCGATCAACATCGGTCTGGCACTGTTCAACCTGATCCCGGTTCCGCCGCTGGACGGTTCCAAGGTCGTCGGCTACTTCACAAGCGCAAAGGTTGACCGCTGGTTCATCGAGAATCAGCAGATCGTCCGCATCGTGTTCCTCGTTCTGGTCTTTTCCGGCCTGCTGGGTCGACCGCTCGGCTGGCTCAGCGACAAGGTCTATAGCTTCCTTGTGCTGATCACGGACTGGATCCCGAAGGTGTTCGGCTGATGGCTGCACAGAGTCTTTCCTTCCGCCTGCCGGTCTTTGAGGGGCCGATGGATCTGCTCCTCAGCCTGATCGCGAAGCACAAGCTCAATATCCATGACATTGAGATCTCGGTGCTGCTGGAGCAGTATCTGCTCTATATGCAGCAATGTGCCGAGCAGGACTACGAGCTTGCGGGCGAGTTTCTCGAAATGGCGGCGCGCCTGATCTGGATGAAGACGGCGGCGCTTCTGCCGCGCCCGGAAGAAGCGGAAGCGGCGAAAAAGGAGCTGGAAGGCGCGCTGATCGAATACTCCCTCTGCAAGCTGGCGGCGGGCAGACTGCGCGATCTCTGGCTCGGTGATCTGCTCTTTGTGCGCAAGCCCGTGAAGCTCCCTGTGGACATGACCTACCTCCGGACGCATGAGCCGGAGATCCTGATCACGGTCTTTCAGGGCATGGGCCTCAAGCGGATGCCGCAGGGCGAGCGCGAGGGGAATGCGGCGCGGATTCAGGCGGTCGTGCAGGCCAATCATCATGTGACGAGCGTCGGCTCAAAGGTGGTATTTCTGCTGCGGCAGTTTTTCACCGCGGAAAGCGTCAGCCTGACGCTGCTGTTTGACGGTCTGACCGACCGGAGCGACCGTGTGGCACTGTTCCTTGCGATTCTGGAGCTGACAAGAGCGGGCAGAACACGCATCAGCGACGACGGCACTGAAATCTGGATGCCGAACCGTGACCGCCTGCTGCAGGGCAGAAAAAAGGCGAGATAAATTGCCGTTTCCGGAAGGATGCGGGCTCACGCCGCGATGTGACAACAAGCGCTCTCCGCAGGACGGATAACCATAAACAATGATGCCCCTGAGCGTATCAGAACGTTCAGGGGCATTGTGTTGATTGAGTTTCCGCACAGCGGCCGCACTTACATACTGCTCAGTGTCGGAGCGCCGCCTTCGGGCTTGTCAGCTGCGGGAGCGGCTTCATTCGCGGGCGCTTCCTCTGCCGCCGGCTGATAGTCGCCGGCCGCTTCTGCCATGGCTGCCAGAGCCGCCAGATCGCTGCCCGCCGCGGGATTAACGGCAGAAACAGCCGTTTTTGCCGCAGCATCTGCTGCTTCAGCTGCCTGCTTCACCTCGTCTGCCGCCTTGCTGACTGCCTCTTTTGCTGCGTCAGCTGCCGGAGCCGCCGCTTGGACGGCCGCCTCTGCTGCAGCTTTGACAGGTTCTGCCGCCTTGGCAGGCTCAGCAGCCGGCTTCGCGGCCTCCGGTGCCTTTTCAGGTTCAGCCGCCGGAGCAGGCTTCGTCTCCTTTGCGGGAACGGTCTTCCCGATCGTTCTGCCGGGCTTGCTGCGGTCGTTCTTCTTCGACTTCACATCGTCGTGGTCGTCCTTTTCGTCGTAATCGCCCTCCAGGAAGCCGACACGGCTCATCTGCTTTTCAGGAATCCGCTTCAGCGGAGAATATACAAATTTCGGGCAGTGATATCCGGCATCGACAAGACCCTTTTTCGAGCAGAGCACCTTGTCGCCGTCCTTGGCGCGCTTTCCGGATTCGCAGTACTCACATTTCGGTTCGATCGACTTGCCGAAATACTTGCCGCCCTTGGAAAATACATCAAACAGTCCCATATCGGTCACCTCGTCTCGTATTTGCGCACCGGTTTACAGAATCTGTGCGCATTGCCCATATATTTTCTCCATTATATCACATTTTTTCGGTTTTGTCTAGTCCTATTTCTGAAATTCAGCCGACGGGATATGCGCGCTCATTCACTCCGGAGCGGAACCGCCTTTCCGTTCGTCGCGTCCAGCAATGTCTGCGGGCTGAGAAAGATCTGTGTTCCGAGCCGGCCGCCGCTGACGATGATCTCGTCATACCGCATCGCCGTCTCGTCCAGAAAGACCGGATAGTCCTTCTTCATGCCGATGGCCGTGCAGCCGCCGCGGATGTAACCGGTCACCGCAAGAATGTCCTTGACGGGCAGCAGCGCGACAGACTTTTCGCCGGCCGCCTGTGCCGCTTTTTTCAGGTCCATCTCTGCGGTTCCCTGCATGACGAAGGCATAGTGCGCACCGCTTTTCCCGACGCACATCAGCGTCTTGAAGGTGCGCTCGGGATCCTGCCCGAGCATTTCGGCGATCTGCACCGCGTCGGTGAATTCGCCGCATTCATAGAAGTTGAGGCGGTGGGGGAGCTTTTTCTGCTCCAGAATCCGCATCGCGTTGGTTTTCTGCTGTTTTGCCATTGTGCACCCTTTCGCAGGAAAGCTGCCGGACAATCGCTCATCCGGCAGCATACCGTGCAGATATCAGTCGTTCTTCAGACCGGAGGCCGCGTCAGAAGCGATGTCCTTTGCGGCATCGGCAGCATCAGAAGCGGTATCCTTCGCAGCGTCAACAGCATCAGAAGCGGTGTCCTTTACTGCGTCCACTGCGCCGGAAGCGGTGTCCTTCACTGCGTCAACAGCGTCAGAAGCGGTGTCCTTCACTGCGTCAACAGCGCCGGAAGCGGTGTCCTTCACTGCGTCAGCGGCGTCAGAAGCGGCATCCTTCACTGCGTCAACAGCGCCGGAAGCACTCTCTTTGACTGCCTGTACAGCAGCGGCAGCAGCCGCGGCGGGTGTTGCCAGTGCAGCGGGCTTCTGATTGATGAACGGGAAACCGACTGACGGTGCATCCTTGTCGAGGAAGCAGAACACCATCGCGGAGAGGAAGAACAGCATCGCAAAGATCAGGCCGAAGCTGGGGCTCGCGCTGATGCCGGTGTCGGAAATACCGTAGTATGCGCCGAAGGTCGCGGTCATCAGGAAGAGCGCGCCGGCACCGCAGGCGGTGAAGATACCGGCCTTCTTGGAGGCCTTGCCTTTGATCAGCCAGACAAGCGCAAGAATTCCGAGGACAAGCGCCGCGATCGCGAAGATATTGAACTTGTTCTTGGAATCGCCGCCGTCCGTCAGGAGAGAGTTTTTCCGGACGCCGAGCGTGGTGATCAGCTGCAGGCCGGAGTAATTCGCGTCGGATTTGCCTTTCAGTGTCTGACCGAAGAGGCTCGAGAGGTCGGAGCTGAGCAGCGGGACCTTCACAAACGGCAGAATGAAGTTCAGCAGGCCGAGGCAGAGCAGAAGGATTGCCCATGCACGCTTGTTCAGAGACTTGACCTTGTCAAGAAATGTGCCGCCCGCTGCCGGTGCTGCAGTCGCAGCCGGTGCCGCGGCAGGCGCGTCAGCGGTCTGCTGTGCGCCGCAGTCCGGACAGAAGACCGAGCCGTCCGGGAGCTCTTTTCCGCATTGTTTGCAATACATGATAAATTCCTCCTCAAAGATTTGTGTTTGGTGTGCGTATGCTAAGACCGTTCCGGTCTGATCGCCGCAGAGTTTATGGGTTTTCCGTATCCAGGAAGCAGCAGAGTGCCGCACAGATAAATAGTATCACCGCGATGATCAATCCGAATTTGACATCGACGGATATCATATCTGACATATTCGCTGAACCCAGCAGAGAATCGGATCCGCCCGTGTTCAAAGAGTCAAGGCCGTAGTAGGAACGGAAGGTTGCCGCAACAGCGACCAGTGCCAGCGCGGAGATGCCGGAGAACACGCCGCAGAGCTTGCTGCGTTTGCCGATCACCAGAAGAATGAGCGCCGCAGCGCCGAGCGCAAAGGAGATGATCGCGTAAATATTCGGCTTGGCGTCCTTTTCCTTTTCGGCGACACTCTCATCAGCGGTATCGGAATCGCCGCCGATCGATGTCATGAGCTGGAAGCCGGAATATTGCTGTTCAAACATTGTCGTGCTGCCGTTTGAACATGAAACCGCCATGAACGGCAGCGCGAAGCAGACCAGCGCGATTGCCAGTGCGATCTTTGCGATCAGGCGCTTGGGGATTCTGGCAACGGGATTTGCACTTGTGAAGTCTGCGGATGAGTATCCGCCGGGTGCGGGTGCGGCATCATTCTGCGCGCCTCCGCATGTCGGACAGAAGTCCGAGCCGTCAGGAATCATTGATCTGCAGTGTCTGCAATACATAATAGCCCCTCCTTGTGTGTTGATATAAAATTGTGTATGCAAAGGCCGTTTCCGGCCGGTTTGCCGTTAGGCCGTGATGTCAGTAGAATTCCTCCGGCGGCCGTTCCCTGAAGCAGAAGACCGCGCCTGCGATAAAGGCGGTCAGCGCCAGCGGAAGGCCGGGCTTGATTTTGATTCTGATGATCTTGAGCGCTTCTGCCGCCTGGCCGGACTGATCTGTCATCGAGTAGACGCTGATCGGACTGAGCGGGCTGTAAAGCAGGAAGAAAAACAGCCCGAGGAGCAAGGTGCAGACAGATGCCAGAACGGCAAGCCAGCCTGCCGCGCGCGCGCTTTTCCCGAGAAACAGCAGCACAACGGCGATCACGCCGGCGGCAAAGGCTGTGATGGAAAAGATGCCGGGGAGACGCTTCAGGATCTCCTCCATCGGATCCGGTTCTTCTTCGCGCAGATTCAGACCGTTGTTGTCGCTCAGCTTCATCATTTCAAAGCCGCTGACGCTCTGTGAATAGACCGTTCTGCCGGTCTTCTCGTCTGAGCAGGAGATCGCGGCGAACGGTAGGAAGAAGCAGAGCAGCGCTCCGATCAGCAGCAGTTTTGCCCAGTTCCGTTTCGTCAGTGAGACCGTCACAGGCGCTGAAGCAGGGCGGGGGAGCTGTTCCGTATCGGAAGGCGAAGCATCCTCGACCTGTACCGCGCCGCAGTGCGGGCAGTTGAGTGCCAGCTCTGAGATTTCCTTTCCGCATCGGATACAGTACATGATCAATCTCCTTCTTTTCTGTTTCTTTTATTGTGTCAGTCTCGCGATGCGTGACGCGCAGTCACGGCGTACGGCATCCGCATCAATGCCGTTTGTGTATACGCCGTTTTCGTAGAGGATCTTTCCCGCGCAGACCGTCATTTTCACATTCATGCGGTCGCCCGAGAGCACCAGACTCTCCGGGATATGGTGTGCGGGCTGGAGATTGGCGGCCTTCATGTCAATGACGATCATATCCGCCTGTCTGCCCTCACTCAGCACATCACAGTCGGTGAGTCCCATGGCGCGGGCGGAACCGACCGTCGCCGCCTTCAGCAGCTCAGCCGCCGGAAGCGCCGCCGCGTCATTTTTGCGGAGCTTTTGCAGCACAGTGCCGAGATACATCTCACGGAACGGGTCAAGCCCGTTGTTGGAAGCCGCGCCGTCCGTGCCGAGCGCGAGCTGCACGCCCTCCTCCGCGCACTCCGTCAGCGGCGCGATGCCGCTTGCGAGCTTTGCGTTCGAGCAGGGGCAGGAGACAAACCAGAGCCCCTTCTTTTTGAAGACCGCACGGTCGGCCTCGTCAAACCAGACGCAGTGGAAGCCGCCGCCGCCGTATTCCCACAGCCCCAGTGAATCGAGATACTGCGCCGGGGAGGCACCGTGTCTTGCGATGCATTCCTCATGCTCTTTTTTCGTTTCGCTGATATGCGTGAAAACAGGTTCCTTTTCGGCCTGTGCCAGTTTCGCGACCGCGCGGTGCAGGCTCTCGTCGCTGGTATACTCGGCGTGGAAGCCGAGACGGTAGCTGACCAGCGGGTGGAAGTGCCGGAACTTCCGGAACTGATCGTTCAGGCGGTCGACATCCTTTGCGGTGCCGCTGATGCTGCCGCAGAAGGTCAGACGCATACCGGCTTCCGAGAACGCCGCCGCGGACGCCTCCGGGAAGAAATACATATCAAATGCGGCTGTTGTGCCCGATGCGAGGTATTCCAGGATCGCAAGCCGGTCAAAGGCGTAGACATCATCGGGTGTCAGGCGGTCCTCATAGGGGAACACCTTTTCAAAGAGCCATGTCTGCAGCGGAACATCCTCCGCAAAGGAGCGCAGGAATGTCATGGCGGAATGTGTGTGCGCGTTCTTGAAGCTCGGCATCAGCAGATTGCCGCCAAGGTCGATCTCCCGTTCAAATTCGGGCAGCACTGCCGGCTGCCTTCCGACATAGCGGATGACGGAGCCCTCTGTCCAGAGTTCTCCTTCCGTGACAGCCGTGCTCCCGTTCATGGTCATGATTTTTGCGTTGTGATAGCGTATCATCTGTTTCTCCTTATGCGGTGCGTTTACATTCCGATCTGCTGATTTGCAACATCCAGCATGGCGGACGCGCCGCAGCGGATCTCCTCCAGCTGGCGTGAGACATCCTCATACTCCATGCGGGAGAGCGCAAGCAGATAGTCGCCCATTTTGCTGTTGGTGTCGCGCAGATCGTTCATCAGCCTGCGGAAGGTCGTGAGACACTGCACGATATAATCCATATCGGTCAGGCGGTCGGACTGCAGAAAGCTCAGCTCGTTGAACATGATCCGGAGCTTCATATAGATGACCTGCCGGATCGTCTGAAAGAACGGATCCTGCCGGATCTGCGGTGACATGGTCTGCAGGCGCTGACGCTGCTCCTGATAGGAGGCCAGCACGGCCGAAAGGGTGTCGCGCTCACTCCGCAGAACCGATGAGAGCGGCGTGCCGGAAATGCCGAACAGCGGCAGCAGCTCCCGCACAAGGTTCGGAATGATGGAATTGTCCTGAACGGGCTCCTCCTCTGTCCGGAACCGGACGGATTTCAGCGAGATCTCCCTGCCGGAATCTGTATAATAGACCTGATAGCGGTACTCAGGCTTCTTGCGGGATTTTGCCGTCTGGGGAAAGTGCTTCTCCTCCCACTCAGCGAGCGCCTGCGTCATGGCCTCCACATCGTAGGCGGGGTCCTCAAAGGATTCCTCCTTCTGTTTGCCCCGTCCGAATAATCGTTTCCAAAAAGACATTCTGTTTTCCTTTTCGCGTTACTGCAAGGTCATCTGCTGCGGTGCCGCGGCTGTCTGCGCACCGGGCAGCGGGGCGCCCGAAAGCGCAGCCTGCACGCTCTGCACCGCCATGCCGACGGATTCGCGCTCAGCAGTCAGGTCAACGGTCTGTGCCTGCATCAGCGCCTGCATATAATCGCCCATGTGCTGCATCAGTGTTCTGCCGCCCTCCAGCAGCGTCTCCATGCGGATAAACTGCGGATCGGCGTAGGCCGGATCGGAAAGACGGTCAAACTGAAACAGCCGGAGCGCGCCGAGATACTGTTCCATCGTGGAGAGAAATGTTTTTTTGATCTGATCGAGCAGCGCATCATTCCGGAGATTCTTCGGGAGCGACTTCCTGCCCGCCGTGCGTTCGCGGTAGATCGCCGCGACGGCGGCCGCTTCATCCGCAAGCCCCTTGACTCTGGCCGTATCGGCACCGAGCGCAAAGAGCGTGCCGGATTCAGACTTGTAGGAGAGCTGATTTTTCTTTCCGTCGCCGGACTGTTTGACCAGATGCTCGCCGCTCCAGCGCTCGACCGCGCGGAGCCCCGCCTCCTCCTTCGGGGAGGCCTTTTCCTTGATCCACGGGACGAGCTTTTTCAGCCCTGCAAGCACCGCGACGATCAGTACATAAATGATCCAGTCCATCAGTCATCACTCCTTCTGCAGGCTTTACCGAAACTTTTCCATCCTGTAATGGCGCTCGGGATCGAGCTCCTTAACGCCGTTTTTATAATCGTATCCGAGCTTGCGGTAGAATTCTGCCGCTGTGACGGAAGCGGGGATCTCAATGCGCTTTGCCCGCAGGAAGAATTCGTCCTGTTCGAGCGTTCCGACGATCTGCCGCCCGATGCCTCTGCCCTGATACTCCGGCAGCACGAAGATCGTCAGCAGGATGCTTTCGGTCTCACTGCCGAAATACGGCGCGATCATGCCGCAGCCGATGACTGTTTCTCCGACCGCGGCCACATATCCGTGTCCGGATTCCGCGCGGCGGCGGATGCCGGCAGGGGAAAGCGTCTTTGCCAGCGCCTCACCGTATTCCGGCGGGTAATCCCTGCTGTTTGAGACGCGGAAGGTGTGCAGGATCAGCGCGGAGACCGCCTCCGCGTCCGCGTCCTGAAACGGCCGTATGATCACACTTTTCCGATCTCCTCGATCGTCCGGCGCACAAGTGTTTCAAACTGCGGTGCCGCTTTGTCGGCGGCCTCCTTGACCTCCTCATGCGAGAGCGGATGCGGCGAAATGCCCGCCGCCAAATTGCTGATGCAGGACACGCCGCAGATCTCCATGCCGCAGTGCCGTGCCGCGATCGCCTCGATCGCCGTGCTCATGCCGACCGCGTCCGCGCCGAGGCTCCGGAACATCCGGATCTCCGCGGGGGATTCGTAAGCGGGGCCGGCTGTCTGCACATACACGCCCTCTTTCAGCGGAATGTCCTCATTGACCGCGATTCTGCGGATGATTTTCTGCAGACGCGGGCTGTATACCGCACTCATGTCGGGAAAACGCACGCCCAGTTCATCGAGATTCTCCCCGCGCAGCGGAGAGGGCACAAAGCTCGAGATCTGGTCGGTGATCAGCATGAATTCGCCTGCCTTCATGCCCGGCTGGATGCCGCCCGCCGCGTTTGTCAGGAAGAGGATTTCCGCACCGAGCGCACGCAGCAGGCGAAGCGGCAGGACCGCTTCCTGCGGCGTATAGCCCTCGTACATATGCACTCTGCCCTGCATGGCCGCGACCGGCACGCCCGCGCAGTGTCCGAAGACAAAGCGTCCGTTGTGTCCCGCGACCGTTGAGACGGGGAAGTTCGGGATATCCTTGTAATCAAGTGTCTGCACGACATCGAGCGTATCGGCAAAGCCGCCGAGCCCTGAGCCGAGCACGAGCGCGACCTTCGGGCAAAAGCTGACGCGCGCCTTTACAAATTCAACGCAGCCCTGAAGCTGTTCTTTGACTGTCATGACTGTTTCTCCTTTTATGACTGCTGCGGATCATCCGGTGTATCCGGTCCGTCCGGCTGTTCTTCCGTGATGCCGAGCCGCGCGCCGATCTTCGCGACGCCCTCCTGCTGCAGCTGCATATCGGTATCCTGCAGCGCGCTGATCTGCCGGAAGCCGTCCGCGACTGCCTTGCCGAGCAGCGCGGCGTGATGTGCGGTCAGCTCGGACTGTGCCGCCGCGATCTCCTGCACCGCCTGTGTCAGCTCCGCGATCTGCCGGAGAAGCTCCGCGTGCTTCGCGTCCGGCGTGAGGGTGTTCTGCGGAGCCTTCAGCGTCCGCTCCAGCCTCGCGATGCCGTCCGTCAGCACGACAGACTGCGCCGTCAGCGCCTTTGTCATCATCTCAAAGGAATCATTGAGCTTTTTGCGGAAGAATGCCGAGTAATTCTCGTATTTCTCCGCGTGCTGCTTCTGGTTTGCCAGCACAAGGTCCAGTTTTGCGCTGATCGCGTCCAGCTCCGGCGTACCCATTGCGGAAGACCTCCTTCAGAATATAGTCAGTTATTCTGGATCATGCTTCTCCGTAGAGATAGATCCTCTGCTCTTTTGTCAGCTCGTCGATCGTGATGCCCATGCTTTCGAGCTTGCGGCGCGCGACCGCTTCATCGACCTCACGCGGGACATTGTTCAGCATCGTGCTGACGGAACCGCGGTTCTTCATGAGCCACTGAGCAGACAGCGCCTGAATGGCAAAGCTCATGTCCATGATCTCCGCCGGATGGCCGTCGCCCGCCGCGAGATTGACAAGGCGTCCCTCTGCGATGACATAGACCGTCACACCGTTGGGAAGCGTATAGCCGATGATATTGTTTCTGGCCGGGAAGGACTTGACCGCCAGCTTGCGCAGGCCTGCCATATCGACCTCGACATCGAAGTGACCGGCGTTGCAGAGGATCGCGCCCTCGTGCATATTGAGGAAGCTCTTTTCGGTGATGACATGCTCGCAGCCCGTGACCGTGACGAAGAAGTCGCCGATCTTCGCGGCCTCCTCCATCTTCATGACGGTGAAGCCGTCCATGACCGCCTCGATCGCCTTGATCGGATCGACCTCGGTGACGATGACCTTGGCGCCCATGCCCTTTGCGCGCATCGCGGTGCCCTTGCCGCACCAGCCGTAGCCTGCGACCACGACGGTCTTGCCCGCGACGATCAGATTCGTCGTGCGGTTGATGCCGTCCCAGACGGACTGACCGGTGCCGTAGCGGTTGTCAAAGAGATGCTTGCAGTCCGCGTCGTTGACGAGCATCATCGGGAATTTCAGCGTTCCGGCCGCGTTCATGGCCCTGAGACGCAGGATGCCGGTCGTGGTCTCCTCGCAGCCGCCGATGACATCCGGCAGGAGCTCCGGGTACTGCTCATGGATCAGTGTGACGAGGTCGCCGCCGTCATCAATGATGAAATGCGGTTTCGCCTCAATGACCTTCCGGGTGTGTGCCTCATATTCCTCCGGTGTCGTGCCGTGCCACGCGTAGACATTCAGGCCGCCGTGGACAAGCGCCGCGGCAACATCGTCCTGTGTGGACAGCGGATTGGAGCCGGTGATATACATTTCCGCGCCGCCCGCCGCCATGACGCGGCAGAGATACGCGGTCTTTGCTTCAAGATGGATCGAAAGCGCGATGCGCTTGCCCGCAAAGGGCTTCGTGCGGGAGAATTCCTCCTCAATGCTGCGCAGCAGAGGCATATTGCTCTTGACCCATGCGATCTTCTGCTCGCCGCTTTCCCACAGTTCCGGATAACGGATCTCACTCATGATAAATACATTCCTTTCTGCGCACCGGATGAACAAGGTGCAGGTATACAATTTATTTTATCATATTTCCCGCAAAAATGCAATAGAAATTGCCGAATTTCTGCCGGAGAACGCCTGCTTTCCGTGCGGACCGCGCAATCTGCGCAAAAAGTGCTCTGTTTTTCGCAGGAAATCTGCACCCCCTGCCACTTGACGAAACCGGCATTTTGTAGTAGAATATATAAGGATACAAGCGCGCAGTTTCAAAAGGCGCGCGTGGCTCTGATATTTTTATCATATTTCCGGAGGTAACTCAAAATGGATTTCATTGTTGAAACATCTGCCCGCCATGTGCATGTGACTGAGGAGACGCTCGCGATCCTGTTCGGCGAGGGCCATCAGCTGACCAAGAAGAAGGATCTGTCCCAGCCCGGACAGTTCGCCTGCGAAGAGCGCATCGATGTCGTCGGCCCGAAGAAGACGCTGACCGGCGTTTCGATCCTCGGCCCTGTCCGTCCGGAGGATCAGGTGGAGCTCTCTGCAACGGATGCCCGTTCCATCGGCATTTCCGCGCCCGTGCGCGAATCCGGTGAGCTCGCAGGCACGCCCGGCTGCAAGCTGGTCGGCCCCTGCGGTGAGGTCGAGATCGACCACGGCGTGATCGTCGCAAAGCGCCACATTCACATGACGCCTGAGGACGCTGCCGCATTCGGCGTCAGCGACAAGCAGATCGTCTGGGTCAAGGTTCAGACACCGGAGCGCTCCGCGATCCTCGGTGATGTTGTCGTGCGTGTTTCGAACAAGTATGCCCTCGCGATGCACATTGATACAGATGAGGCGAACGCTGTTCTCGGCAGCCGCGACCAGCGCGGCGAGATCGTCGAGATCGGCTGAGCCTGAAACAGACCGTCTGCCTGCGGATTTCCTGCGGGCAGCGGTCTTTCTGCAAGAAAGAGGTGTCAACACATGAACGGCAACCACAGTGATTCTCTCCTTGCCGCCCGCAATCTGACCATGCTCGTCGATTTCTATGAGCTGACGATGGCAAACGGTTATCTGGAAAACGGTCTGGGCAATGTCACGGCCTGCTTTGACCTCTTCTTCCGCAAGGTGCCCGATCAGGGCGGCTATGCCGTGATGGCGGGTCTTGAGCAGGCGGTCGAATACCTGAAAAGCCTGCGCTTCACCGAAGCGGATATTGAGTATCTGCGCGGAAAGAACATCTTCTCCGAGGCATTTCTCAGCTATCTTGCGGATTTCCGGTTCTGCTGCGATGTCTGGGCGATCCCGGAGGGTACGCCGATCTTCCCGCATGAGCCGCTGATGACCGTCCGCGGTCCGGCGATCCAGGCGCAGTTTGTCGAGACGATGCTGCTGCTTTCCATCAACCATCAGTCGCTGATTGCGACCAAGGCGAGCCGGATCGTCCGCGCCGCCGAAGGCAGACCGGTCATGGAATTCGGCTCCAGACGCGCACAGGGCGGCGACGGCGCACTCTACGGCGCAAGAGCGGCCTATATCGCGGGCGCGGCAGGTACGGCCTGTGCGATCTGCGACCGTGAATTCGGCGTTCCCGCGCTCGGCACGATGGCGCACAGCTGGGTGCAGCTCTTCCCGACCGAGCTGGAGGCGTTCCGCGCTTATGCAAAGGTCTATCCGGATGCCTGCACGCTGCTCGTTGACACCTATCATGTGCTGAAATCCGGTGTGCCGAACGCGATCACCGTGTTCAAGGAACTCAAGGCGGCCGGTCATGTGCCGCAGGGTATCCGCATCGACAGCGGCGACATCGCCTATCTTTCGAAGAAGGCACGCATCATGCTCGATGAAGCCGGTCTGCCCGAGGTCAAGATCGTCGC
>JAGDBX010000066.1 GCA_018110935.1 Oscillospiraceae bacterium
CTTTGAAAAGGCTTGACCGAAACTTTTATTTTGAGAAAGCCCCCGCCGTCAGGCGGGGGCTTTGCTGTGCTTAAAGCGGGATTCTCAAGGGACAGTTGTCCCTTGAGCGGGGCATGGGGCAGAGCCCCATTATAAACATCGCGAAGCGATACCTTTTAAGAGAGGAGCTGTTCGGAAAATCAGCATAAAAAAGAGACTGCCGCTTTCGCAGCAGTCTCTTTTGTGGTTAATACGAAATCAGAACTCGTATGCCAGCGGCTCAGAGTGCAGTCTCTCGATCACAGTGGTGGTCTTCTTGACAACATCTCTATCCCAATCAGTATCATCGATCTCAGCAACATCCTTCAGGTTGAAGTAACGCTGGATGAGAGTCGTGTCGAACGGATGCAGGATACCGTCGCCGGTCACATCGCCTGCATAGTGAGAATACTTGATGAAGCTCTGCAGATCAGCAAGGCCGAACTTTCTCGGATCGGTCTGATCCATGATCTCCTGCAGGGTGTTTTCTGCAGTCACGAGGTTCGAGAACAGCAGGGCTGCGTTTGCATCAAACGCGGTAACATGGTTGTCCAGGTCGAAGTCGCCGCGGAGGACGAGGATGACCGGGATCTGGCCCTTGGTGTCAGCCAGTCTGCCCTCTTCGACCTTGTAGGTCTTCAGGAGCTTTTCGATCACTTCATCCTTCTTCGCATCTTCAATCTCTGCTTCCAGTGCGGAACGGATTGCGCCGACATCAGTCAGAGCGATCTGGATGTTGTAGTTTGCAAAGCCGACAAAGTCAAAGTCCTGCGGGCTCTTCTGCTTCGGCTCAAATGCTGCGGTCACATCGATATCCTTGGAGGTGGAAGAACCGTCCTCGGAGGTGATGCTCAGAACCATCTTGACAGACAGATTGTCGAAATCGAACTCGGTGGTCTCTTCAGACCAGTAGACCAGCTCATCAGCAACGCCTTCAGCATTGAAAGCGAGCTCATAGAGGCCTTCCTCGCCGTAGACATCCGTGCCTTCGGTCGTAGTGGTGGTCTCAACCGGCTCAGACTCGGTGGACGACTCGGTGGTGGACTCCTCAGTGGAAGAAGTGGTCGACTCGGTGGTGGACTCCTCGGTGGAAGAAGTGGTCGACTCGGTGGTGGACTCCTCAGTAGAAGAAGTGGTCGACTCAGTGGTGGACTCCTCGGTGGAAGAAGTGGTCGACTCGGTGGTGGTCTCCGAGGAAGTAGTGGACTCGGTAGTGGTCTCCGAGGAAGTAGTAGACTCAGTGGTGGACTCGGTGGTTTCCTCCTCGACCTTCTTCAGCAGGACCTCGTCGATGATACGGACAACATCGTAGAACAGCTTCTCGCTGTCAACCAGTCTGTCCGTCTCAGCGTTCAGGGTGACTTCCTTGTGGGAGGTGACGGAAACGAGCTCATAGCCTTCCGCTGCCCACTGGTCGCCGTATGCCATCTCGATCGCGTCGAAGACATCAGCGTTCTTGTCGTCCGCGAGCTTGAACTCCACATCAGCAGAGAAGCCGTTCGGAACGGTGATCTCGTAGTCGTAGCCCTCATCGACGATTTCAGCGAAATCGGTAGCCTTCAGATCAACGCTGACCTTGTCGTTTGCGAACTTCTTTGCAGCATCGATCGCGTACTGGATCCATGCGGTGCCGCGCTCACCCTTGAGGATGGCGTCGAGGTTTTTCGGGATGCGGTAGAACTCAGCCGCTGCACGGTCTGCGAAGCGCTTGGTCAGAGCTCCGTTATTCTTCACGGCATCTTCAAACTTGCCCTTATAGGTGTCATAAGCCTCAGCCGGATCGGTGCTGGTGAAACTGATTGCTTCAACAGCGTCGATGACAGCCTCGGTCTCAGCCTTCAGGGTATCGAAGCGGCCTCTGTACTTCTGGATGTCGGAAGCGAGCTTCGGAGCGTTCTGCTTGGCCGCCTCGTCGGCGATGAAATCAACGGCAGCGTTGAACTTGTCGGCAACATACTGTGCGAACTCGTCGTAGCCGTCATAATCCTTCTCACCGTCGGTGAAGGTGACATTGTAGGTAGCGGTCTTGTCGAACTTGCTGTAGTCGACCTCAACGGTACCGCTGCCGTAGAGCGGGAACTTCGACCAGTCGATGACGACCGGTGCGCCGTCCGCGTTCACGAACTCGATGCCGCGTCTGGTCAGCGCATCCTCGGCAACTGCGCCGATTCTGTCGTTGACGCCGTCAATGCTGATCTCAGCGGTCGCCTTGCCGCTGCTGACCTTCACATCCGCAACGCTGACGCCGTTGGTGAGCTCCTCAGCCTCAGCCTCGGTGAAATAGGTGGTTCTTGCCAGGTTTCTGACAACGATGTCTCTTGCCTTCTTGCCGAAGAAGGTTTTCTCGACAAAGTCCTTGTCGCCGACGATCGTGTTGATCGCGGACTCAAACTGATCGTTCCAGATGGACTCGCCCCACTGAATTGCTTCAGCTTCGGTCTCTTCACCTTCGATCACAACAGGGAGTTCGTCGATCCCCGGGAGCGGGAAGGTCTTGGTGTCCACAGGGACATCGGTGAGCCATTCCTTGTTGAGGACGGTGCCGGAAGCGTCGTCAGCTGCGTTGATGTTGATGCCGGTCGCTGCGAGCTGGCTCACGAGGAGCACTGAACCGGTTGCGGTTGCGAGCACACGCTTAAAAAGTGATTTCATTCAAACCTCTCCTTAGTATGAAATTATGTAAGGTGCGGCGCGGCAGACTGCGGCTGCAAATCAGCTGTGAGGTACGGCAGACGGCACTTCGCCCACGGCACATATACATATTGACATTATAGCATTGTTTTTCTGAAAATGCAAGCCCTTTCCCCTAAATTGTAGATATTCAACAAACGGAAATACTCATATTTGTTCCGTTTTGCTAAATCTAACATTTTATAGCTTTTTACCCCCTGTTTTTGCCGTGTTTCGGCACTTTTCCTGCTGTTCAGCACCTGCCGTTTATGCATTTGTTATTTAATAAAAATATATAGATGTTACACAAAAGGTATTGACATATCAGAAAAGATGTGGTATAATACAATCAAACAAAGAGCTGTACAGCTTGCAGCCGAAACGGAGGAGAGACCAATGGGCTGACAACAAATGACAAGGCAACAATCTCAAAAAAAGGATGTGTTTCCCATGAAGAAGATGATACCGCCTTAATACACGGCACGAAGTACAGTCCCGAACTGTGAAAATCCCGTATCGCGGCTGCCGCGGAACGGCACCGCATACCATATAATATAAGGATGTGTTTCCGATGTGGCACAGGAAAGGTCCGGCGGGACGGTAAACCGCATAAAACTCCTTTTTCAATTCAAATAATCCGAAAGGATGTGTATCCGATGCAGTCGGAACCCGGTGCGGGAGCCCGCTGAGGCGCCGCACAGAGTGAATACGGACAATCAGGGCAGAGCGTCACCCGTGCAGACGCTCTGCCCCTTCCTTGTCTCCGGCACTTGCATTCCTGCGCGATTTGTGGTATGATATGTAAAGGCAGAAGCATATACCGGAAAGGAGATTGCTATGGATATTCTGGACGCACTCAGCAGAGGCATGGGCCGACTGGCCGACAAGCTGGACGCCTACACCGGCAGCCGTCAGCCGCTCGGTGACGACACCTCGTTTTCCGTACTGGACAAGCCCTACTGCTGGGAGGACCTCGATTACGCCGGAGATTACACGCTCCAGCGCCATGTCGTGAACGGCAGCTGCCGCATCATCGACAAATTCGGCACGGTCGTGGACCGCGGCACGCAGGAGCAGCTGGAACAGTCCATGACGCGCCGCGCCGCACAGTCGGCCGCGATGCGGGAAGCGGGTGTGCTTCCGTCCGGCGGCAGCGTGCAGCAGCCCGTGCAGGCGCAGTACGGCGACATCATCGGTGTTGTGCGCAGAAACGGCGCCTACGAGCATTACGGGATCTATCTGAGCGACACCTGCATCGTGCATTACGCGATCCCCGCGAGCATGACGATCGGGCACGCGACGGTCCACGCGACCGACCTGCGGAACTTCCTGCGCTCCGATACGGAATACTTCGTACTCGATTTTCCGCGCCCGTATCAGCCGCCCGTCCGCATCGGGAACAACGGCTCCGCCCCGCACAGCGAATCGGTCTCGGAGGAGCTGGCACGGCGGCTGCAGCAGCAGTACGGCTATCATCTCTATTCGCCGGAGGAGACCGTCGCGAGAGCGCGCTCCCGGCTGGGCGAGACGAACTACAACCTGCTGACCAACAACTGCGAGCATTTTGCCATCTGGTGCAAGACCGGCGTCAGCGAATCCATGCAGATCTCCGGAATGTTCCGCTCTCTGCTCGGCGCGGCCGGCTGGCAGTTCCGCAAGCCCGCTTATCACTGAACGCTTCTGTCCTTCAGACAGAATCTCATCAAATCATCACGGAGGAAATGAAACATGGCACAGATCATCGACGGCAAGAAAATTGCCGCAAATGTCAAGGCAGAGGTCCGCGCAGAGGTCGAAAAGCTCAAGGCTGCGGGCAAAAATCCCGGGCTGGCAGTCGTGCTGGTCGGCAACAATCCCGCGTCCCGCGTCTATGTCTCCAACAAGGAGAAGGACTGCGCGGAATGTGGCTTCAGAAGCTACGAATACGCGCTGCCGGAGGAGACGACCGAGGCAGAGCTGCTGGAGCTGATCGCAAAGCTGAACGCGGATGAGACCGTCAACGGCATTCTCGTGCAGCTGCCGCTCCCGAAGCAGATCTGCGAGCAGACGATCCTGCACGCGATCTCGCCCGCAAAGGATGTGGACGCGTTTCATCCGGAAAATGTCGGCCACATCATGATCGGCGATTTCAACTTCCTGCCCTGCACACCCGCAGGCGTCATTGAGATGCTGGATGCCTCCGGCATCGACATCGCGGGCAGGCACTGTGTCGTCATCGGCAGAAGCAATATCGTCGGAAAGCCCATGGCGATGCTCCTGCTGCACCGCTCCGGCACCGTCACGATCTGCCACTCAAAGACAAAGGATCTCGCGAAGCAGACACGGCAGGCGGATATTCTCGTCGCGGCAGTCGGCAAGGCGGGCTTTGTCACCGCAGATATGGTCAAGGAGGGCGCCGTTGTCATCGACGTCGGCATGAACCGTGACGCGGACGGCAGGCTCTGCGGCGATGTCTGCTACGACGAGGTGGAAAAGAAGGCCTCCGCGATCACGCCGGTGCCGGGCGGCGTCGGCCCGATGACGCGCGCGATCCTCATGCGCAATACCCTCACTGCCGCAAAGCTGCAGTGATCCGCGCACACCCGCACCTTCACCCCTGAAACGGAGAACCAAATGACAGAAACAAAACCGCACTTTTTCCGGCGCGGCCTGCTGCACGGCCTGCCGATCGGGCTCGGATACCTTTCCGTGTCGTTCGGCTTCGGCATCATGGCAGTGCGCGCCGGTATGAGCGTCCTTGAGGCGACGCTGATCTCTCTGCTGAACCTGACCTCAGCCGGACAGGCGGCAGGCGTCAATGTCATCGCGGCAGGCGGAAGCCTTGCCGAAATGGCGCTGGTGCAGCTGACGATCAACATCCGATACGCACTGATGGCGCTCTCGCTTTCGCAGAAATGCAGCAAACGCTTCCGCACACCGCAGCGGATGCTCGGCGCATACGGCATCACCGACGAGATCTTCGGCGTCTGCGCGGCACAGCCGGGCGCGCTCGAACCGCCGTATCTGTACGGCATGACGCTGATCGCCGCCGCGGGCTGGGTTCTGGGGACCTTTCTGGGCGCCTTTGCAGGCGCGCTGCTCCCCGCACGCGTGACCGCCGCGCTCGGCATCCTGCTCTACGGCATGTTCCTTGCGATCATCGTGCCGCCCGCAAAAAAGGACAAGGCGATCCTCTGCGCGGTGCTGGCCGCGGCGGGACTGAGCGTCCTCTGCCGGTATCTGATCCCCGCGCTCTCTGAGGGCTTTGCCGTGATCCTCTGCGCCGTGACGGCGGCCGCAGCCGCGGCGATCCTGTTCCCGCGGCCGGATGAACCGGACGGAGAGGAGGGCGGCACCGCATGAATCACGTCGCGTATATCGCGGTGATGGCAGGCGTGACCTACCTGATCCGCGTGATCCCGTTCGCCTTTTTCCGCAGGAAGATCCGCTCAAAATTCCTGCGCAGCTTTCTGTACTACATCCCCTATGCCGTGCTGAGTGCCATGACGATCCCGGCGATCTTTTACAGCACCGGCAGCGTCCTGACGGCGGCAGCGGGCACCGCGGCGGCGCTCTGCCTCGCGTTCTTCGGCCTGCCGCTGATCGCGGTCGCGCTCGCGGCGTCACTCGCGGCATTTCTCACCGGCCTGCTGCTGTGACGCGGAACCGGGAATCCGGAATCCTCTGCCGAAAGCAGGGGATTCTTTACAAATGAAGTTTTTCTAAAGGAACGGAAAAACCACTTGCAAAAAGCAGCAGAATTTGTTATAATAGAGGGAAAGGGAAAATCCGGCGCCGTTTTCTGTACCCGCGGCGCCATGAAGATAGAGGGATGACAGATGATCGGTTTTTACAGCTATACTGTGATATTGACCTATGTCGGATTTGTGTGCGGTTCGGTCGGCCTGTACTTCGCCGCGCACGGCAGTACCAATTCTGCCATTGTGATGCTGCTGCTCGCAGGCTTATGTGATATGTTTGACGGCAAGGTCGCCAAAACAAAAAAAGACCGCACTCCGCAGGAATGCCGCTTCGGCATCCAGATCGATTCGCTTTCGGACATGGTCTGCTTCGGCCTGCTTCCGCCGATGATCGCCTTCAGCGCCGCGCTCCGTTCGCCGGTGCATATCGCGATCTTCAGCTGCTACAGTCTCGCGGCGCTGATCCGGCTTGCCTATTTCAATGTGACGGAGGAGGAGCGTCAGCAGGTCACCACGGAGCGCAGAAAGCTCTACGAGGGCCTGCCCGTGACCTCGACCGCACTGATCATTCCGCTGCTGTTCTGCTTCCGGAAGGATCTCGGTGCCGCCTTCCCCTATGTCGGTGCCGCCGTCTACGCGCTCATCGCGCTGGCGTTCATTACAAAATTCCACCTGAGAAAGCCGCAGATGCGCGCAATGCTCATCTTTATCCTCATGGGACTGGCAGAGCTGATTCTGCTGATCTTCAAGCACCGTCACGGCTGAACCTGACGCGCGATCCGGTCTGACAGGCGCGCTCCGCACCACGCGGAGCGTCCCCCGTCACGGGGTCGCGCTTTTTGATTCTTTCTGCGAAAAGGAGGCATATCCATGGCAAAAAACGAACCCGCACAGGGCGCCGCGATCTGTGACCGCAGCGGCAATCCCGTCGCAGATTCCTGCGCCTCGCAGGGCAGGCTGCTCTCTCTGCTCTACGGCACCGCACCGGGCCGCGCCGCACTGAAGGTCCTGACGCAGCCGCTCGTCTCAAAGCTTGCCGGCGCCGCGCTGGAGCACCCGCTCTCAACGGTCGCGATCCCGCCGTTCGTCGCAAAAAAGCATATCCGCATGGAAGACTATGCCGAAACAAAATTCCGCAGCTTCAACGCCTTTTTCACGCGCCCCGTCAAGCCGGAATGCCGCCCGGTCGACCGCGATCCCGCGGCGTTCATCAGCCCGTGTGACGCAAAGCTCACCGTCGTGCCGGTCACGGAGAACACGCATTTTACCGTCAAGGGCGCGGATTACAGCCTCGGCGCGTTTCTCGGCTGCCGCAGGCTCGCGGCACAGTACCGCGGCGGGCTCTGCCTGATCTTCCGCCTGACGCCGGACGACTATCACCGTTACTGCTATATCGACGACTGCCGCCCCGGCACGACCCGCGTCATTGAGGGCGTGCTGCACACGGTCAATCCCGTGTCGGCGGAATATGTCAAGGTCTATCATCAGAACACGCGCACCGTCACGATGCTGCACACCATGCATTTCGGCGACATCCTGCAGATCGAGGTCGGCGCGATGATGGTCGGGAAGATCGTCAACCATCCGCACGGCAAATGGGTCGCGCGCGGCATCGAAAAGGGGTATTTTGAGTTCGGCGGCTCCACGGTCGTGCTCGTTCTGCCGAAGGATGCCGTACAGATCGATCCGCAGATCCTCGCCAATTCCGAAAACGGCGCCGAAACGGTCGTGCGTTACGGCTCCAGACTGAACTGACATGACGAAGCAGGAACTGATGCGGATGATCGACCGCTCCCTGTTCGCGACGCTCGGCTACGCGGCTCCGGACGGAACCGTGCAGCTGCGCAGGGTGTTCTGTGTCTGGCACAGAGGGCTGGGCGGGCATCTGATCTCGACGAACACGAGCTCCGCGCACGCGCAGCATCTGCTGCAGAACGGCGCGGCAAGCCTGTATTTTGCTGATGACGAGGCCTTCTGCGGGCTCTGCCTCAGCGGAAGCGTGACCGTGCATACATCGGGCAGATTCAAGACGCTGCTCTGGAACGACGGCGACGAAAAATACTACCCGCAGGGGCCGGACGACCCGGACTACTGCGTGATCGAATTCACGGCGGAGCAGGGCAGCTTTTACCGCTTTGACGGCAAGGGGACGCTGTCGGCTGCGGATCTTGCAGCCTTTGACGCCGGAAAGGACTATCGGAACGGATACGCGGCGGAACACGGCTGACGCGTCCCGCTCCGGAAAGGGCGGTGAACGCTTTGGACGAACAGAAAACGCCTGCGGAACAGGATCGTTCCGCGGAGATCGCGGCGGCGGCGCTCAAACGCCTTGTCGCGGAGGGGCGGCTGACGCCGGAGGAGGCAGAGCGGTACCGCGGGACTGCTGCTTCCGGACAGCCGGAGCAGACCGCGCCGGTGACCGCTTCGCCGGCGGATGATCTCTCCCCGATGCTGACGCCGGCGGAACGCCTGAACGCGCATCAGACAATCCGTGCCGCGCAGATCATCGGGCGCATTTCGCTGTTATTCGGCGGGCTGTTCCTCGCGCTGATCACGCTGCGATGGCAGGCTGCAAACACCGGGCTTGACGACGGACTTCTCGGCTTCCTGCTCAGCATTGTCGCCGTGCTCGCTGTCGCTGTCATTTTCGGCATGACAGTCATTCCGCTCGCTGCCGGCATGACCGCAGGGCTGATCCTTGCAAAGCACGGCCGCAAAAAAATGCAGCAGTCACCGCCGGACAAAAAGGCCTTCCGGCGCCTGCTCATCGCGGCATTTGTCTGCGAAGCTGCCGGGGCGCTGTGCGCCGTGATCGGTCTGGTGAAGATCCTTCACACCAGACCGTTTGATCATTGAGGTACACCGCACAAAGCCCGCCTGACTGCGCATCTGCACCGCCGGCTCTGCGCGGAATTGCCTTCAACATGAAACCGATCAGAAAGGACTGATCCTATGCCATTCCAGCTGATCCACGGGGATATCACAAAAATCCGGTGTGACGCGATCGTCAACGCCGCGAATGAAAGCCTGCTCGGCGGCGGCGGCGTAGACGGCGCGATCCACCGCGCCGCGGGGCCTGAACTGCTCGCGGAATGCAGAACGCTCGGCGGCTGCAGGACAGGGCAGTCCAAGCTGACAAAGGGCTATCGCCTGCCGGCGGACTATGTCATCCACACGGTCGGCCCCATCTGGCAGGGCGGCCGCTCCGGCGAACCGGAGCTGCTCTGCAGCTGCTACCGGACCGCGCTTTCGCTGGCCGCGGAGAACGGCCTTGAAACGGTCGCGTTCCCGCTCATTTCGGCAGGGGCATACGGCTATCCGGAGCAGGAGGCACAGCGGATCGCTGTGCAGACGATCGCCGCCTTTCTGGAGACACACCCTGATATGACTGTCACGCTCGTGATCTATGACGGCACACCCGACAGACGCCGGAGCTGGTATCCCGAGATCTCGGAGCTTCTGGACCGTGCCGGAAAGAGCGGATCCGGTCAGTCAGGCAGCGCCTTTTCCGGCGCACAGAAGGCGGCAAAGCCGCGGCGCAGACTCTTTAGAAACATGAACTTCGCGGGCGCGGTCCGGAAAGAGACCGCGGACACTGCCGCGGAGATCGCCGCGGATGCGGAATACTGCATGGCGGAGCCGATGCCCGCGGCAGTCCCCGCTTCGCTGAAGGAGGAGCTTCTGCACGCGGATGAGAGCTTCACGCAGATGCTTCTGCGGCTGATCGACGCGCACGGCATGACCGATGCGGAATGCTACAAAAAGGCCAATATCGACCGCAAGCTCTTTTCCAAGATCCGCTCGGATATCCACTACCGCCCCAAAAAGGCGACAGCGATCGCCTTTGCGGTCGCGCTGGAGCTTTCGGCGGAGGAAACGGAGGATCTGCTGCGCAGGGCAGGCTACGCGTTCTCTCCGAGCACGCCGTTCGATATCATCGTGCTGTATTTCATCAAAACGGGCAACTACAATGTCTTTGAGATCAACGAAGCGCTGTTTGCCTACGATCAGGTTCTGATCGGGGCATAAAGACCGTTTTTTGCCGCTGTCTGCGCACAAACTGCTTCTTTCGCAAAAACACTTGCATTTTCCGGATGAACATGATATAATAGGATTGCATATCTGTAAGTATGCACCGGCGCGTCTGCGAGGATAAACCGGCGCGCCCCTTATCAGGCACATTCTCTGAGAGAAAGGAATCTTTGACTATATGTGTGGAATCGTTGGCTATGTCGGAAAGCGCGACTGTGCGGCAGTGCTGCTGGACGGGCTTTCCAAGCTGGAATACCGCGGCTATGACTCCGCCGGCATCGCTGTTGTTGTCAACAATGCAGTTGAGGTCATCAAGGCGCAGGGCAAGCTCGCAAATCTTGCCGATAAAATGAATTCCGTCGGCCGCCCGCAGGGCACGGTCGGCATCGGGCACACCCGCTGGGCCACCCACGGCGAACCCTCGGATGTCAATTCTCACCCGCACAGAGGCGGCGAGAAGGTCACGCTCGTCCATAACGGCATCATTGAAAATTACAAGGAGATCAAAGAGCAGCTCATCGCAAAGGGCAGAACCTTTGTCTCCGATACCGATACCGAAGTTGTCGCGCAGCTGCTTGACTCGCATTACACCGGCGACCCGCTCAGCGCCATCGCCGCGACCATGGCGGAGGTCAGAGGCAGCTTCGCGCTGGGCATCCTGTTCAGCGACCGCCCCGACTGCGTCTACGCCGTGCGGCGCGAAAGCCCGCTGATCGTCGGCGCGGGAGAGGGCGAGAGCTTCATCGCTTCGGATGTCCCCGCGATCCTGAAATACACAAAGCAGTATTATCTGCTGGAGCACGGCGAGATCGCCGAGCTTGACCGAAACGGCATCCGCTTCTATGACGAAAAGACCGGAAAGCCGGTTGAAAAGGCGCTCCAGACCGCTGACTGGGACATGGAGGCGGCGGAGAAGCAGGGCTACGATCACTTCATGCTGAAGGAGATCAACGAGCAGCCCGACGCGATCAAGAAAACCGTCCTGCCGCGTGTGGAGAACGGCCTGCCGGATCTGAGCGAATGCGGCATCACCAAGGAGAACATCCGCGATTTCCGCAATATCTTCATCGTGGCCTGCGGCACGGCAATGCACGCGGGCATGGTCGGCAAATATGTCATCGAGAAGCTGGCAAGAGTGCCGGTCATTGTGGATATCGCGTCGGAATTCCGCTACCGCGACCCGCTGATCGGTGAAGGCGACCTCATCATCATCATCTCGCAGTCCGGCGAAACGGCGGATTCGCTCGCGGCGATGCGTCTTGCGAAGGAGCGCGGCGCCAAGACACTGGCGGTCGTCAACGCAAAGGGCTCGTCCATCGCGCGTGAGGCGGATATGCTGATCTACACGCACGCCGGACCGGAGATCGCCGTCGCGTCGACCAAGGCCTATATGGTGCAGATCGCCGTGATGTATCTCTTCGCGTTTGAGCTGGCGCTTTCCAAGGGGAAGATCACCGAGGAGGAATGCCGCCGCCTGACGGGGCTTCTGCTCGATATGCCGGCACGCATCGACACGGTGCTCGCCCGCAGCGCGGAGACGCAGGAGATCGCGAAGAAGCTCACGGAGACCGAATCGCTGCTCTACATCGGAAGAGGCCTTGACTACGCGCTCTCCATGGAGGGCTCGCTGAAGCTCAAGGAGATCAGCTACATCCACAGCGAGGCCTATGCCGCCGGCGAACTGAAGCACGGCACGATCTCGCTGATCTATGACGGGATGCCGGTCATTGCGGTTGACACGCAGAGGGCGCTGCACGAAAAGACCGTTTCCAACATCAAGGAATGCAAGGCGAGAGGCGCCATGACCGTTCTGGTCTGCGGCGAATCCGCCTGCACCGATTCCGAGATCGCGGACTGCTGCTTCCCGCTGCCGGAGACCGATGACCTGCTGATGCCGATGCTCGCGGTCGTTCCGCTGCAGCTGATCGCTTACTATGCGGCGGTGCTGCGCGGCAACGATGTCGACAAACCCAGAAATCTCGCGAAATCCGTTACAGTGGAATAATCAGAAACAAAGGGCGTGAACAACAGAGGGCAGAGACATGGGCAAGAGAGGATTCCCGGTTTCTGCCCTTTATTTTTCCCGCAGGCTGCGTCCTGCGGAATGATACGGAGAGGGTATGCAAATGAAACTTCAGAAACTTGCGGCAAAGAGCACAGGCGCGCTCTTCGCGCTGCTGGCGGCGGCCTGTACGGCGATCCCCTGCGGCGCGATCTGGGATGATGTCATCATCGGAGGAGATGACGTACCGGAAAAAGAAACGATCAAATGCGGCGATTACGAATACACGCGGATGATCGGCGTGGAGGACGAGTCGAAAAAGGCAGCCTGCATCGAGAAATACAACGGCACGGACACCGAGGTCGTGATCCCGTCCGAGCTGGACGGTCTCGAGGTCGTCGTGCTGGGTGATTCCGCCTTTACGGACAATCACGACATCACCGCCGTGACGATCCCGGCGTCCGTCATCGGCTTCGGCAATTACACATTCGCGGAATGTACCGCGATCAAGGAATACCGCGTAGAGGAGGGCAACCCCTACTGCGTGAGCAAAAACGGCGTGCTCTACACCACCGACGGGACCGGACTGCTGCGCTATCCGATTGCGACGCTCGGCGACGAGCTGACGATCGAAGAGGGCATCACCTCGATCGGGAACGCGGCGTTTGCGGGTGCGCACGGTCTCAAAAATGTGACGCTGCCCTCTACGCTGGAAGCGCTCGGCATCTGCAGCTTTGCGGAATGCTCCAGCCTGACGCGTGTCACGATCCCTTCCAAGGTGCAGGAGATTCCGGATTTCTGCTTCAACGGCTGCTCTGACCTGATGAGCGTGACGCTGCCGGACGGCCTTGTTTCGATCGGACACGCCTCATTCGTCAACACCGGCCTGATCTCCGTGACGCTGCCCGAAACGCTGCAGTCGATCGGCCAGCAGGCATTCGCGAACTCCAAGCTGATGTCCGTGACGATCCCGAAAAGTGTCTCGGTGATCGGCAGCTGCGCCTTCGGCTGGAAGGTGAACGGCCTCAATGAGCTGGCGATGGATAAGAATTTCACGATCCGCGGCTATCAGGGTTCGCAGGCGCAGAAATTTGCCTCTGACTACGATGAGGGCAACAACTTCAATTTTGAGGCGATCAATGATCCGGTGCAGCCTGCACAGACCACACCCGCGGACGAGAACAAAAAGCCCTCCAAGGCCGGAAAAATCATCGCGGTTGTCGTATGCTGCCTGCTGCTGGCTGCGGTCGCCGCTGCGGCGTTCATCTCCGAGCGGCACCGGAAGGCAAAGGAAGCCGCCGCCGCAAAGGACGCGAAAAAGCAGGCCAAAAAGCTGAAAAGAGCCGCGGCGAGAGCTGCTGCCGAAAAGACGCAGGCTGAACCGTCTGCGGAGGATGCCGGAGAGACGGCAGATGAAGGGAGAGGTACAGATTGAATCTTGTTCTGAAGCGGCTCACTGCCGCTGCCGCGGCGCTCCTGCTCTGCGGGGCAGCCGCCTGCCTGCCCGCCGCGGCGGAAGAAGCGGACAACACCTTCACCGATCAGGTCATCACCTATGAAAAGATCAGCGGCGGCGTCCGGATCGTATCCGCTGACACGGCCGTAACAGAAGTCAATGTCATGAAGGAGATCGACGGGTATCCGATCATCGAGATCGGAGAAAAGGCGTTCTCCGGCTGCAACGCGCTGAAAAAGATCAGCGTCGGTGAGAGAGTGCGCAAAATCGGCGAAAACGCTTTTGCCGGCTGCATGAGCCTGGAATCCGTCACCGTTTCGGAGGGGCTGGAGACCGTTTCGGACGGCGCATTCGGCTACTGCATCGGGCTCAAGGAGATCCGGCTGCCCGAATCGCTCACGACGCTCGGCTCTTACGCCTTTGCCTACTGCGTGACGCTGGAGGAGGTAAAGCTCCCGGACGGCGTGAAAACGATCCAGCCGTACACCTTCTATCACAATTCTTCTCTCAAAAAAGTCACTCTGCCGGAGCATCTGGAATCCATCCAGCCGACCAGCTTTGTCTCCTGCGACTCGCTGGAGGCACTGCATATCCCCGCCTCGCTGACATCCATCGGCGAAATGGCGGTGATCTCCTGCACAGGGCTGAAAACCGTTACGGCAGACGCCGCGAACCCCGCCTACAAGTCCGTGGACGACACAGTCCTGCTTGATCAGGCCGGCGAAAAACTGATCCTCTATGCCGCGGGCAATCCTGCGGACAGCTATACCGTTCCGGACGGCATCAAAGCCCTTGAGCCCTATTGCTTTGCGGGCGCGATCAATCTGAAGACGATCACGCTGCCGGCTTCCGCGGAGGAGATCGGAGACGGCGCCTTTGCGGACTGTATCGGACTGGAAAGCTTTGAATATCCTGCCGGCATCACAAAAATCGGCAGCAGCATTTTTGCAGACTGCGCCTCGTTAAAGTCCTTCACGATCCCAGACGGCGTGACAGAGATCGGTGATTTCGCGTTCTTCAGCTGCAAATCGCTGACAGAGATCACCCTGCCTGCGTCGGTCGTGTCGGTCGGCAAGGAAGCATTCTGCGACTGCACGGCGATGAACCGCATTGAGATTCCGGAGACTGTGCAGCAGATCGGTGACTACGCATTCGGCTATAAGCTCTCCGAAAACGCGGAGGGACAGGGAGAAGCATCCCTGCAGGAAGGCTTTGTCATCAGCGGCAGGCCTGCCACCGCGGCGAAGCGCTATGCCTCTGACAACAAGATCAAATTCGATCAGCACGGCATCGACAAGCAGATGATCATGCTGGCCGCGGTGATCGCGGCAGGCGTGCTGTTCCTTGCGGCGGTCATTCTGCTGATTGTCCGCAAACTGCGCACACCAAAGCCGGAAAAGGGCGAAATCGGCTCCCAGGCGGAAGAACCGGATCCGAACTATGTCAGCATTCTGGGCGACGAGGAATCCGGCGATCCGTATGAACGGGATTACGGCTTCCAGATTGACGATGAAGACGACGCAGAAGATGAGAAAGCGTCCGAAGAAGAACCGGAAACAGACGGGCCCGCCGATTCCGGCGACTGATCCTGTTATGTATAGAATCCCCCGCCTGACGGCGGGGGATTTGCTGTGCTTAAAGCGGGATTCTCAAGGGACACCGTCCCTTGAGCGGGGCTTGGGGCAGAGCCCCATTATGATCATCGCGGAGCGATACCTTAAGGGCGAATCGCTCTGCGATTCGCTCAGGGGGAGCCTCTATCGCAGGCTCCCCCTC
>JAGDBX010000067.1 GCA_018110935.1 Oscillospiraceae bacterium
CCGCGTGCATTCCATGGCGGCGGGTGCCGAGGTCAAGCAGAAGGGCCTCAGAAACGATCTCTGTGAGCGCATCGTCGGGGATCCGATCTTCGGCGTGACCGCGGAGGGGCTCGAAAGCCGCCTCGATCCGGCAAATTACACCGGCAGAAGCGTACAGCAGGTCGAGGAGTTCCTCGCCGAATTCATCGCGCCGGTCATCCGGGACGCGGAATCCGCGGAAGACGTCGAGCTGACCGTCTGAGCACGAAAACCGCCGGAAATCCGGCAAAAAATCGCAATAATCGTAATTTTTTGCGGAAACAAGAGGAAAATTGCAGTAAATCTCTTGACATCTTTTGCAAAATGCTCTATAATAAAAGATGTCTGTCGGCAGAATCGCTCAAGCCACTGCCGATATATGCAAGAAACAAGGAGGCATGGCAGTGAAGAGCAAGAAATCTGTCTTCTTCATCGTATTTTTCCTGATCATCGCATTTGCGGCTTCGACCGTGATCGGTATCCGGAATCAGTACGGTGATCTGACAACCGTCTATATCAAGGGCGTGAATGATATCCGTTACGGCATTGATATTCAGGGCGGCGTGGATGTCACATTCGGTCCCGCGGACGAAACAGATGCGACAACGGATCAGCTGGAGGCTGTGGAAGAGGTCATGAAATCCCGTCTGATCTCCCTCGGCATCAACGACTATGAGGTCTATGTGGACGACAGCAACGACAAGGTCATCGTCCGCTTCCCGTGGAAGTCCGGCGAAGAGGGCTTCGATCCGAAGAAGGCCGTCGAGGAGCTCGGCGAAACCGCAAAGCTGCAGTTCCGCAAGGGTTATTCCTATTCGAGCATCGCGGATGACAACGGTGAAGTGACCGTTCTGCCGATGGGCGATGTCATTCTCGAGGGTACGGATGTCGAGGAAGCGTTTGTCGGCAATTCGTATGATTCCAGCGGAAATATCGAGATCGGCAAGTATGCCGTCAATCTGAAGCTGAAGGAGAGCGGCAAGAATGCGTTTGCGACCGCGACGCAGGAGGCTGTCAACGGCAACGAGGAATATCTCGATGTGAACGGCTCGAACTCCCGTCATGTCATCTCGATCTGGATGGATACGAACTGCATCTCCTATCCGGGCGTCAACGATGTCATTTCGGACGGCAGCGCACAGATCACCGGTGACTTTGACTATGAAGAGGCAAAGGCTCTGGCTGACAAGATCAACGGCGGTGCTCTGCCCTTCAACCTCAAGACCGGTACCTTCAAGATCATTTCGCCGAGCATGGGCTCCGGTGCGCTGAAGATCATGGTGATCTCCGGCATCATCGCGCTGCTGCTCATCATGATCTACATGGTCGTGCTGTACCGTCTGCCCGGCTTTGTCGCGGCGATCGCGCTGGTCGGTCAGGTCGCGGGCACGCTGGCGGTCATCTCCGGCTACTTCGGATTTGAGCCGTCCAACACGCTGACGATCCCCGGCATCGCGGGTATCATCCTCGCGATCGGCATGGGCGTTGACTGCAACATCATCACCGGCGAGCGCATCAAGGAAGAGCTGAACACCGGCAAATCCCTGAAGGCTGCTCTCAAGTCCGCCTACAAGCGTTCGTTCACCTCGATCCTGGACGGAAATGTCACGGTTATCATCGTCGCGATCATCCTGATGGGCGCATTCGGCGTCTCCACCAGCTTCTTCGCAAAGCTTCTGAAGTTCCTGTTCACATGGTTCGGCGTTTCCACCGAGGGTACGATCTACTCCTTCGGCTTCACGCTGCTGACCGGTGTCATCTTCATCTTTATCATGGGTGTTCTGGCTACCCGTCTGATGCTGACCTCCCTTTCGCAGTTCAAGTGCTTCCAGAACAGAAAGCTGTACGGAGGTAAAGAAAAATGAGCAAAAAGAATAAGACTACAAACACAAATATCCAGAGCATCCTTGAGCAGGTCCGCGTCCGTGATTTCTACGGCCGCCGCAAGCTGTTCTTCGCGTTCTCCGCACTGCTGATGGTCGCTGTTGTGGCACTCTGCTTCATCCGCGGCATCAACGCCTCGATCGAATTCAAGGGCGGCACGCTCTCGACCTATGCCTATGACGGCTCTGTCAGCGAGTCTGACCTCAACAAGACGGCTGCTGACTATCTCAACACGCTGGTCAATGTGACCACGGGTGAGACCTACACCGGCGAAAATCAGAAGACCTTCACGCTCGCGTTCAATCTGGGCGACGGCAAGTCGTTCAGCGGCGAAATGCAGCAGGAGATCCTCGCAAAGCTGCAGGAAGCATATCCGGACGCAAAGATCGAAGCGCTCGAATCGAACGATGTCGCGCCGGCTTCCGGAAAGACCTTCCTGATGAAGTGTCTGGTTGCGGCGATCTTCGCGGCGGTTGTTTTGATTCTGTATATCGCATGGCGATTCAAGCGTATTTCCGGCTGGAGCGCGGGTATCTTCGCGGTTGTCGCGCTGCTGCACGACCTTGTGATCGTGTTCGGCACATTTATTGTGCTGGGCTTTGAGATCGACACGAACTTCATGGCGGTTATTCTGACGATTCTGGGTTACTCGGTCAACGACACGATCGTTGTTTACGACCGTATCCGTGAGAATCAGACTCTGATGCCCGGCGACACGAAGCTCACCGATCTGGTCAACATTTCGCTGAGCCAGACGATGCGCCGCACGATCCGCACTTCGATCACGACGATCGCGGCGATGCTGATCGTGACGATTCTGGCGACTGTCAACCATGTGGATTCGATTCTGCGGTTCAGCATTCCGATGACGATCGGTATGATTTCCGGTTGTTACTCGTCGCTGTGTCTCGCACCGATGCTGTGGACGGTCTGGAAGAACCGCCGCGCAAAGAAGGCAGAGGAATAAGCGATATTTACCTGAAAGAAAAGCTGCGCAGAGGGCAGAAAGCTCTCTGCGCGGTTTTATGTTTACGGGGAAATGTGTGAGCTTCGGTTTCTTTCTGTTTCATCCCCTCGATTTCGCGGCTTATGAAAACGGTCTGATTGCGCTTGGGGTTCTTGCTTTTATCCTGTGTCCGACAGAGATTTTTAGCTGGGCGCGGGGCGCGAATGGAAGATGAGGGGAAACCGGCGGCGCAGCCGCCGGTTTCTTTCTGTTTCATTCCCTCGATTTCGCGGCTTATGAATCCGGTCTGATTACGCTTCGGTTTCTCGCTTTTATCGTGTGTCCGACAGAGATTTTCGCTGGGCGCGGGGGGCGAATGGTAGTTGATGGGAAACCGGCGGCGCAGCCGCCGG
>JAGDBX010000068.1 GCA_018110935.1 Oscillospiraceae bacterium
AAAATCGGTATGGATCTTGCCCGCCGCCTCCGGCGCTTTTGTTCCCCTTGTGATCGTCCATGCCCGCCACTCATCCGAGCCGCCGGTCAGGACCGAGATCCGCCCGAGCAGCGAATAGCTCGCCTGAATGAGGCGGTTGAGACCGGACTGCTCAAGCCCGAGCTCAGAAAGGAACATCTCCTGATCCTCCTCGCTCATACCGGCGATTTCCGACTCGATCTGCGCACAGATCGGGAACACGGCGGCACGCTCAGCCTCCGCGATCTTCTTCACCGCGTTGAAATGCGGCTGTGCGGCAAGGTCGCCGGAGAAATCCGCCTCAGAGAGATTCGCCGCGTAGATGACCGGCTTTGCCGTCAGCAGCGGCGTTTCCAGAATCACGGCGCGTTCTTCGTCCGTGCAGTCAAAGCTGCGTGCCGGATTGCCGTCCGAAAGATGCGCGAGCAGATTCTTCAGCAGCTCCGCGTCCGCGGCGTATTTCCTGTCGCCCTTCGCGAGCTTCAGCGTCTTGTCGATGCGGCGCTCCAGCAGCTCGATATCCGAGAAGATCAGCTCCAGATTGATGACCTCGATGTCGCGCGCGGGATCGACAGAGCCGTCCACATGCACGATGTTGTCGTCCTCAAAGCAGCGCACGACATGAATGATCGCGTCCATTTCGCGGATATCGGCGAGGAAGCGGTTGCCGAGGCCCTCGCCCTTTGACGCGCCCCTGACCAGTCCCGCGATATCGACAAACTGCAGCGTCGCGGGGGTAAACTTCTTCGGCTGATAGATCTCAGCAAGCTTTTCCAGCCGCTGATCCGGCACCGAAACGATGCCGACATTCTTGTCGATTGTGCAGAACGGATAGTTCGCGGATTCCGCGCCCGCGTTTGTCAGGGCGTTGAACAAAGTGCTTTTGCCGACATTCGGCAGACCGACCATTCCGAGCTTCATATCTGTAAAATCCTCCTGAATTTGTTTTGGTTTATGAAAGGGCATCGCTTTCGTCCGGCAGATCGGGCAGATGCTCCGTCAGAAAGCTGTCAATGCGCGTCATCAGCGCGTCGCTGCACTGATGATACAGCACGGGATCCGTCCCGGCAATAAACGCGTCCTTCTGCGCGTCTGTCAGCTCGCCGCCGTTCTGCGCTTTCAGTGCGTCATATTCCGCAAGCCGCTCCGCGCGGTAGGCGTTTGCCTCATCGCTTAAGAAAAAGCTGTTGTGATCCGCGTAAGGCCCGGTGAGCGTCTCAAAGACAACATCCGGATTCGTGATCTGATCCCGCTTTGCGATGATGCCGCAGCGGTCATAGCTGACATCCGTGTCATGCTCGCCGTGCATGATCAGAACCGGAACGGTCGAGTGATTGATTGCCTCAACAGCAGTCCTGCTGACCGCTTCGCCGAACAGCATCCGGTTATAGAACCATTCAAACGGGTAGATCACGGTGCTGAGCGCCTTGCCGAGCATTTTTTCGGCGCCCGCCGCAGTCATTTCCATCGGATCGGAGTATCCCGAAATGCTGACCGCCGCACGGATGCGGGGATGATCGGGCAGAACGGCCGCCGCGGCGTATCCGCCCCAGCTGTGGCCGACCAGCACCGTCTGCATACCCGCAAGGCGCAGGTCACGCTCCGCCAGATCGAGCGCGGCGTCCAGATCGAGCGCGGACTGCGCAAGGCCGCGGGAACCGCTGCCTTCGCTTTCGCCGCAGCCGGTGCCGTCATAGGCAAACACGCGCCATCCCTGTCCCGCCAGCCAGAGGATCTCATTGAGATACGCCTCATGCCCGCAGCCGATGCCGTGCGACCAGACGACCAGCCCTTTTTCGTTCTCCGCGCCGTAGATGTATCCGACCAGCATATTGTCTCCGGAACGGAAGCTGACCATTTCGCGCGGGACCGCGTTCTCCGTATCTGAATACCGTGTCATGAGCGAAAAGCGCGTGTCCGGGTAATCACCGCGCCCGAACTGCCCGCGCATTGCCCATGCCGTTCCCGCAAACAGCAGGACCGGCAGCAGGAGCAGCACGGCGAAGATGCAGAAGACAGCGCATCCTGCGCGGTGTTTTTTCTTCTTCATCCCTCAGTTCTTCCTTTCTGTCGTCTGCTCCGTGACCTCCGGCGCGGTGAGCTCGGGTGCATCCTCCGTAAACTCCGTGAACCGCTGCTCCGTCACGCGGTAAACGCTTGAGAGCGGCCTGCCCGCAGCGTCATAGGTGACCGACAGCACATCGTTCTTGTTGACAACAAAGGATTCTGTCACGGTGCCGTCCGCCGCTTCGTCCCGGCTGGTGACGGCAAAATCATGCCGCTCCAGTTCTCCCGCATAGAAGAACAGGCCAATCAGCTTTGAAGCGGAGGGATCGCCGGCGGCATCGTACGGATTTCTCCAGTTCTCCTTCATCCATGCGCCGTCCTTCATGCTGTAGGAATCCGCACCGATAAACAGGTATTCTCCGTCCTGCACGCCGAATGCCGGCGTATCCTGATACAGTCTGCTCGGAACACGCACTGTTTTGAGATGCAGACTGCTGCCGCTGACCTCGATCAGGCATCTGCCGATCTGTTCATTCTGCTCATAAATATCCGATGACATAGTGAAACGGCGCTTCTGCAGCTTGTCCAGAAGCGCGTCCGTGAACGGCGTTTCGTCATTTCCG
>JAGDBX010000069.1 GCA_018110935.1 Oscillospiraceae bacterium
CCTGAACCTTGACAACAATGCGCAGAGCGCCGTGACCTTCGCGGTCAATGTGAAGCAGAAGGGCAACTATTACTGCTCCTTCCGCATTGCGAACGGCTCCGATACCGACCGGAAAATGATGGTCACGGTCAGCGGGGAGGCAGACAAATGGCTGCAGAGCTTCCTGACGACAGGCGCGTGGACAACATGGGCGGAGCGCGGACTGGTGCTCCCGCTTTCCGCCGGCATCAATTACATCACGCTGACCTCTCAGACGGGCGAGGGCGGCCCGAATTTCGATTATCTCTCCGTGAGCCTCACCGATGAGCCGGTCGCCGAGCCGTATACGGGCAGCAGCAGTCAGGAAGGACCGGTCAGCGACAAGCCGACCGTGTTCATCGCCGCGGATTCCACCGCGCAGTCCTACCGTGAAAGCTACGCGCCGCAGCAGGGATGGGGCTACTACCTGCAGAATTACTTTACTGACAATGTCGCGGTCGCGAATCACGCGATCGCGGGCAGAAGCTCCAAATCCTTCTACGACAACGGCAGGCTGACGACGATCCTTGACCAGATGAAGGCCGGCGACTATATGTTGATCCAGTTCGGCATCAACGACGGCGATTCGACCAAATCGGAGCGCTACGCGCCGATCTGCGGGAATGTGGATAACCCGACAAACGGTTCCTTTGAGTATTACATGACATTCTACATCAAGGGCGCGCTGGAAAAGGGCGGCACACCGGTTCTGATGAGCCCGACACTCTCGATCCGTGGCGCGTCGCAGCCCTTCTCCGCAGGCTACCGCAATGTCGATTCTGCCTGCAGAATGCTCGCGTCGAAGTACAATGTGCCGTATTTCGATCTCGGTGCCGCGATGACAAACGCGTTCAACAGCCGTGATTTCAACACGGTGAGAAGCTATTATCTCGGCAGCGCGAACGGCAGCAATGACTTCACGCATTTCACCGAAACAGGCGCGAATGTTGTGGCAGGCATTGTGGCAAACGGCATCAAGGGGCTGAATCTGGACCTTTCACAGTATGTAAAATAACAGAAGATCCCCCGCAGGCGGCTGTGAACCGCGCCTGCGGGGGATCGCTCTGTTCATATCGGAGAGCGTCAGCTTTCTGTTCTGAACACCTCTCTGCCGGATGCGTCACAGACGCCTTCCACGGCATTGTTCCGGATCACGGCGATTGAGCCGACCGGCAGACAGACCGCGGACAGCACGGCAGGGTGCGTCGGCAGCAGCCGGAACAGCTGCATCGCTGTGTAGTCCTCCGGATTCTGTGAGCCGCCGCGGTCACCGAGCGCGCCGAGATACAGCCCGGAATCCGTTTTCTCCTTCGGCTCCTGCTTCATCAGATAGACATCCTGCGTCATCAGCGCTGTTCTGCGGATCAGAACGGTGTCCAGCAGCGAGACGGCATCCTGCGGCTCAAGCCCGGTCTTCTGCAGCAGATACATCTGCTGACCGAGCAGCTCCAGCGAGAGCGTCAGGTCAGAGACCGCGTTCTTTTCCGGATCTCCGGCGTAATCGGCAGCCAGCACGCGGTATCCGGCCCCTTCTTTGCTGATGCGGAAGAACAGCGCGAGGATCTGGATCAGCTTCTTGTCTGAAATGATGCCGTATGCCTGCTCCTGCTCCCGGATGATCTGCTCAAAGAATTCCGCCGTGTCGCCCGTGACATCCGCGGAAAAGCGGACGGTCTTGCCGGCGGCGTCAAACTGATATTCCTTCATGCACGCACACCGTTTCAGCCGTCAGCGCGGATATGCCCGCCTGCCGGAACCTGTACGAACGGTCCGAGCCGGACACCCGCGTCGATCACCGCGGAAGCGGCCTGTACCGTGTTCAGCACCGTGCCGTTTCCGACCGTCGTGTCATCGAGCACACAGTTCGGCCCGATGACGCAGTTTTCGCCGATGACAGTCTTCCCGCGCAGGATCGTACCGGGCAGGATCTCTGTGCCTGCACCGATCTCCACGCTCCGTTCGATGATGATGCCGTCCGTGCAGACAAAGCCGACGCCGTTTTCCATGTGGCGGTTCAGCACGGCAGTGCGCGCAGCGGTGTTGAGCTTCAGCAGCCCTTTGCGGTCGTTTGCGCCGAGCACGACATCCGGATTCTTCGAGCAGTATGCGCCGGCGCGCAGTCCGCTTTTCAGCGCGATTGCGATCGTGTCGGTCAGGTAATACTCCTTCTGCGCGTTGTTGTCGGTGATTCTGCCGAGCAGCTCGGTCAGGTCGGCAGTGCGGAACCAGTAGCAGCCCGAGTTGATCTCGGTGATCTGACGCTGCTGATCGGTCGCGTCCTTTTCCTCCACAATGCCTGCGATGCCGCTGTCCGTGCGCAGGATGCGCCCGTAGCCGAACGGCTGACCGACCCTTGCGGTGATGACCGTCACGGCGTTGTTTTCGGCGATGTGCCGGTTCAGCGAGCTGCAGATCGTTTCACTGTCGATAAACGGCGCGTCGCCGCAGAGGACAAGCGTGTTGCCGTCCGTGTGCTTCTGCAGAAACGGGATCGCCTGCATGACCGCGTGACCGGTGCCGAGACGCTCCGCCTGATAGGCGGTCTCACAGCGGCCGTTCAGATAGCGTTCGATCTGTTCTGCCTCATAGCCTGTCACGACGCAGAGCTGCGTCAGCCCCGCGCCCTCGCAGGCGCCGAGCACCCATTCGAGCATCGGTTCGCCGAGCACCGGAAACATCGGTTTCGGGATCGGTGCACGCATACGCTTTCCCTGCCCGCCGGCAAGGATGACTGCCTGATTCATTCACTCAATTCCTTTCGTGCGGCAGATGCCTTTCAGGCAGGCCGCCGCCTTGATAGCTCTATTATACTCCCTCCGGCAGAAAAAGTCAAATTTCCCCGGAAAACAGAAGCTCCCCCTGCCGGCACAGCAGGGGGAGCGTTGATTCTGCGGATTATTTCGCCTTTGTGGTGACCTCGGTGATGAGCTTCGTGAACACATCATCGAGCGGCAGACAGCCGAGCTCGCCCTCCTTGCGGGAGCGGACGGTCACGCCGTTTGCGCTGACCTCGTTGTCGCCGATGATCAGCATGTACGGGATGCGGTCAAGGCGCGCGTTCTTGATCTTTGTGCCGATGTTCTCGTCCTTCGCGTCAACCGTCACGCGCATTCCGGCAGCGGTGAGCTTATCGGCAAATGCCTGTGCATAAGCTGCGTGCTCCTCGCCGATCGGCAGCAGACGCACCTGCTCCGGCGCGAGCCAAAGCGGCATCACGCCCGCGAATTTCTCCAGCATATAGGCCAGCGTGCGCTCATAGCAGCCAAGAGAGGTTCTGTGGATGATGTACGGCAGCTTCTTCTGGCCGTCCTTGTCGATGTAGTACATACCGAAGCGCTCCGCGAGCAGCATATCGATCTGGATCGTGACCAGCGTGTCCTCCTTGCCGAAGACATTCTTGTACTGAATGTCGAGCTTCGGGCCGTAGAACGCAGCTTCGTCAATGCCGACGGTATAATTGACGCCGAGGTCGTCCAGAATCTTCTTCATGGTCGCCTGCGCGATCTCCCACTGCTCCGCCGTGCCCTCATACTTGTTCTTCGGGTTTGACGGATCCCACTGGGAGAAGCGGAAGGTGCAGTCTTCGAGCAGACCGACCGTGTCGAGCATATACTTTGCCATTTCAAGGCAGAAGCTGAATTCCTGCTCCAGCTGATCGGGACGGATGATGAAATGGCCTTCGGAGATCGTGAACTGACGCACGCGGATCAGGCCGTGCATTTCGCCGGAGTCCTCGTTGCGGAAGAGCGTCGAGGTCTCCGTCAG
>JAGDBX010000070.1 GCA_018110935.1 Oscillospiraceae bacterium
CGGCGCCCTCTGGCCGCGCTCCGCAGAGCGCGGAACTCCCCCGCATCAGAAGAGCTCGGCAGGGGGGAATCGAGCAAAACGATCCGGTGGATCGTTGTGCCGAGAGGGGGAGCCTGCGATAGAGGCTCCCCCTAAGCGAATCGCAGAGCGATTCGCCCTGAAGGTATCGCTCTGCGATGATTATAATGGGGCTCCGCCCCAAACTCCGCTCAAGGGACAGTTGTCTCCTGAACATCCAGCTTTGATGGTATTTTGACAAGCAGGGCTTCCTGATTGGCAGTAACCGAATTTCCAAGCAGGATGAGCGAGGTGTTCCCGCTGACATATTCATTTGCATAACGATAATAATTATTATCATCAAAGTAATTCGGATCATCTACCGACCGTACGACTTTATCAAATGAGATCAGCCGCTGCTCCCGGATATCGTACAGGGCAACTCTCATCGGAGAATTGAGGCTCCAGCCGGCCAGACGGTCACTGACACTGATCGCGTTATCCTCCGGAGTAAACGGTATTGTGGTGAAGATCTCCTGACCGGATGTCAGGTCAAGCAGCTTTGAGACAGGAAGATAGCCTTGATCCGGATCATCATCAAATACCGGATTGCGTTCGGCTTCTATGACTGCGAAAAGGCTTTCCGGACTTGCTATGGCATTCGTCAGATTGCTGAAGTCCTTCCGGAATGATTTTCCGTTGTCTTTGAGAGAGATCAGCCGCTGATCGCATCCTGCTTCGTTCTTCGTGCGCCCGATCAGCTGCCCCTGATAAAACAGCGGCTGCTGACATTCCGGATAAGTTTCGATGATCTTGCCGCGTGCAGTGTCGTAGCCGTAAATCGTCCCGTTATATTCGCCGTCCTCTCTGACGACGTCATCGAAATACAGCATGTCGCCGACCAGCAGGGGCGAATGGCTGAATCCTGAAGCCGGCAAAAAACAGCCGTGACTTGATTTCGCAGTATAAAAAGGCTGAAGGAGCTTTTTCTTCTGCAGATCATACATCCGGTAGTCGATCGAGGTCATATTTGAAAAAGGATCGATTGTCTCACTCGGTTCTGAAATGAACACCCATCGTTCGCTCAGAAGATTTGCGGATTGCTCCGGTTTCAGTTCGAGCAGCTGCTGATATTCACCGGCTTTTCCGTTCTTCAGGGGGATCGTTCCGATCTCTGATGATTTGCCCGGATTATCTGCCAACTGAACGATCAGTGTTTCTTCGTCCAAGAAACCGTCGATCTGCACCATTTTTCCGTTGATCTCAGAAGGGAGTTCAAGCCGCGTGACTGCTGCGCCTGCTTCTGCTGCCGGAACGTCCGGACAGTTGATCTCATAATAAGAGACTCCATCATCGGAAGAATACCTCGGATATTTCGTTTCGGTCGTTTCCGTTTCATCAGACCGGGGCGTCGTTTCTGTCTCGGCCGCTTCCGTCTGTGTTTCCGATGCGGCGGGAGAAGCCGGTGCGGTGCTGCTGTCTGCCTTGCAGGACACCAGAAGCAGGCAGGACAAAGCTGCGGCAATATACAACAATCTTCTCATCATAGCATTCCTTTCTTTGTCGTCAGGCGGCTGCCGGAGCATATCTCCGGAGGCGCAGGCTGTCACTGTGCTGATACTTCTATTATATAATACCAAACAGCAGTATGAGTATGTCAAGCGGAATATGCAAAACTACGGGCATCCCCCAGTCGGGCGGGCAGTGCCCGCCTCCAATAACCTGAAGCTCTCCGGCAAAACCATGCAAATTAACCATCCCCCGCGGGCTTTTTGAAACCCGCGGGGGCTTTGCTTTGCTCAAAATGGGATTCCAAAGGGATCGTATCCCTTTGGCAGGCGTTTGAGGGCGGAGCCCTCATTATAGAACCATCGGAGATACCGCCGCTCAGCGCTGTACCGCCTCAAAGCGCTTGCCGAGCTGCTTTAAGATCTTTGCGACAAAGGCATCCACCTCAGCATCGGTGAAGGCGTGATCATCCGGACGGAAGGTCAGCGAGAAGGCCAGCGACTGCTTGCCCTGCTCGATCTGCTTGCCCTTGTAGACATCGAACAGCGTGACAGTATCAAGTGCCTTGCAGGCCTCGTGCATCGCGTCAGTCAGCTGTGCGCAGAGAACATCCTCTCCGACCAGCAGCGCCAGATCGCGCTTTTCAACGGGGAACTTCGGCAGCGGCGCAAAGCTGATGCCGCCCTCCAGATACGGACGCAGTGCAGTCAGATCAAGCTCCGCGAGGAATGCCTTGTGCTCCGGGATCAGGCTGTCGGTCAGATCATGTGCCAGCATACCGGCAAAACCGATCTCTTTTCCGTCCAGCGAGATGACAGCGCTCATGCCCGGATGCAGGAACGGATACTGTTCCGGCTGGTCCGGCTTTTTCCATGTGAACTGCAGGCGGAATGCCGCCGCGAGCGCCTCAATGACGCCTTTGCCGTCGAAGAAATCGAGCTTTCCGCCGTCAAACAGCGCAATGCTCAGTGCCTCGCGCTCCTGCGGCAGCTCGGACGGATGCTCCTCCTTGCTGTGATAGGTCTTTGCAACCTCAAACAGTCCGCCGGCATCGTTTCCGCGGCGTACATTGCGGATGACCGCGTTCAGCATCGAGGGCGTCAGCATCGTGCGCATGACCGAGAGATCCTCGGAGATCGGGTTCAGGATGCGCACTGCGAGACGGCGGGGATCGTCCTCCGGCAGGCGGATCAGATCAAAGTCCTTCGGCGAGAAGAACGAATAATGCACGGCCTCATAAAGTCCCTGTGCGGCCAGCACGCGCTTTAATTTCAGCAGCGCGGACTGCGCGGCGTTTCTGCCGCCGCTTGTCACGGATGCCGCCTTCAGGAAGGTCGGCGTGATGTGCTCATAGCCGTACATCCGGATCAGCTCCTCGGCAATGTCCGGCGCGTTCTCGATATCCTCGCGGTAGGCGGGAACGGAGAGCGTCAGGCTGTCGCCGCTGATCTGCGGCGCAAAGTCGAGATTCGTCAGGATACGGATGACCTCGTCTTCCGGCACTGTGATGCCGAGCAGGGCGTTGATTTTTGCAAGTGAAACGGTCAGGCTTCGTCTCGCGTCCGGATCTGCCGAGACTGCCTCGCAGTACGCGGCAGCGGTGACTGTGCCGCAGCCGAGCTCTTCGATCAGATGCAGCGCACGGCTCATGCCGAGTGCCGTCGAATACTCGTCCACGCCTTTTTCAAAGCGCTGCGAGCTGTCGGAGTGCTGACCGAGTGCGCGGCCGGTCTTGCGGACATTGTCGCGCATGAACTTTGCAGCCTCAAAGACGACATCCGATGTGTCCTCCTTGATGCCGGAATTCAGACCGCCCATGATGCCGGCCAGCGCGACCGGACGCGAACCGTCGCAGATGACAAGGTTGTTCGGGTTCAGCGAGAATTCCTTTTCATCGAGTGTGACGATCTTTTCACCCTCTGCGGCACGGCGCACAACGATCTGTCTGCCGGTCAGATCACGCAGATCAAAGGCGTGCATCGGCTGACCGATCTCCTTCAGCACATAGTTGGTGATATCCACGATATTGGAAATGGAGCGGATGCCGACCAGTGCGAGCCGGCGGCGCATCCACGCGGGGGACTGTCCGGTCTTCACATCGCGGACATAATGCGCCTGATAGCGCGGGCAGAGATCCTGCGCCTCCACACGGACGCTGAAATCATCGAGCTTCGTGCCGTCCGTCCGGAAATCAACGGAAGGCATTCTGAGCGGCTTGCCGAGTGCAGCCGCGACCTCTCTGGCGATGCCGAGCACAGACTGGCAGTCGGGGCGGTTTGCGGTGATCGAAATATCGAACATCCAGTCATCCAGCCCGACGATCGGCTTGATGTCCGCGCCGTTTTCGGCATCCGCGGGCAGCACGAGCAGTCCGCAGTAGTCCGCGCCGGGATACAGGTCTTCATTCAGGCCGATCTCCACGCCGGAGCAGAGCATACCGGACGACTCAAAGCCGCGGAGCTTGCCCTTTTTGATTTTCATGGTGCCTTCAACGGTCACATGGTCCTTTGCGGTCGCGTAGACCTGTGCGCCGACCAGCGCGGCGGGGTATTTGCCGCCCTGCTTCACATTGTCGGCGCCGCAGCAGATCTGGAACTGTCCGTGCGGGCCGCAGTCCACCTGACAGACATGGAGATGCGTCTCGGGAATCGGCTCCAGCGACAGCACCTCGCCGACGACAACGCCGGAGATCTCCGCGCCGAGCTCGGTTAAGGTCTCGACCTCAAATCCGCAGTCAAAGAGCCGTTTTTCAAGCTCCTGCGGGGTAATATCAATATCAACATATTCCTTCAGCCAACTGAGCGGTACGATCATGGTTGATAGCTTCCTTTCCTGTAAAGGTATCTTCAGCAGTATTTCTGCCGTCCGGCTTATTCTGCAAACTGCGACAGCACGCGGACATCGCTCTCAAAGAGCATCTTGATGTTCGGAATGCCGTATTTCAGCATCGTGATGCGCTCAATGCCCATGCCGAACGCAAAACCGGTGTAGACATCCGGATCAATGCCGCAGTTCTCCAGAACCTTGCGGTTGACCATACCGGCGCCGAGCACCTCGATCCAGCCGGTGCCCTTGCAGAGACGGCAGCCCTTGCCGCCGCAGGCGAAGCAGCTCACATCGACCTCAACGGAAGGCTCCGTGAACGGGAAGTAGGACGGACGCAGCCGCGTCTTGACATCCTCGCCGAAGATGCGCTGCGCAAAGACATCGAGCATACCCTGCAGATCACAGAGCGTAATGCCCTTGTCCACGACCAGACCTTCCATCTGGGAGAACATCGGCGAATGCGTCGCGTCATCGTCAGAGCGGAACACCTTGCCGGGCGACAGGATCTTGATCGGCGGCTTCGTGTTCTCCATGACACGGATCTGTCCCGCGGAGGTCTGCGTTCTGAGCAGCAGCTCCGGGGAAACATAGAAGGTGTCCTGCATATCGCGGGCAGGATGATCCTTCGGAGTGTTGAGCGCGGTGAAGTTATAGTAATCGTTCTCGATCTCAGGCCCCTCAAACACGGTGAAGCCCATGCCCGCAAAAATGTCGATCAGGGCATTGGCGGTGAGGGTATTGGGGTGCAGTGCGCCGGCACTGCGCGGACGCCCGGGCATCGTGACATCGATCTGCTCAGCGGCGTTCTTCTCGGCGAGCTCCGCGGCTTTGAGCTCCGCGTCGCGGCCGGTGAAGAAATCAAGCGCCCATTCCTTCAGCGCGTTGACAAGCTTGCCGAACGCGGGACGCTCCTCCGCCGACAGGTCGCGCATACCCTTCATCAGAGCGGGGATCTCGCCGGTCTTGTTGTCGAGAAACTGCTTTCTGAGCTGGTAAAGCGCCTTGGAATCCCTGACGGATGCGGCAGCTGCCTCAATCCGCTCACGGATCGCTTTCATCTGGTCTTCCATATTGTTCATCCTCTCTGGACAGAATAGAATTGCACAAATTATAGTATAACAAAAATTCCCGTGTTTGTCAAGATACCGGCGAGGTGCTTGACAAATCCGGAAAACCGTGTTATAATACCGTAGTATTTACAGGGGAGCCTTTGGAAAGGCTGAGAGGGAGCTGCCGCTCCGACCCTTTGAACCTGTCAGGGTTATGCCTGCGTAGGGAGTATTGCGGTACGGTTTTGTCTGCGGAGTCTCCCTGTGAGGCTCCGCATTTTATTTGTGCCGCTTTCTGAGCGGAAAATCAGCCGGAAACGGCAAACAAGGAGTTCGTTATGAAGCAGTACGCAACACAGATGGAAGCAGCAAAAAAGGGCATCATCACGCCCCAGATGCAGACAGTCGCTGAAAAGGAGGGCCTTGACGCCGAGATCATCCGTCAGCGGACCGCAGAGGGCACCGTCGCGATTCCGGCCAATATCCGGCATACGGCACTCTCCGCCGAGGGCATCGGCAAGGGGCTGCGCACAAAGATCAATGTCAATCTCGGCATTTCGGGCGACGCCAAGGACTACGATCTGGAAATGAAAAAGGTCGATACCGCGCTGAAATTCAAGGCAGAGGCGATCATGGATCTGAGCAACTACGGCAAGACCAACCGGTTCCGCACGGAGCTGATCGCGAAATCCCCTGCCATGATTGGCACGGTCCCGATGTATGACGCGATCGGTTATCTGGAAAAGGACCTGCGGGACATCACCGCGGAGGATTTTCTGCGCGTCGTGCGCGCACACGCGGAGGAGGGCGTGGACTTCATGACGATCCACGCGGGCATCAACCGCCGCGCCGTCGAAGCCTTCCGGCGTGAGGGCAGACGCATGAACATCGTCTCCCGCGGCGGCTCCCTGCTCTTTGCGTGGATGATGATGACCGGAAACGAGAATCCGTTTTATGAGCATTATGATGAAGTGCTGGAGATCCTGCGTGCGTATGATGTGACGGTCAGTCTGGGTGACGCGCTGCGGCCCGGCTGCATCGACGACAGCACGGACGCGGGACAGATCAGTGAGCTGATCGAGCTCGGCCACCTGACGGAGCGCGCGTGGGCGCGTGATGTGCAGGTCATGGTCGAGGGACCGGGACACATGGCCATGAACGAGATCGCGGCGAATATGGCGCTGCAGAAGCGGCTCTGCCGCAACGCGCCGTTTTATGTGCTCGGGCCGCTCGTCACGGACATCGCGCCGGGTTATGACCACATCACATCGGCGATCGGCGGCGCGATCGCGGCGGCAAACGGCGCGGATTTCCTCTGCTATGTCACCCCCGCGGAGCATCTGCGGCTGCCCGACTTAAACGACGTGAAAGAGGGCATCATCGCAAGCAGGATCGCGGCGCACGCGGCGGATATAGCAAAGGGCATCCCCCGCGTGCGAGAGACCGACAACAAAATGGCGGACGCGCGGCACCGCATGGACTGGGAGGAAATGTTCCGGTACGCAATCGATCCGGAAAAGGCGCGTGCATACTTTGAAAGCACGCCGCCCGCCGACCGGCACACCTGCTCGATGTGCGGCAAAATGTGCGCCGTCCGCACAACGAACATGATTCTGGAGGGCAAAACGGTCGAATTCTGCCCGGAAACGGCAGAATAATAACAGAATCCCGCACTTTACAGAATCCCGTCGATCCTTTTTATCATATCCGTTACAGCCGCGGGGA
>JAGDBX010000071.1 GCA_018110935.1 Oscillospiraceae bacterium
GCAGAGCGCGGAACACCCCCGCATCAGACGAGCTCCGAAAGGGGTGAATTGCCGCGCAGCGGCAAGAGGGGGAGCCCTGCGATAGAGGGCTCCCCCTAAAAAAGTATCGCTCCGCGATGATTGATAATGGGGCTCCGCCCCAAGCCCCGCTCAAGGGACAGTGTCCCTTGAGAATCCCGTTATAAGGACAGCAAATCCCCCGCCGACAGGCGGGGGATTTCTGCTTTATGCTTTGTACGCGCTGAACGCGTTTTCTGTGGTTTCCTTTTCAACAGGCTTGGTAAAGGCCGAAATGACCGGAACCAGAATGATCGAGAAGATCATCAGCAGCGCACCCGCGTTGATCGGCGAGGCGAGGTTCAGCGGCAGGGATTTTGCCCAGTTCACAAAACCGGAGAAGCTGGACGGGAAGAACGAGAAGATCAGCATATGCGCGGTTGTCAGAATGACGCCGAGCGCAAAGCTTGTCCAGACGGCGGCGCGGGTGGTCTTTTTGCTGTAAAGGCCCCAGAGGAACGGACCGAGGAAGGCGCCGGAGAGCGCGCCCCAGCTGTAGCTCATCAGCGAGGTGATCGCGGCGTTTTTGTTCATGGCGATCAGCACGGAAACGAGCAGGAAGAACAGGATCAGCACACGCATCGTGACGAATTCGCGTTTTTCGTTCATTTTGCCCTTTGCGGCAGGACGGATCAGGTCATGTGTCAGCGTTGTAGAGGAGGTCAGCACCAGTGCGGAGAGCGTCGAGAGCGATGCGCTGAGCACCAGCACGACGACCAGACCGATCAGAACAGAGGGCAGAGCCTTCTGGAGCATGGCGGGAACCATTGCGTCAAATTCAAGCTTGCCGTTGGAGAGCTTCTGGATGAGGTTGTCGCCGACGCCCTCACCGGCCTCAGTGGTGTTGAACAGGCGGGTGAATCCGCCGAGCAGGTAGCAGCCGCCCGCGACGACAAAGCAGAAGAAGGTCGAGATGATCAGGCCGCGCTTGATGTCCTTTTCGTCGCGGATCGCGTAGAACTTGTGGACCATCTGCGGCAGGCCCCATGTGCCGAGCGAGGTCAGTACGACGACACCGAAGAGGTTGATCGGATCAGGGCCGAAGAGCGAGGCAAGGGAACCGGAGGGAACCTTTGCGTCATTGACCGTTTTCAGCAGATCGACGGAGCCGCCGAATCCGCCGTTGACGCGGAGCACGGAGATGACGACTGCGGAGATGCCGACGAGCATGATCATGCCCTGAATGAAGTCGTTGACCGCGGTTGCGCCGTAGCCGCCCAGAACGACATAGATCGCGGAGAGGACAGCCATGGCGATCATGACATATTCATAGCCGTTTTCGCCGAGGTCAAACGCCATTGCGAACAGACGGGAGAGGCCGTTATAGACCGAAGCGGTGTAGGGGATCATGAAGATGAACACGATGACGGCGGCGACTGTTTTGAGCGCGCTGCTGTTATACCGCTTCATGAAGAAATCGGGCATGGACTTTGCGTCGAGATGCTTGGTCATCAGGCGGGTGCGTCTGCCGAGCACAGCCCACGCGAGCGTGGCGCCGATGACGGCGTTGCCGATGCCGATCCACGCGGCGGAGACACCGTAGCTCCAGCCGAACTGACCGGCGTAGCCGATGAAGACGACGGCGGAGAAATAGGTCGTGCCGAAGCCGAATGCGGTCATCCACGGGCCGATCTTGTTGCCGCCGAAGACGAAGTCATTGACATTCTTTGTCTTGCGCGAGGTGATTAGGCCGATGCTGACCATGACGATCGCGTAGACCGCCACGACGACCGTGGTGATGATCTGGGATGTGGTCATGATGGAAACCTCCGGTTATAATAATAGTATGCAGCCGTTCCGGGCGGCTGAGGAATGTCAAAGCGCTTTTGTGCTTTTAAGCTGCAGCGCTTTAACGCAGCAAATTGATTATATCACAGATCGGCAGCGTTGTCAAGGGGGCAGATGAATTCTTTTCTGCGCTTCGTTCACTGAAACTTTACAATTTGTAGTATCTGCATATTGATTTTACGGAAAGCGCCCCCTGATGTGTATACGGACGAACTTCAAACCTGTTCAATGTGCACAAAAACCGTATATCGAATTTTACACTTCTTCCAAAGTTTCAAAAAGCCCTTTACAATTGCCCTAAGTTGTATTATAATGTTTTCAGTGAACCTTACGGGCGGATTCTGCCGGTAAGTTCAAAGATATGTACGCACAGTATATTTTCACAAACCGAACACAACCGGTTGATACGGAGCGGAGCACGGGTCTGTCTCCGTTGCGGAATATGCTGGCTATGACATGCGGATATAAACGGGGCGTGTACTGGCCCCGGTTATATAAATAAAAACGGGAGGGTTTTTACATGCACAAGAAGTCAAGAATGATCCTTGCAAGCCTTGCTGCTTTTGCAATGATCGCCCCGACGGCGTCCGGTTTCGCAGCGCCGTTGACCGCTTCTGCGGGTGAAGTGTGCGGTGAATCGTCTTTTGATTACAAGGCGCTTCCCTGGCACACCTGCGAATCCAGCCCTGCAAAACAGAACTTCTGGATCGAGGACGGTGCGTTCCACATCAAGATTCTGGAGTCCACAGGTGCTGAAAGCCAGCAGTGGGACCTGCAGTTCCGTCACAGAAACCTGAACTTCAAGTCCGGCCACACCTACAAGATCAGCTTCAAGGCGAAGTCCAGCCACAACGGTCTGAAGATCAACTCCAAGATCGGTCAGCCGAACAGCCCGTACGAAGAGTACTGCGACCTCGTTGAGACAGAGTTTGTCAACGGTCCGCACATGGGCAATTCCAACGGCTGGGGCAAGCCCGGTACGCTGTCCACCGAGTGGAAGACCTTTGAGGGTACCTTCGAGTGCTCCAAGGATCTGGAAGGCATGGAGTGGGCATTCCACTTTGCAAACGGCGAAAAGGGCAACGCGGAGGACGGAGACGAGCTCTGGTTCGATGATATGCACATCGACTGCCAGAACTGCTCCACCTTCAGCTCCAACAGCTGTGTTGCTGACCCGAATGCGCACTACGGCGCAATCAGCCGTTCCTACAGCGGCCTTGAAAACAACTACATCTCCGTCAACCAGCTCGGCTATCTGCCGAACTACGCAAAGATCGCCACACTCGGCGACAACGGCGGCGACATCATGCACGGTGCGGACAAGATCAGCCTGAGCGGCAGCTATGACTTTGAAGTCGTTTCCAGCTCCGGCACTGTTGTCTACACCGGCAAGACGACGACCGTCAAGCATGACGCACAGTCGGATGACGACACCTGCAAGCTCGACTTCTCCGAGGTCACGACGCCGGGTAAGTACTACCTGCGCATTAAGGGCAAGGAGTGGAGATCCTTTGAGTTCGAGATCGCGGATGATATCTACAGCCGCAAGGGCGAGCACTCCAATGGCGATCTCCTGACCAACTCCATCAACTACTTCTATCAGAACCGTTCCGGCGTGGACATCGAGAGCTCCTATGTCGTTTCCGGTACCGAGTCCGCACTGGCTCACCAGGGCGGTCACAAGACTGATACCGCTTCTGTCCAGAAGATCTGGAAGAATGAGTACACCGACAAGTCACAGGCGACCGGTACTTACGCTTCCTCCACGATCACCGCAAACGGCGGCTGGTACGATGCAGGTGACCACGGCAAGTACGTTGTCAACGGCGGTATCTCCGTCTGGACGCTCCAGAACATGTACGAGCGCGCGATCATGACCGACGCCGGCAAGAAGAAGTTTGCTGACGGCTCCGGCACTGTCGTGATTCCGGAACAGAGCAACGGCAATCCGGACATCCTCGACGAGTGCAAGTTCGAGCTCGACTTCATGGATCAGATGGTCGTCAAGTCCTCTGAGCCGACATGGGGCGACAAGGCAGGCATGGTCTACCACAAGCTCCATGACCACAAGTGGACCGGTCTGGCCACCAAGCCGTGGGATTACGACGGCCCGAAGGAACAGGGCGGTTGGGAAACTGTCCGTATCGTCAAGCCGCCTACCTTCGCAGCAACGCTGAACTACGCAGCATGCGCGGCACAGGCAGCAAGACTCTGGAAGGAATATGATTCCAGCTATTCCGCAAAGCTCCTCGAAGCAGCAAAGACCTGCTACAAGGCAGCGCAGGACAACTTCTATGAGGCTGACCACACCAAGACCACGCATCCGGACCTGAATTGCCCGTGCGAGAAGGAAGAGATCAACGAAAAGTCGCTCTACGCTCCGATGTGGCAGGCAAAGGGCGGCGGCCCGTACGGCGACAACGAGGTCAAGGATGACTTCTACTGGGCAGCCTGCGAGCTCTACACCACTACAAAGGCTCTGGGCGATTCTTCCGCTGATACTTACCTGAGCGATCTGTCTGGTTACAAGGTCGGCGGCAAAGACATGGCATTCAAGGTCACGACCAGAATCACCGGCGGTGAGAACGCCAGCGGTGAAGGTTCGTTCACGACCTACAACTGGGGCAACACCGCTTCTGCGGGCTCCATGACGCTCCTGCTCCATCCGGAGTATCTGACCGACAGCCAGAAGTCCACTCTGAAGGCTTCTGTCCTTGAAGCTGCTGATGAGTACATCAAGTGCGAGGAAGAAGAAGGCTACGGCATCCCGTATAAGTACGACGGCCCAGGCTACAATGACCCGAACAACCTCGATCCGGAAATCATCATCAAGGGCTATGAGTGGGGTTCCAACTCCATGGTCATCAACAACCTGTCTGTCATGGCGTATGCTTATGACCTGACCAATGAGAAGAAGTACATGGACGGCGTCGTCACCGGTATGAACTACCTGCTGGGCAACAACCCGCTGGCATTCAGCTTCATCACCGGTTACGGTACCTACCACGAGGTCAACCCGCACCACAGATACTGGTCTCACGAGCTCGACAAGACGCTCCCGAACGCTCCGGACGGCATCCTCTCCGGCGGCCCGAACGCAGGCCTCCAGGATCCGTATGTCCGTGCTCTCGGCTTCGTCCCGGGCAAGTCTGACAACCCGTCTCAGAGATGCTTCGTTGACTCCATCGAGGCATGGTCCACCAACGAGGTCACCATCAACTGGAACGCTCCGCTGGCATGGATCACCCAGTACCTCCAGGACGGCCGTATCGACATCTGGGACGATATTCCTCCTATCAGCAACGAATCCACCACCACTACCACGAGCTCTGATCCCGGGAGCACCCCTCTTTACGGCGATGTTGACTGCAGCGGCGATGTTAAAATTGCTGATGCTGTCCTGCTTGCTCGTTATGTGGCGGAGGACCAGGTCACTGTTACGACGCAGGGCAAACTGAATGCTGACTGCTTCGCAGACGGCAAGGGCGCTCTCGATTCCAACGACCTGTCTTCCCTGCTGAAGTTCCTCGCGAACTCCAACGTGACTCTGCCGGAGAAATAATCAGTTCTTCTGAATTGATCTCCGTGTAAAACAAATGAGGGCGTGCCAAACGGCACGCCCTTGTTTTGTATCGCGTGAAAGAATAAAGCAAACTGAATGCCCCTGCCGCATGGCAGGGGCATCAGTTTGACAGCACTCAATCATAATCACCGAAAACCAGCGGCAGCTGCCGGATCAGGTCGCTCGGGAGCATGGCACGCTTTGAGAACTCCGCCGCTGCGCAGTCGCCCGCAAGGCCGTGCAGATAGACGCCGCACATGGCGGCAGCCTCCGCCTCGATCTGCTGCGCGGCAAGGCTCGCGATCATGCCCGCCAGCACATCGCCGCTTCCGCCCTTGCTCATGCCGGAGTTGCCGGTCATGTTGATCGCCGCGTGCTCCGCGGTCGCGACCACAGTACCCGCGCCCTTCAGCACGACGACCGTGTTCGGGAAGCGTTCCGCGAGCTTTTTGGCCGCGGCGATACGGTCCTTCTGCACCTCATGGAGTGAGCAGCCCATGAGTCTTGCCATTTCGGCAGGGTGCGGCGTCAGAATGACCGGCTTTTTCGCGTTCTGCAGAATATCGGTGCTGTCCGCGATCGCGTTCAGGGCATCCGCGTCCAGCACGATCGGGCAGTTCAGCGCGCGGATCAGTCCGCCGACCAGCTGCTTTGATTCCGCGGTCAGCCCGAGCCCCGGCCCGATCAGCGCGGCGGAGCAGCCCTTTGCCGCTTCGAGGATCGGCTTGACGGACTGGATGCACATAATACCTTTCGCATCAGCTGGAACGGGCTGTATGATACATTCCGGTGTGTGCGCCACGACCATGCGGCAGACGGATTCCTCTGACGCGACACAGCATAGCCCGACACCGGAGCGCATCGCCGCCTGTGCCGCAAGCATCGCGGCCCCCGGCATATTCTGCGAGCCCGCAACGATCAGCAGCCGGCCGAACATTCCCTTGTGGGAGTTCTCCGGGCGCGGCGGGAGCAGCGTTTTGACTGTGTTTGCCGAAATGCGGCTGACGGGATATGTCAGCTCCGCAAAGGCTTCTTCGGGAATCCCGATCTCCACGAGCTGCACAATGCCGCAGAATTCCGAGAGCGGCGGGATCAGCATTCCGCGCTTTGCGGCGCCGAAGGTGATCGTGGCGGCACAGCGCGGCGCGCCTGCGGCGATCGCGCCGTTGAGCGCGTTTCCGCCGCTTGGAATATCCACCGCAACGCATTTCTTGTCGGGATCGGCATTGATGACCGCAAACAGCTCCTTGACGGCCGGGCTCAGCTCACCGCGGAACCCGATACCGAAGACGCCGTCCGCGATCAGCTGATGTGCCTGCACCGCCGTCTTGATCTCTTCGGGCTCTGTCAGCACCGTGACATTCGTCATTTCGCGGTATTTGCCGTATGCCGTGCGTGTTTTCGGCACGCCGTTCGTCAGGCCGACGGTGACGCGGAAGCGCTGTGAGAGGAGCTTCGCCGCGACAAAGCAGTCGCCGGCGTTGTTGCCGTTTCCGCAGAGGAAGATCACGGAATCGGTGCCGAGGCTCTCCGCGAATTTTCCGAGATGCGCGGCCAGTCCGGTTCCTGCGGCTTCCATCATTTTCTCGTAGGTGACGCCTGCTTTGTTGGCAAGGTCCTCGAGCTTCATCATTTCGAGAGGGGTAACCAGCCTCATATCAGACACCTCACTGTTTCAGATTCGGTTTTGTTTGCTGTTTCAGATGCTGTCTTCGCTTTCCGGCTTCTCCCAGCGGAAGTTCAGACTGCGCGGCATATGCTGCGAGAGATAGTACAGAATATCGTCGTTCGGCGTGAAGACGATGCGCGTCTGTCCGTGCTCCGTGCGGTCCAGATCAGCGCAGAAAGCGGTCTCATCCTGCGCGGAACAGGCGAGCACGACGGTCTGCGCGGGGGCGGCCGCAGGCATTTCCGTCAGCCTGCCGAATGCCGTGAAATCCCTGACAGATACAGTGATCATCGGTTTGCGGCGGCTTTCCGCGAGGATTTTGGTGATGTCAAGCTGATCGCCGGAGATGATGTATTCATATTCGACGCGCTGTGTGGTCCAGAGATACCATGTGCCGATTCCGGCGGCAATGGCGAGCAGGATCAGTAATTTGCTGGTCATCATCGCCAGCAGCACAATGAGCAGCGTCAGGGCGATTCCGCCGGCCAGCACGGCGGCGGAGCGTGCCTTGCTGTCAAGGCGCGGGACGATGAGTTCGCGGTAATCGGATCCGAGCATATAAGATTCCTTTCGTTTCGGTGTTCAGGCGGGCAAAAACGGCTCATTCCGCCTTTGCCTCGGCCTGCTGTTCCGTCTGCTGCTCCCTGATGTGCAGCTCACGCTTGCGTTCATACATGATTTTGTCGGCGCGGTCAAACAGCTCTACAGAGCTCTCCATGAAGTTGTATTCCGCGGAGCCGTGGCTGAAGGTGATCGTCTGCTCCGTGAAGTCAAAATGCACCTTTCTGAAGCGCTCCAGCGCGGAACGCATCGTCCGTTCCGCGGTCCGGTGGTCGCAGCGGAAGATCACGGCAAATTCCTCTCCGCCGTACCGGAATACAGAGCCCGTATCCCCGCAGATTTCCTGCAGGATCTTTGCCATGGCGATCAGCACGATGTCGCCGTTCGCGTGGCCGTAGCTGTCGTTGATCTTCTTGAAGCTGTCGATGTCGGCGATCGAGACTGTCAGCCGTCCCTTGTTCTGCGCGGCCTCCGCCATGGCGTCCTCCAGCATCGGGTAGAAGGTCGCGTGATTGAGCAGGCCTGTCATGCCGTCGCGGCTGAGGCGCGCACGGATCTCCGTGATATCATCGTAGGTCAGCAGCTTGCCGTGATGTCCGTCTCCGCTGCTCCACTCCGTGATCTTCCGCTGATAGGTCGCGCCTTCAGACTGGATCGTGACAAATTCAGCGGAGCAGAGCGGAGAGAGATCCTGCATATGGATGTATCTGGAGTTTCCAAGCAGCGGGATCAGCCGCGTCGCGGCACGGTTGGCAAAGATCAGGTGGTTTTCGTTGTCCAGAAAGACCAGACCGGTCGCCATGCTCTGCAGCATTTCGTCCTTGTTGAGCAGACCGTACCGGAAGATCGAGAACGAGATGGTCAGCGCACCGGCCATGACGCCGACGGGGCTGGTATCATAGCCGCTGGTCCAGCCGGTCAGATAGGCCAGCAGCGCGATGAAGGGCATCAGGCTCGCGATGATCAGCAGCGTGTTGTTCGCCTTTTCACGCCCGCGCAGTCCGGCGCGGTGATAGAGGCAGAAGCCGAGATAGACCATAGTCAGCAGGGTGTTGTAGCCCATGTAGAGATAATAGAACGGTCCGGCTTCAATGCGGACGAGTCCGTCGGAGCTCATGCGGATGTCGGAATAGTAGAGCCCGCTTTTTTCGCAGTTGAAGACGAGCCACAGCGTCAGGACAGGGATCACATACTGCAGGATCTGCCAGAGCCGCCCGACCTTGACGTTGTAATACCGGACGACGAGCATCAGCAGCATCGGTGTGACGAATACCTTTCCGATGTAGCCGAACTTGACGGCATCGACCTTTGCCGCCATGCCGGGTGTGTTCAGCTCGACATAGTATGAGATCATGGTCAGGATGGAGCAGAACAGGCCGAGCACCGCGTATTCGCGCATGGCATTGTCATGCGCGTCCAGCAGAATATAGATGATGACGCCGCCGGTCAGGAACATACCCGCCAGCAGGATATAGGACATCAGCATGACAGTCAACAGGGCTCCCTCCTTTCCGTAAAATGGCGATAATTCCCGATTTTCTATTCTATTTTATAATACCATAAATCTGATGAAAAGTCAACGGAAAACCCCTTCTGAATCTGTGCTGTCTGTCTGAAACATTTGTGAATTTGTCTGAAATAATAACATAAGATCCGGCGGCGATCCTGTGCATGATTCGTCATAATCCGGCGCGTATTGGCTATTGAAATCCGCCGTTTTCTGCGGTATAATAGAATCGGGAGCGCAGCTGCGCGCCTGAGAAACAAAGTGCGGGCAATCCGCACGGAAAACGGGGGAAATGTTACCATGAAAAAACAGATCACAAAGATCACGGCCGCTGTCCTCAGCGCGGCGCTGACTGTGAGCCTTTCACAGTCCGTTCTGCCCGCCGTGAGCGGCACGGCACCCGTCTCACTGACGGCGTCCGCCGCCGCGGAAGACTATCCGTGGAGCGATTATCTCAAGAAGTCCGCCGACTGGTTCGGCTCCTCTGAGGCGATCAGCGTTGCAGATGACTGCATTCGCTACCAGATCCAGAATGAGGGCGGCTGGCGCAAGGGTATGGCGACCGAGCAGACCGGCGACTGGGCGCACTCCACGGTGGACAATGACGCGACGACCTCACAGATCCGGATCCTGATGCGCGTGTATCAGAAGACCGGCCAGCAGAAGTATTTTGACTGTGCGATGCGCGGTGTGGAATGTCTGTTCAAAATGCAGTATTCCAACGGCGGCTATATGCAGGTGCTGAACACGCCCGGCACCTACCACGCGCACATCACGCTGAATGACGGTGCGTATGTCCACATCATGAATATCATGAAGGAGATGAGTACCAAATCCGGCGATTTCACCGCTGTTTCCGATTCCTACGCGCAGCGTGCGAAGCAGTCTCTTGAGGCCGCGATCGACTGCCTGCTGAAGATGCAGATCACGGTGAACGGCGTCAAAACGGCGTGGTGCCAGCAGCACGACGAGAACACGCTCGCGCCCGCACAGGCAAGAGCCTATGAGCTGCCGTCCGTCTGCACGAGTGAGAGCGCGGGCGTCATCACCTTCCTCTACAAATACGCGCAGGAGACCGGCAGAAGCGATATCGCCGCCGCGGTGAACGCTGCGATCGAGTGGTTCAAAAAAGTCGCGCTTTACAACATCGAATGGGTGTCGCAGGGCGACGACAAGGTCGTCGTGCAGAAGCAGGGCGCCGGCCCGATCTGGGCGCGCTTCTATGACATCAGCCGGCAGGTGCCGCTGTTCTCCGACCGTGACAGCTCTGTGCATTACAATGTCGCGGAGATCAGTCAGGAGCGCCGCACGGGCTACGCGTGGTACGGAAACTGGGGCAAGGATGTCATCAAGCTGTCTCCGCTGCCGGTAGAGGGCGGGAGCACACAGACCACAGAGCCGCAGAAGGAGCCGGAATATGCAGGCGAATATGTGAAAAAGCTCGTGGTGCACGATCTGACGAACGGCGGAAACTGGAGCGTTGAGAGCAATCTCAGGGTCGGAGCAAAGATCTTCGGCGACCGCGACTTCACATACGCCGTTGTGCCGAATGAACTGAACGGAACGGAGTATATCCGCCCCGCCTGCAATTCCAAGACCTATTCCGGCGATCTGGCGGAGCTGACCGCCGGTGTGCCGCTGACGGTCTATGTCATGGTCGATACGCGCCTGTCGATGGAGCAGGGCATCACGCCGCGCTGGCTCTCCGGCTGGACGCGCACGGGGCTGATCGCCGTCAGCTCCAATACGGAGACATTCGAGATCTTCTCAAAGGATCTGGAAGCGGACGAAACCCTGACGCTCGGCAGCAACATGACCGGCTCGGGCGTGGTCAATTATACCGCGGCTGTCGTGCCGCGCACTGCTGAACCGGAGACGACCGAAACAACCACGACAACGACCGAAACGACCACCACAACGACCACTACGACGACCACTACCACGGCCTCGGAATCCACAACGCAGGAAGCAGTGACCGGCGGCAGACGGGGCGATGTGGACTGCAGCGGCGATGTGAAGATCGCGGACGCCGTTCTGCTGGCGCGGTACCTCGCGGAGGATGCGGTGACTGTCACGGCACAGGGGCTTTATAACGCGGAGCTGGACGGTGAGACCGGACTGACTTCGGGTGATCTTGTGGTGCTGCTGCAGTATCTGGCCGGAACAGCCCCGCTGCTCTGAGCGGACGGTATCCGGCAGAACGGGCGCACGCGGCTCTGCGGGTTGGATCGCCGCTCGCTGCGGATAAATCGACGGCGGCAGCGCCCGCGAAATTGTGCAGGCTGCACAAAGTTGCCGTCAGCCCTTGACAAACGGCGCGAAATCCGGTAAAATATACGGGTAGATTGCAAGCGGAACAGTATGTTCTCACCGCAGGCTGAAAGACGCGAAGCGGTAATCTCATCCGAAATGACCGGAAACGGATATATGAGGTATGAGTGAGAGCAGCATGACCGCTGCTCTCATTGTTTTTTACCGAATGAAAACTGAAACGGAGGTGCTTGGCAATTAGCAAGCAGGAACTGCAGATCAATGAGGAGATCCGCGACCGCGAGGTACTGGTCATTGACGCGGACGGCGCAAAGCGCGGGGTTATGTCCGCAAAAGACGCACAGATGCTCGCCTATGATCAGGATCTGGACCTCGTGAAGATCGCGCCGCAGGCGACACCGCCTGTCTGCCGCATCATGGACTACCGGAAGTATTGCTTTGAGCAGCAGAAGCGCGAAAAGGAAGCGCGCAAGAATCAGCGCATCGTCGAGATCAAGGAGATCAGAATGTTCTCCGCCATTGAAAAGCACGACTTTGAGCGCCTTGTCTCGCAGGGAAAGAAATTCCTGCAGGGCGGCGACAAGATCAAGGTTTCCGTGCGGTTCCGCAAGCGTGCCATCGCACATCCGGAGCTCGGCAGAGAACTGCTGGAGCAGTACCGCGACCTGCTCGCGGACGCCGCAGTTGTCGATAAGCCCCCGAAGATGGAGGGCAGAGCCTATGTGATGTTCATGTCGCCCAAGCAGGTCAAGCCCGAAAAGGCCGAGAAGCCCGCGAAGGCGAAGAAGCCCGCGGAAGCGGCGCCGGCTGAGGCAAAGCCCGAAGCACCCGCTGAAGAGGCGTAACACACCAGATATGAAACGCAGTTCGCAGAACCGGAGCGTCCGCTCCGGAATCCGGCGCGTTACCATATAAACGAAATCTCAAGGAGGAAAAATCCATGGCAGCCGTTAAGGTTAAGAAGATCAAGGTCAAGACCCACTCCGGTGCGAAAAAGCGCTTCAACGTCACCGGCACCGGCAAGGTGAAGTTCCAGCACGCTTACAAGCGTCATCGTCTCGTTTCCAAGGACAAGAAGGTCAAGCGCATCGCAAGAAACGCAGGTGTTGCAAGCTCTGCGAATGCAGCGACGATCCGCGAAATGGTTCCGTACAAGTAAGGAACAGTGAAAACCCCTGCCGCGGTGCGGACTGTGCTCTGCGGCGGACTTAAGATTTACGGAGGAGAAAGAACATGGCTCGTATTAAGGGCGCAATGATGACGCGCAAGAGAAGAAATAAGGTTTTGAAGCTCGCGAAGGGCTACTGGGGTGCAAAATCCAAGCACTTCAAGATGGCGAAGCAGGCTGTGATGAAGTCCGGCCAGTATGCCTATATCGGCAGAAAGCAGAACAAGCGCTTCTTCCGCAGACTGTGGATCACCCGTATCTCGGCGGCGTGCAAGCTCAACGGCATGAATTATTCCACATTCATGAACGGCTGCACGAAGGCCGGCATCACTCTGAACCGCAAGATGCTTTCCGAGATTGCCATTCACGATCCGGCTGGCTTCACCGCGATTGTCGACAAGGCAAAGGCCGCGCTGTAATGAATCATATCGAACACGCTCTCCCGGAAACCGTCAGAGCGTGTTTGCTGTTTTTTGAAATAGAAGCCGCGGAGGGATTTTATGCCGCAAAATGACCAATTTCTGCAGCCCGGCACAGCGAATCAGACGGTCCGGACTTTCAAGCAGCTCAACCGCAGCAGGACCTTCCGTGAAAAGCACGGTCTCTTTGCGATGGAGGGCAGCAGGCTGATATTTGACGCGCTCAGCTCGGGCGTGACGCTCAGGGCGGTCATGCTGACGGCGCACGCGGAGGCCGCGCTCGGGCAGCAGCTCCGGGAGACCGCGCCGCGTGTCCGGACGCTTCTGCTCTCCGACCGGCTCGCCGATGAGATCGCCGATACGGAATCCGCGCAGGGCATTTTTGCCGTCGCGGAGATGTGTCCGGAGCGGGCGCTCCGCCCGGAAAAGGGAATGCGTGCCGTGCTGCTGCACAGTATGCAGGATCCCGCGAATCTCGGAGCCGTTCTCCGGACGGCGGAGGCACTGGGCACGGACGGCGTGTTCCTCTATCAGTGCGTCGATCTCTATAATCCCAAGACGCTCCGCAGCAGCATGGGAGCGCTCTTCCGTCTGCCGGTCAGAAGGATCGCGGACGCGGAGCAGTTCCTCAGAGACTGCGAGACTGTCTCTCTGCCGACCTGTGCGGCCGTTGTGGACAGGGATGCTCAAGCGCTGCAGCAGTTTGATTTTTCCGGCGGTGCCGCTGTTCTGATCGGAAACGAGGGGAACGGTCTGCCGCGCGGCATCAGTGATGCCTGCACGCACCGGCTGACGATCCCGATGGCAGCGGGCTCCAATTCGCTCAACGCGGCGATGGCGGCCGGGCTGTTTCTCTGGGAGATGCAGCGGAACACACGCGAATGAGGTGAGCTTATGGCTGAGACAAACACGGCGGAGCAGCTCCGCTGGTGGGTATGGCTGTCGATGGTGTTCGGCGCCGGAAACAGCAGGCTGATCCGTTATCTGCGCAGGTATGAAACACCTGAGGCAGTCTATGACGCGATGCAGGCAGGACAGATCCCCGATCTGCCCGAGGGCGTGCAGAAGCTGATGACCAGGCACAGTCTCTCGGAGGCGGACAGCATGGTCTACTTCTGCCGGCAGCATGACATCGCGCTGCTGCCGATGGACGCGCCGGATTATCCGCAGATGCTGCTCGACCTCGCCGTTCCGCCGGTCCTGCTGACCGCGCAGGGCGATCTGTCGCTGCTGCACGCGCAGCTGGCTGTATCAGTTGTCGGAACGCGCCGCCCGTCGCCGTACACCGACCGCGTGACGCGCACGATCCTCAGAAATCTGCTGCAGAACCCGTTCACGGTTGTCAGCGGCTTTGCCAAGGGCGTGGACGCGATCGCGCATGAGACGGCGCTCAGCTGCGGCGCCAAAACGATTGCCGTGCTCGGCTGCGGCATCAATGTCAATTATCCGCGGGAGCACGCGGAGCTGCGCGAGCAGATGATGCAGTCCGGAAACGGCCTGTTCGTTTCGGAATATCTGCCCGGTACGCAGCCCTTCCCCGCGAATTTCCCGAAGCGGAACCGTATTCTGAGCGGCCTGAGCGTGGCGACTGCCGTCATGGAGGGTGCCGCGCGGAGCGGCTCGCTTGTCACGGCACAGTGCGCAAACGAGCAGGGCAGATACATCTTTGCCGTTCCGCCCGCAGATCTCTTCGATCCGCGCTATTCCGGCCAGATCCGGCTCCTGCGCGACGGAGCTGTTCCGCTGATGAGCCACCGCGACCTGCTGATGGTCTGCTATGAGCAGTTTCCGCAGCATCTGCGACTGCCGGACGGAGATATGCCTGATTCGGCGCGTGCGGTCTTTGCGGGCGATCCGATCGTGCTGATGCCGGAGGACGCGGAAAGCCCGGCCGAAACGGCGCAGTCTCCCGCGGAAACGGAAGCTGCCGCCGCGGAGCCCGCCGCGCCTGAACGCCGTTCCGCGTTTCTGCCGCCGCAGCCGCTGCCCGAACCGGAACCGAAGCCGCTGCCGGAATCAGAGGAGGGAAAGGCCGTCGTGCTGTTCCTGCGCGAACACGGCGACACCTACGCGGACGACATCGCCCGCGCCGTTGACCTGAACCTCTCCGAGCTGCTCGGCCTGCTGACGGAGCTTGAACTGGACGGCTTTGTCGAGTCGCTGTTCGGCAAGCAGTACCGTGCCGTCTGAACGCATTTTACCATTGCTGATTGAAAGGAATCCCGATATGTCAGAACTTGTTATTGTGGAGTCGCCCGCAAAGGCGAAAACCATTCAGAAATATCTCGGCCCCGGCTTTGAGGTCGTCGCGTCCATGGGCCATGTGCGCGACCTCCCGAAGTCCAAGCTGAGCGTGGATATTGAGCATGATTTCACCCCGACCTACATTGACATGAAGGGCAAGGAGGATGTCATCCGCGACCTGAAATCGCGCGCGAAAAAAAGTTCCCGCGTCTGGCTCGCAACGGACCCGGACCGTGAGGGAGAAGCGATCTCATGGCATCTGGCGCAGCTGCTGAAGCTTGATATTTCGCAGAACAACCGCGTCGAGTTCAATGAGATCACGCGCACCGGCGTGCAGAACGGCATGGCACATCCGCACAGCATCGACCTTGATCTTGTCAACGCGCAGCAGGCAAGACGCATCCTTGACCGCATTGTCGGCTATCAGCTCAGCCCGTTCCTCTGGCGGAAGATCCGCCGCGGTCTTTCCGCCGGCAGAGTGCAGTCTGTCGCTGTCCGCCTTGTCGTGGACAGAGAAGAGGAGATCCGCGCCTTTGTGCCGCGTGAATACTGGTCGATCGACGCGAAGCTGACCGCGAAATCCTCGCGCAGAGTGTTCTCGGCACATCTGATCGAGGTGGACGGCAAGAAGGCGGAGCTCGCGAACGGCGCGGAGGCCGGTGAGATCCTGGAATCGCTGCAGAATGCCGAATTCACGGTCAGATCCGTGAAAAAGCGTGTGACGAGCCGCCAGCCCGCACCGCCCTTCATCACCTCCACGCTTCAGCAGGAGGCATCCCGCCGCATGAGCTTTCAGGCGCGCCGCACGATGAAGGCGGCACAGGAGCTCTACGAAGGCGTCGAGATTCCGGAGATGGGCGCAGTCGGTCTGATCACCTATATGCGTACCGATTCGCTGCGTGTCTCGGACGAGGCAAAGGCGGCGGCAGCCGATTATATCCGCGAGGCATACGGCAAGCAGTATCTGCCGGCATCGCCCCGCACCTTCAAGACGAAGAAAAACGCGCAGGACGCGCATGAGGCGATCCGCCCGACCATGCCGTCGCTGACGCCCGATCAGGTCAAGAACAGCCTGACTGCCGATCAGTACAAGCTCTACAAGCTGATCTGGGAGCGCTTCATCGCGAGCCAGATGGCAAACTGCCAGCTCGATACCGTTTCCGCGGATATCTCCGCGGCACACTGTCTCTTCCGCGCCTCCGGATACAGCGTCAAGTTCGACGGCTTCACAAAGCTCTATGAGGAGGCGAAGGACGGCGCGCAGTCCGAGGAGGAAAACAAGGAGCTTCCCCCGCTGACAGAGGGCGACCAGCTCCGCGTCAAGTCGCTGGATTCCAATCAGCACTTCACGCAGCCGCCTTCCCGCTACACGGAGGCGACGCTGATCAAGGCGCTCGAGGAAAACGGCATCGGCCGTCCTTCCACCTATGCCGCGACGGTCAGCACGATCCTTTCGAGAATGTATGTCGAGCGGGAGGGCAAGCAGCTCAAGCCCACCTCTCTGGGCGAGGTCACGACACAGCTCATGAAGGAGCAGTTCCGCCAGATCGTCGATGTGAAATTCACCGCCGAGATGGAAAGTGATCTGGACGGCGTGGAGCAGGGGAAGACCGACTGGGTGGAATCGCTCAGACGGTTCTACGACGGCTTTGAAAAGACGCTCGGCGAGGCAGAGAAGGCGATGGACGGCAAGCGTCTGCGCGTGCCGGACGAGGAGACCGACGAGGTCTGCGATCTCTGCGGCAAGCCGATGGTCATCAAGATCGGCCGCTTCGGCAAATTTCTCGCCTGCTCGGGCTTCCCGGACTGCCGGAACACCAAGAAGATCGTCATGCCGACCAAGGGCTTCTGCCCGCTCTGCGGCAAGAAGATCATCATCAAGAAATCGAAGAAGGGCCGCGGCTTCTACGGCTGCGAGGGCTACCCGGAGTGCAATTTCATGACATGGAGCACGCCGGTTGAGGACCGCTGCCCGAAGTGCGGCAACACGCTGTTCAAGAAGGGCGGACGCGCCGGCAAGCTCGTCTGTGAGAAGCCGGACTGCGGGTTTGAGAGACCGCTGTGAGCATCACGGTGGTCGGCGCGGGCATGGCCGGCTGTGAGGCGGCATGGGCGATCGCGGAGGCGGGGCTTCCTGTCACGCTCTGCGAGATGAAGCCCGAAAAGTATTCGCCCGCGCATCATTCTCCGGATTTTGCGGAGCTGGTCTGCTCCAATTCGCTGAAGGCGTCGCGCATCGACTCCGCGGCAGGTCTGCTCAAGGAGGAGATGCGGCGGCTGGGCTCCCTGCTCGTGCCCTGTGCGGAGCAGTGTGCCGTGGAGGCGGGCGGAGCGCTCGCCGTGGACAGAGAGCGGTTCTCCGCGCTGGTGACGGAAAAGATCCGCTCGCACCCGATGATCACGGCCGAGCAGCGTGAAGTCTCGGAAATACCGGACGGTGCGGTCATCATCGCGACCGGCCCGCTGACATCGGAAGCGCTGCATGAACCGATCGCGGCGCTGACCGGGAAGCCGCTTTATTTCTACGACGCCGCAGCTCCGATCGTGACGGGTGAGAGCGTCTCGATGGAGCGTGCGTTTTACGCGTCGCGCTACGGCAAGGGCGGCGAGGATTATCTGAACTGCCCGATGACAAAAGAGGAATATCTCGCCTTTTATGAGGCGCTGATTCATGCGGAATCCGCGCCGCTGCATGATTTTGAGAAAGAGGCGCTCCGCGTCTATGAGGGCTGTATGCCTGTTGAGGTGCTGGCAAAGCGCGGTGAGGACGCGATCCGCTACGGCATGATGAAGCCCGTCGGACTGACCGATCCGCACACCGGAAAGCGCCCCTATGCCGTTGTGCAGCTGCGCCGCGAGAACCGCGAGGGTACACTCTGGAATCTGGTCGGCTTTCAGACAAATCTGAAATGGGGCGAGCAGAAGCGCGTCTTTTCGATGATCCCGGGGCTGAAACACGCGGAGTTCGTGCGCTACGGCGTCATGCACCGCAACAGCTTTCTCGATTCCCCGAAGCTGCTGAACCCGGATTATTCGCTCAGGAAAGAGCCGAGGATCCGCTTTGCCGGGCAGATGACCGGCGTTGAGGGCTATATGGAGTCCGCGGGAAGCGGCATTCTGGCGGGGCTGAATCTGGTGCGTGCCGTCAAGGGGCAGCCGCCGCTGATCCTCCCGCGGGAGACGATGCTCGGCGCGCTGACGGCGTATATCACCGATCCCTATACCGTCAATCTGCAGCCGATGGGCGCGAATATGGGCATTCTGCCGATGCTGAACAGAAAGTTCCGCGGCAGGGACGGCAAACAGCAGAAATATCAGGCCTATGCAGACCGGGCGCTGGCCGCGCTCGACACAGTGCTGCATACGGCATAACATTACACAGATGGGGGCGATACCGTGCGGAAAGCCGCTCTTTCATGCGCTCTGACAGTGCTTTGTGCGCTCCTGTGCACGGGCTGCCGCAGAGAGGAGCCGGTCTTTGAGCCGACTGCTCATCACACAATGCCGCTGCGGACAACGGTATCCTCCGCCGCGGACGGGACGGCTGAAGCAGCTGAGACGACTGCCGAAACGCGGGATCCCGAGCTGGACGCAAGGCTTCAGGCGCTCTATGAAGCAGAGCCTGTGCCGATCCCGGATGGCGGCTGGACGGATGAGACCCTGCAGCCGGTGCTGCTGATCTGCGGCAAACCGGCGTCATCGCCCTTCTGCCTCAAAGACCTGCTTTACGGCTACTCGTTTTATGAGGAAGGCAATTCGTATTACGAGACTTATCCGGAGCATTTCTTCTCGCGGCAGATCATACTGAACAGCGGATTCTGCACGCTGACAAATCTCTCCGCCGATGATGCCGTTCCGGCAGATGTCATGCCGGAAACGAAAGACCTGAAGCTGTACGCGGACTGGCTCGTAGTGACGCCGGACGGCGGACAGCGCCATCCGGTCAGCATCAACTGCGTCACGGTCGGTTCAACGGCTGACGAGGTGAAAGAGCGCATCGGCGAACTGCGGCGGATACCTGACGCGGACGGAAACGAGAATGAAGACGGCTTTTTCCGTGCCGAATGCAGCTCAGAAAGCTGGCGCGCCGTCATCACAGGCTCGCAGAAAACGGTCAGTGCGATCGTCATTTATGACAGAACACAAGGCAGCGATCCATCAGGAAAGTGAGGTCAGTATCATGCGTATCATTCTGGATGCAATGGGCGGCGACAACGCGCCGAAGGCAAATGTCGAGGGCGCGGTCCGGGCGGCAAAGGAGCTCGGCGCCGAGATGATTCTTGCGGGCGATGAGACAAAGATCAGGGCTGCCGCCGCTGAGCTCGGTCTCTCACTGGACGGCATTTCGGTCCTGCACACGGACGAGGTCATCACGATGGAGGATCAGCCGACCGATGTGATCAAATCGAAGAAAAACTGCTCAATGGCGGTCGGCCTGCAGGCGCTTGCCGACGAAAAGGCGGATGCCTTTGTCTCGGCGGGCAATTCGGGAGCGCTGCTGGTCGGCGCGACGATGATCCCGCGCCGGATCAAAGGCATCAAGCGTGCGGCAATGGCACCGCTGCTCCCGACGGAGAACGGCCACGCCATTCTGCTGGACGGCGGCGCGAATCTCGAATGCCGCCCCGAAATGCTTGTGCAGTTCGGCATCATGGGCAGTGTATATATGGAAAAGGTCATGGGCATCCCGTCGCCGGCGGTCGGGCTGATCAACAACGGCTCGGAGGAATGCAAGGGCAGAGAGCTTGAGCAGGAGACCTATCAGATGCTCAGCCGGACCGATCTGAACTTTATCGGAAATCTGGAGGCGCGTGATGTGCCGTCCGGCAAGGCGCAGGTGCTCGTTACAGACGGATTTACGGGCAATATCGTTCTGAAATTATACGAAGGACTCGGAAAATTCTTTGCCGGCAAGCTGAAGGACCTGTTCACCGGAGCCGGCAAGATCGGGGCGCTGTTCATGATGGATAAGCTCAGTGCCTTCAAGGATTCCTTTGATTACAAAAAGGTCGGCGGCGCCGTGCTGCTCGGCATTTCAAAGCCGGTCATCAAGGCGCACGGCAGCTCGGACGGCGAGGCGTTCTTCCACGCGATCCGGCAGGCGAAAAACTGCGCGGACGGAAAGGTCTGCGAAACGATCACCGCCGCGCTCGCGGTCATGAAGGCGCAGGAAGCCGCCGCCGAAGGCGGAAACAGACAGGAGGAACAGACATGACGGCAAAACCGCAGACAGAGCTTGAGCAGGCGATCGGTTACCCGTTTCAGAAGCCGGAGCTGCTGACGGAAGCGCTCTGCCATTCATCCTACGCCAATGAGACTCGCGGCGCCCTGCGCTGCAACGAGCGTCTGGAATTTCTCGGAGACAGCGTGCTTTCCATCGTTGTCTCGGATCATCTGTTCCGCAGCACGAATCTGCCGGAGGGTGAGCTGACGAAGATCCGCGCCTCTCTGGTCTGCGAAAAATCGCTCTTTGAGTGGGCAAAGCGCATTTCTCTGGGCGATTATCTGCTGCTGGGGCACGGCGAGGAGCAGTCCGGCGGCAGAGAACGCCCGTCGATCCTGGCAGATGCCTTTGAGGCCGTGATCGCGGCGATTTTTCTGGACGGCGGCATGGAGCCGGCCGCAAAGCATATCCTGCGCTTTCTGCCGGAGCAGTTCGACCGCCCGTCTGAGGCGTTTCACGACTATAAGACCGCCCTGCAGGAGGTCATCCAGCAGAATCCGGAGGAGCGCGTGGAATATGTGCTGACCGGCGAGGAGGGCCCTGATCACATGAAGCAGTTTACGGTCGAGGTGCGGCTGAATTCCAATGTCATCGGAAAAGGAATGGGCAGATCAAAGAAGATCGCCGAGCAGATGGCCGCGAGGGAAGCACTGCTGCTCATGGGAGAATCGGTATGATGTATCCGGAATGTGCAACACTTGCGGAAAAGGTCAGGAAGCATTTGAAAGCAGGCGAGGTCTGAGCCATGAGGCGTATCAAAATCATCGGAGCTGCGGTACTGGCGGTGCTGCTGGCTGCCGCTGCGGTCGTTCTGATCTGGTTTCCGGGGCTGTTTACCTGCCTGCGGATGAAATGGAAATATGACAATCTTGACCGAAAAGTAGAGCTGTATGAAGCGCAGAGCGTTCCGGCGGATTTTCAGCAGACGGAGCTGAGAGGACTGCATATTTCCGTACCCGCGGACTACGCGCCGAACGAGAAAAGCAGCTCTGCTCTGAAAGGGCCGGACGGGAAAACCCGTGTGTTCGTCACAGCGACGGCCGAGGCAATGGAGCTGATATCGGATCTCAATACGGAATACAATCCGTTTGAAGCGTATGACTTCACAGAGGCCGAGCTGCGGCAGTACTTTCAGACCGTCGGCGAGCCTTACTGCAGCCCCGCCGGCAGCGCGCTGCTGTTTTACTGCAAGGACAGATTTTCGGTGTGGGACGGCCTGAAACTGCGCGGCAGTGACAGAGCCGTTTATACCGAGCTGTGCGAGATCAGGAACGGCAGCTGGGATTATGAAGAAACCGAGAAAATGACGATCCCGGGCGGAATTGCCTACATCAGCAGCGGTATGCTGGGCGGCGGCACGCAGACCGTCTCGGTCTTTTCCGAAACCGGCGGCAGGCAGCGGATGGTCACGGTCAAGGAGCCGGACGAACGGCTGAGAAGACAGATCATCAGCTCGATCTCATTCGCGGACTGACACGCGGCATTTGAATCAATGATGCGGGTACTGCCCGCTCAGGAGAATACAGAATCATGTACTTAAAATCACTGGAGCTTCAGGGCTTCAAATCCTTTCCGGACAAGATCCGGCTGACTTTCGATCAGGGCATGACGGCTGTTGTCGGTCCGAACGGCAGCGGCAAGAGCAATATCGGCGACGCCGTGCGCTGGGTGCTGGGCGAGCAGTCCACCAAGGAGCTGCGCAGCAAGAGCATGGAGGATATCATCTTCTCCGGCACGAAGGTCAGAAAGCCGATGGGCTTTGCGGCGGTCACGCTGACGATCGACAATTCCGACCGCGCGCTCTCCGATCCGGAAACCGAGGTCGCGGTCACGAGAAGGCTCTACCGCAACGGCGACAGCGAATATCTGATCAACGGGCGGAATGTCCGTCTGAAGGATGTCAACGAGCTGTTCATGGATACCGGCCTGGGCAGAGACGGCTACGCGATCATCGGGCAGGGCAGAATCGCCGAGATCGTCGGCGCGAAATCGAACGAGCGCCGCGACATCTTTGAAGAAGCCGCCGGCGTTTCGCGCTTCCGCTACAAGAAACAGGAGGCGGAGCGCAAGCTCGCGCAGGCGGAGGAAAACCTTGTCCGTCTGACTGATATCGCGGGCGAACTGGAAAGCCGCATCGGGCCGCTGAAAACACAGGCGGAAAAGGCGGAGAAATATCTGGTTCTGGCGGATGAGCGCCGGAAGCTGGAGGTTTCATTCTGGGTACACCGGCTGGGCGAGCTGACCGCACAGCTCAGGACGCTCTCCGATCAATATCTTGCGGTGTCGGCGGAATACGAGAACCTGACGCACGATCTGGAGCGTGAGGAGGAGAAGTATCAGCTGGCGTACAGCGAGATGCAGCAGGCGACTGCGGATGTCGAGACGCTGCAGAACCGGATCGTCGCGGCAGAGCAGGAAAACGGCGAAGTCACCGCGAAGATCGCGGTCTGTCAGAATGAGATCGGGCACAGCAATGACCGGATCGCGGATTATCAGAAGCAGATCGCGGAGCTTTCGGAGACGGGAACGGAATGGGAACAGCGCCTTGCCGATCAGGATGCCTATATCGCGTCGCTGACAGAGCAGCAGATCACGCTGGAAAGCAATCTGCACGCGATGGAGGCGGCGCTGGACGCGCTGCAGACGCGGAATGAGGCGCAGAGCGAAAGCGTGACCGAGCAGGATGCCGCCGTGCGTGCGCTCTATCTGGAGCAGAATGAACGCAAGGTGCGCATCGCCGGAATGCTGGATGAAGAGCATGAGACGGCGGAGAGCATCCGCCGCGCGGAGGAAGAAGGCGCCGATACGGAATCGCGCCTGAAAAGCTACACGGAACAGATGCAGGCGCTTGACAGAAAGATCGAAGCGCTGGACAGCGCCATGACCGAGCAGAAGAACCGTCTGGACGGCGCACAGCAGCTCAGCACGCTCCGCGAGCAGAAATATAAGCAGGCGACCGAAAAGCTCACCGCGCTCAATACCGAATACAGCGAGGTCTCGCAGAAGCAGCAGATCCTGCGCGATCTGGAGCGCAGCATGGAGGGCTATGCCGGCAGTGTCCGGCAGGTGCTCCGCGTTGCGGGCAGCGGCAGACTCGGCGGCGTACACGGTACGGTCGCACAGCGCATTGATGTCCGGACGGAATACGGCACGGCGATCGAGACCGCGCTGGGCGGCGCACTGCAGAATATCATTGTCGAGAACGAGGACGCGGCCAAGCGCTGCATCCGTTATCTGAAGGAAGTCCGGGGCGGCAGAGCGACTTTTCTGCCGCTGACGACCGTGCGCGGCAGCCGTCTGCGCGAGAATCTGGACGGCATTGACGGCTTTGTGGCGCTGGCGGTCGATCTGGTGAAATTCGATCCGGCGTATCAGAATATCATGGACAGTCTGCTCGGCAAGATCGCCGTGGCAGAGGACATCGACGCGGCGTCCGCGATCGCGAAGCGGTTCCAGTACAAGTTCCGCATCGTCACGCTGGACGGCCAGCTGATCCACGCGGGCGGCTCCTATACGGGCGGCTCTGCGTCGCGTTCCGCGGGCGTCATTACCAGAGGGCATGAGCTCGAGGAGGCCGAACAGAAGCTGAAAGCGCTTTCCGCACAGCGGGAGGATCTGCAGGCGGAGGCCGCAAAGCGCAAGGCGGAGTGGGCAAAGCTCCTGACCGATGTTGAGGGCGCTTCCGCAAAGATCAATGAGCTGAAAGAAGAGCAGCAGGATCTCCGGCAGCAGAGAACGGCCATCGAGGCACGCGCCGCTTCTGACGCGGCATGGCAGGAGAATGAAGCGGAGCAGCGGCAGCGTCTCCGTGAAAAGCTGGAGTCGGTCCGCGCCGCGAAAAAGGCCGCTGAGGATGAGCTGGAACAGCTCAATGAGAAAGTCTCCGCGGCAGAAAAGAAGCTGCGTGAGGATTCCGTGGAGCAGGCGCGCATGATGAGTGAGCGCGAGCTTCTGAGCGGTCAGATCGCTGACGCGAAGATCCGGCTTGCCGGCCATCAGAAGGATGTCGAAAACGAGCGGACACGCCGCATCAGCATGGCACAGTCGATGGATCAGGCGTCAGACCGCAGCGCGGCGCTGGAAGACGCTGTCAGACAGGAAAAAACCGCGATCTCCGATATGCAGAATGAGATCGTGATGCTGACGGAAGGACAGCAGCTCAGACGGCAGAGCATCACCGGAATGCAGGAGCAGATCGGTATGCTGCGCCGTGTCCACGATGAAAAGGAACAGTTTATCCGGCTGGTGCGCGAGGGCATGGACGGAATCCGTGACGCGCGTGAAAAGCAGTCCGCGGAGCGCACCCGCGTGGAGGAGCGGCAGGGGACCGTGCAGCGCGAGATCGACGACATGATCTTCCGCCTGCAGGATTCCTACGAGCTGACACGCACGGAGGCGGAGGCGGAGGCAGAGCCGGTCACCGATATCAAGGAGACGGAAACCCGCCTCACATCCGTGAAAAACCGCATCCGCGCACTCGGACAGGTCAATGTCGCGGCGGTGGACGAATACCGTGAGGTCTCCGCGCGCTACGCGGACCTTTCCGCTCAGCTCGCGGATATTGAAAAGGCAAAGACCGACCTGACCGCGCTGATCGCGCAGCTCACTTCGGAGATGTGTACGATCTTCCGCGACAGCTTCGCGAAGATCAACCGCTATTTCGGCGAGATCTTTGTCGATCTGTTCGGCGGCGGCAGCGCTTCGCTGGAGCTGACCGATCCCGACAATGTGCTGGAATCCGGCATCGAGATCAGAGTCGCGCCTCCCGGAAAGGTCATCAAGAATCTGATCCAGCTTTCCGGCGGCGAGCAGTCTTTTATCGCGATCTGCATTTATTTCGCGATCCTGCGGCTCCGTCCGGCGCCCTTCTGCGTGCTGGATGAGATCGACGCCGCGCTGGACGAGGTCAATGTACGCAAGTACGCGCAGTATCTCAAGGCGAATTTCAGCCATGTGCAGTTCGTGGTGGTCACGCACCGCCGTCTTGCAATGGAGGAGGCCAATGTGCTTTACGGCGTGACGATGCAGGAGGACGGTGTTTCGCGCCTGCTGCGTCTTGACCAGAACGGCGAAATGCTCACGGACGGATAAACCGGTACGCGGCCGGAAAGCATGAAATCTGAAGGGAGAACAACGCATGGGCATTTTCAGCAAGTTTTTCAACGGACTGAAAAAGACCAGAGACAGTGTCGTCAAGGGATGGCGCAAGCTGCTCGGGTCATTTACGAAAATTGACGAGGACCTCTTTGACAGCCTTGAGGAAACGATGATCATGGGCGACATGGGCGCGGAGACCGCGGTGCAGATCTGCGAGCGCCTGCGCGGAATGGTCAAGGAGCGCGGCATCACCGATCCGAATGACATCATGGGGCTGATTCAGGAGATCACAACGGATATGATGGGCGAGGACGAGGGGCTGGATCTCTCGACCAAGCCCTCTGTCGTGCTGGTCATCGGCGTGAACGGTGCCGGCAAGACGACCACGATCGGCAAGCTTTGCCACCAGCTCAAGGACAGCGGCAAGCGTGTGCTGGTCGCGGCGGCGGATACCTTCCGCGCGGCGGCGATCGATCAGCTTGCAGTCTGGACCGAGCGCGCAGGCGTGGAGCTTGTGCGGCATGAGGAGGGCAGCGATCCCGCGGCGGTTGTGTTTGACGCGATCACCGCAGCAAAGGCGCGCGGCTGCGATGTCGTCATCTGCGACACGGCGGGCCGTCTGCACAACAAGAAAAACCTGATGCAGGAGCTTGCGAAGATCAACCGCATCATTGACCGCGAGGCGGAGGGCTGTGCAAAGGAATGTCTGCTCGTGCTGGATGCCACGACCGGCCAGAACGCCGTCAGTCAGGCAAGACTCTTTCAGGAGGTCGCGCCGGTCACGGGCATTGTGCTGACAAAGCTGGACGGCACCGCCAAGGGCGGCATCGTCATTTCGATCAAAAATGAACTCGGAATTCCCGTCAAGCTGATCGGCGTCGGCGAAAAGATCGACGATCTGCAGCCGTTCTCCGCAAAGGACTTTGTGGACGCGCTCTTTGAGCGGGAACCGGCCGCGGCGGAGGATGCCGTTTCCGATCCGGAAGAGATCGCGGAGGCGGTCGATGACATGATCGCTGATAACGGTGCGGAGACCGCTGAACCCGCGGAGGAGATTTCTGCCGAAGCTGCAGAGGAGATCCGCGAAGAAGCCGAAGAGATCGCTGAAACCGCGCAGACGGCTGCTTCCGAAGCGGCCGCGGAGGAAGTGACGGAGGCCGCGGAGATCATTACAGAGGCCGCGGAGAATGTTACGGAAGCCGCTGAGGCTGTTACGGAGAACACGGAAGAAACCGCGGCTGAAGCGGAGCCGGAACAGGAGGAAACCGCTCCCGCTGAAGAAGAAGCGCCGAAAAAGCGCGGACTCTTCGGATTCTTTCGCAGAAAGAAATAAAGGGGAACACAAATGGAAAACATGAAGCTGCTGCTTGCGACTAATAATCAGAACAAGCTCAGGGAGATCCGTGAAATGCTTGCGGATACCGGTGTTTCGGTGATTTCTCAGGGAGACGCGGGCATTGCCTGCGAGGTGGAGGAGACCGGCACGACCTTTGCCGAAAACGCGGAGATCAAGGCGGAGGCGATCTGGGCGATCGCCGCGGCCGGCGGCCTGCACTGCTATGTGCTGGCGGATGACAGCGGCCTTTCGGTCGATGCGCTGAACGGCGAGCCGGGCGTCTATTCGCACCGCTGGGCGGGCGAAAACGCCACTGACGCCGACCGCATTCTCAAGATGCTCAGCGTGATGAAGGAAGTGCCGGATGAGCAGCGCGGGGCGCATTTTGCCTGCAATATGTGCCTGATCGCGCCGGACGGCAAAAAGCATCACTTCGAGGGCAGGGTTGAAGGTGCGATCCTGCGTGAGGCGAGAGGGCAGAACGGCTTTGGCTACGATCCGGTGTTCGGATACGGCGGGCGGAGCTTCGCAGAGCTTTCCGCGGACGAGAAAAATGCCGTTTCGCACCGGCACAACGCACTGATGCAGGTGCTGGACTTTTTCCGCGGTGCGCAGTGATGCCGCACAGCAAGCACACCAAACGCGGGTTTTCGCTGTATCTGGAGCGCTGGAACCCCTCAGCCAAACGGTATCTCAACACCTGTGTGCTCTGCGGGGCGAAGGGTTATTCCCCCGCAGTGGATGAGCCGGATTTTGAGCGGCTCAGCTGGGAAAACAGCGTCACGGCAAAGGAACTGCGGCGTATGATGCGCTGTCTTCCGCTGAATGAACAGGGCCGATGTGCCGACTGTGCCGCACGGGCGGAATCCTGACGAACCGACAAAGGAGAAACGATGGCAAAACCGAGAAAAACAAAGGAAGCCCCGAAGGCGGCGAATCCGCAGAACGCCTATATCGAGGGCGCGGGGCTGACCGTTGAGGAGCGCATCACCGAAACGCTCCGCAAGAACTTTATGCCGTATGCGATGAGCGCGATCGTCTCCCGCGCACTGCCGGAGATCGACGGCTTCAAGCCCTCTCACCGCAAGCTGCTCTACACGATGTATAAAATGGGCCTGCTGTCCGGTGCGCGCACGAAGTCCGCGAATGTCGTCGGGCAGACGATGCGCCTGAACCCGCACGGCGACGCCGCGATCTACGAGACCATGGTGCGCATGGCACGCGGCAACGAATCGCTGCTGCACCCGTATGTGGACAGCAAGGGCAATTTCGGCAAGGTCTACTCCCGCGATATGGCATACGCCGCGCCGCGTTACACGGAGGTAAAGCTCGAAGCGATCGCGTCGGAGCTGTTTGCCGACATCGACAAGGAAACCGTCGATTTTGTCCCGAATTACGACAATACCACGACCGAGCCGACGCTTCTGCCGGCGACATTTCCGTCCGTGCTGGTCAACGCGAATGTCGGCATCGCCGTTTCCATGGCGAGCAATGTCTGCCCGTTCAATCTGGCGGAGGTCTGTGAAACGACCGTCGCGCTGATCCGCAATCCCGAGCACGACCTGCTCTCCACGCTGCGCGGACCGGACTTCCCGACCGGTGCTTTTCTCATCTGGGATGAGGAGGAGCTCCGCCGCATCTACGAGACCGGCAGAGGCAGCGTCAAGCTGCGTGCCAAGTGGAATTACGACAAATCCGCAAACTGCATCGAGGTCACACAGATCCCGTATTCCACGACCGTTGAGGCGATCATCGAAAAGATCGTTGAGCTGGTCAAGGTGAAGAAGATCAGTGAGATCACGAATATCCGCGACGAAACGGACATTACCGGCTTCAAGCTGACGATCGACCTGAAGCGCGGCATTGATCCCGACAGACTGATGCAGAAGCTCTTCAAGCTGACGCCCCTGCAGGATTCCGCGGCGTGCAATTTCAATATCCTGATCGCGGGAATGCCGAAGGTCATGGGCGTGCGCGAGATCCTGGAGGAATGGATCGCGTTCCGTACCGAGTGCATCCGCCGCCGGGTATACTTCGATCTGCACAAAAAGATGGACAAGCTGCATCTGCTGGAAGGTCTCGAAAAGATCCTGCTTGACATCGACAAGGCGATCAAAATCGTCCGTGAGACGGAGGAGGAATCCGAAGTCGTCTCAAACCTGATGATCGGCTTCGGCATTGACGCCGTTCAGGCGGAATATGTCGCCGAGATCAAGCTGCGCCATCTCAACAGAGAGTATATCCTGAACCGCACGCATGAGATCGAGCAGCTCCGCAGGGATATCGCCGAAATGGAGGAGATCCTGCGCGATGTGAAAAAGATCCGGAAGATCATGGTCGATGAATTAAAGCGTGTTGCCGAGAAATACGGTCAGCCGCGCAGGACACTGTTCCTGGATCCGACCGACGAGCCGGAGGCGGCGCCGGAAGACGATACGCCCGATTACCCGGTCCATCTCTTCCTCTCCGCGGAGGGCTATTTCAAAAAGATCACGCCGCAGAGCCTGCGCATGAGCAGTGAGCAGAAGCTCAAGGAGGGCGATGTGCTGACGCAGCAGTTCGAGGGCACGAACCGCACTGAGCTGCTGTTCTTCACAGACCGTCAGCAGGTCTACAAGACGCGTGCTGCCGCGTTTGATGACACAAAGGCGAGCGTGCTCGGAGACTATGTGCCCGTGCGCCTCGGCTTCGACGAAGGTGAGCGCGTGTTCAGCATGGTGCCGACGACAGATTACAGCGGCTTCCTGCTGTTTGTGTTTGAAAACGGCAAGGCCGCAAAGGTCCCGCTTTCGGCCTACGCGACCAAGACGAACCGCAAGAAGCTCGCAAACGCCTACGGCGCCAAGAGCCCGCTTGTGCAGGTCCTCTGGCTCAGCGAGGACAGTGATGTGCTGCTGCGGTCGAGCAATAACCGTGCGCTGCTGTTCTCCACGGCAATGCTGCTGCCGAAAACCACAAGAGACAGTCAGGGCGTGCAGGTCATGACGCTGCGCGCAAAGGCAAAGATCGAATACGCCGCTGCCGTGACACCGGAGCAGCTCCCTGATCTGCAGAAGTACAGAGCAAAGAATATTCCCGCCGCGGGCGGCATGGCAAGGGACATGGAGGTCGCCGGCCAGCTGACGCTCTGACGCGGCATGCATCTGTGAACGATACACTTTCCGCCTCCCGTTCAGCGGGGGGCGGTTTTGCGCGCGGTGCACCCTGAAAGCCCTGCTTTCTATTGCTTTTTCCGGCAAATTATGGTATAATAACTGCAAATGACAGGGGGGATGCAGGATGCGGATTCTCGGCATTGATCCGGGTTACGCGACGGTCGGCTTCGGTATTCTGGATTATCAGGGCATGGATTACCGCCCTGTCGAATTCGGTGTCCTGCTGACGGAGGCACACACGGATTTCAACGGCAGATTGGCGCGCATCTACGAGGATATGTGCTATCTGCTCGATCAGTACAGGCCGCAGGAAATGTCTGTGGAAAAGCTCTATTTCAACACCAACAAGACGACCGGCATCATGGTTGCGGAGGCGCGCGGCGTGCTGCTGCTCGCGGCGGCGCAGCGCGGCATTCCGGTGTTTGAATACACGCCGCTGCAGGTCAAGTCCGCCGTGGTCGGATACGGGCGCGCGGAAAAGCGGCAGGTCATGGAGATGACGCGCCGGATCCTGCATCTGACGGAACTGCCGCGTCCGGATGATGCCGCCGATGCGCTGGCGCTGGCAATCTGCCATGCAAACAGCGCGCCGCCTGCATACTGAACACCCGCACACTGCCGCCGGCGTATGTCCGGCGCTGATTATCCGGCTGCTGAAGCCGCTCGGAACAGACAGGAGGAACAATATGATTGACAGTCTGAACGGAACCGTTCTGCACAAGGAGCCCGGTCTGGTCGTGATCGGCTGCGGCGGCGTCGGCTATGCCTGCCGCGTCAGCCTGCAGACGGCGGCTGCCGTCGGGACAGCGGGCGCGGACGCGATGCTTTACACGCGTCTGACCGTCCGTGAGGATGAGATCGCGCTGTACGGCTTTTATGACCGCGGGGAGCGGCTCTGCTTTGATCAGCTGACGGGCGTCAGCGGCGTCGGCCCGAAGGCGGCGCTCGCGATCCTTTCCGACTTCACGCCGGACCGCTTTGCGCTCGCAGTCGCCGCGGGAGACTATAAGGCGTTCACCGCGACAAAGGGCATCGGCGCAAAGACCGCACAGCGCATTGTGCTGGAGCTGAAGGATAAGGTCGCGAAAACGGCCGCGTCTGCCGGCATTTCGCAGATACCGGTCATGGCGGCAGGCGGCAGCATGGAGGAGGCGATGTCCGCGCTGCAGGTGCTGGGGTATTCCGGCACGGAGGTTGCGCGGGTGCTCGCGAATTTCGATCCGTCACTGCCTTCCTCTGAGCTGATCCGGCTTTCGCTGATCGAATTCGGCAAAAACCTCTGAGCCTTTCTGTTTGGGAGATCAAATACATGAAGACAGAAAAACTGACCGTGACGCTTCTGCTGCTGACCGCACTGGCACTGACGGGCTGCAGAGACAGTTCCTCCGTGCAGACGGCGGAAAGCACCGAAAACACCGTGTCACAGACTGACACGACCGGAACTGCGGATGAAACAACATCCGGCAGTGAACCGGAGACGACCGTTTCTTCGTCAGACAGTACAGAAAAAACGACTGCCGCGGCGGAAAGCACGGGCTTGTCCGGCAGCACAGCATCCGGAACGACCGCGCAGCAGACCGCGTCAGAGAATCTGCTGAAGGCCAAAAAGGTCATGGAGCAGTTTCTTTCCGCTGCCGCAAAGGGAAACCGCTCGCAGATGCTGAAATGTACGAATCTGGAGTGGTATGCTGAGCTGATGACCGCCATGAATTCCGATCTGACGATGAGTAAACAGGAGATCGTGGATTATCTTTTCTCCGCGTTTTCACCAAGCGGCCGGACGGCCGGAAAGATCGTACGGTACGGCGAAAACCAGAAGCTGCTCCGCGAGCTCCGCAATACGGTCAGCAATCTGAAGCGCGATGCCGGCAGGCTTGAAGGCGAGGAAAAAAAGCTTGCCGAAACGATTCTCTCGCGTTACCGTGTGCCGGACCATCTGTTTGTCTTTCAGATCGATACCGGCCAAAGCGGTTCATCCGGCATAGAATATTACACGGTTTCAATGACCGGCAGCGAGCTGCTGGTCGATCTGACCGCAGGGGATACGCTTGGCAAATATGTGCAGACCTCCCGTGTTTCTTCCGCCAATTCCGCGGCCAAGGCCGTGCTCAGCAGCATGAACGAAATGCTGACAGCGCTGGCCGCGCAGACGGATGAGGTGAAACGGATTGACGGCACGCATGAATTTGAAGGCAGCGAATTCCGGCGCGCGAAGGAGCCGAATGAGATCAGAGGCCGGAGCGACCTGTTTGAGGCACTGTGCTATGCCGCGTATCAGGAAGCGCGCCAGAATCTGGGAAATGCCCGGCGTGTGATGATCACTGTAAAAAACGGGAAGGTCACGGCATCGGCCGTGCAGCTGAATTCCATTGAGGATCCGGTAACAGGCGAGGATATAGCGGTTTTCGGTTCCGCGCCGCGAGAAGTCGGAGCCGGTGAGCTGATCGGTATGCTGACGCTGGAATCTGTGCTCGAAAAAGCAGTAAAATAACAATACGGAGGAACGACCGGTTATGAAACAGAAGAGAATTGCGGCGGCTTTGGCCGCGCTGATGATGACTGCCGTGATGACGGCCTGCAGCAGTCAGGAGAGTGAGATGCCTGCGGATTCTTCCGCTGATACCGCGGCGACGACTGAACTGACATCCGGGACCGAAGGGGCGGCATCGAATGATACGGAGGAAACCGGAAGTGAAACAAAGGCAGAGACTGAGCAGACCGGATCGAAGAGCAGCACGGGTGCCTCAGAGCAGAGCGGAAAGAGCAGCACAGAGCCCGATGAGAGCGGTTATATCCGCTATGAAACCGTTCCGGAGGCCGGAAAGCCTGCGTATGATGCGCTGATCGTCTTTCTGGAGGCCTGCAAATCAGGCGATTCGGACAAGATCATCTCTTCCAGCGATCTGGATGTATTCCTGGCTATGGAAGGCGCCGCGGATGTCAAAGCGGTCGCCGATGGAATGCTGCTGAAGGATTACGCGGTCGGAGCCTGTGTGGACAGCATGGCGATTGTGGAACAGTATAACGAATACCGTGCGGAGGCGATCCGGGACATCGGCAGGATGGATGACGAAAACAAGGATAAGGCACAGGAATACCTGAAGTTTCTGCCGGAGATTGACAGCGCGTGGTGTTTCGATACGGAAATGCAGTCAGATACAAAAAAGCAGCAGATGCAGCTGTTTGTCATACATACAAAGAACGGGTGGAAGGTCGATCTGAGCGTCCTGTCTGCGATGAACGGCTATGTCGGAAAATCGAAGATCGTTTCTGCAAATGCAGCCGCAAAATCGCTCTACATTGCCTTCACCTCCGCGCTGACCGATCTTGATGCGGACGGCGCCCGTATCAGTGTGCTTGCGGGCGAGTACGAATTCACCGGCGAATCCTTTGAAGACATCAAAAAGCCTGCTTCCGGTCAGTCTGATGCGGCGGACAAGACCGCACTGCTGAACAGGCTGCTGTATCAGGTGAAAGAATATTACTCCGAAATCACAAAAATCACGCTGATGAAGATTTCGATCAGCCAAAACGGCGATGTGGACGCTGTCGCGGTTGCAAAGGGTGAGATCACGGACAGCATGACCGGCGAAAAGTCCATCGTATTCGGCACCTATCCGAGACAGGCCACGAAGGACGATCTGAAAAATATCCGCACGCTGAACGACGCGTTGAAATACGCAAAACGGGAAGGATAAACAGGCAGAATAAAGCTCAATTTGCGGTCTTTTAGCAACAATTTAAGAGAACAGATATCTGCATATTGCGGAGAAAACGGTAAAAAACGGTGCATTTTCTGCAGATGCAGCGAAAAAGTTGTACGGCTATTTCGTCA
>JAGDBX010000072.1 GCA_018110935.1 Oscillospiraceae bacterium
TGCCGCTGCGCGGCAATTCACCCCTTTCGGAGCTCTTCTGATGCGGGGGTGTTTCGCCGCCTGCGGGCGGCGACTTAGGGCTCTGCCCTAAGAACCCGCGAGCTTTTGAAAAAGTTCGACCAAAACTTTTATTATGAGATAGCCCCCGCCGTCAGGCGGGGGCTCAACTGTTTGATCAATCTGTCGTAGACAACTTTCAGTCTGCTGAATCAGCCGGTGTTACTTCAGTGCAGCTATCAGTTCCTCATAGGACGGAACGACGCTGCCGCTTGCCGTGAAGCGGTTCAGACGAACGGTCTGACCGGTGTAGGTGCCGTCGATCGTCAGCGCGTAATTGGTTGTCTCCAGCGGAACAAATCCGAGCGTAACATCCCTGCCGTCCGCAAGGTGATAGATGATCCGGATTGCCGGATCCCCTTCGGGAACAGCGTCAAGGTCCAGATCGCTGAAGGACAGATTCGAGACGGAGCGGTAGAAGTTCTGCGCCTTTCTGAGCAGTGTGTCGTTCTCGGTGTCGATCTCCTTGCCGCCGAGGGAATACTTGTTGTTCTTGTAATCGACATTCATGGTCTCCTTCAGATCGTAGACATCGCCCATGTCGATTTCCACGGAACGGAGCTGCTCGATGTCGACATCATAGCAGTAGGGGAGGATCAGATTGTTCGGCGTGTTGTTGATGAACGAGCACATTGCCTTTCCAATCGTGAATACCTGCTTGGTCTTGACAAAATAACCGTAGATGCTGGCTTCATTGACATTCTCGGTGACAGGGCCGCCGAACCAGACCTCCTGCTCCATCGGAACGCCGTTTTTGCTGCCCTGCAGCAGCATCTTGGTCTTGGGCTTGTCAAGGCCGTACTTCGCGAGATCAGCGGGATCCCGCTCCGCATAGCCCGAGAGTGTCACACGGACGATCGTTTCCATCAGGTTATCCGCGTTGGCTTTGAATACCTTCAGCGGCGCGGGCCTGATCATGGTCCATGTGCCGTTCTCGTCACGCTTGATCTCGGTCGGCAGGATACCTTCCGTTTCGCAGCGGTAATAGCTGACCTGCGAGCCGTAGGTGTCAAAGAGAAATTTGGTCTTGAGTGTGTCCGATGCCACGCAGAAGATCGAGCCCGCGCTGTAATTGATCGTGTAGACATCGTTTGACGATTCCGTCATTGCGTAGTAGCTGTCATAGGTCGGCGTGTTGCTGCCGACATAGAGGACATAGGGATGATCGTCGCCGGTATCGGCTGTGTAGAATTTCAGCGTAACCGGTTCGTCAAAGCCGAAGGGCGCGGTGTCCTGACAGTCAAAGGCGACGGTCTTCTCCGAGCGCAGGCTGCAGAACTGTGTGCAGATCGCGGCGACTGCGCTGGTGTCCAGCTCAAAGCTGTCTCCGCTGTCCAGAACCCACTGATGTGCGCTGTCATTCCATTTAAAGGCGAAATTGCCTTCCTCATTGTCCAGTGTGATGCGCTCGACCGAATCGGCGTCGATCGAGAAGAGCTGCTTCGGTGCGCCGACCGAGGCTTTCTGTTCTTTTTCGCGGCTGCGCTTGTCCACAAAGACAAACACGACCGTCAGCACAACGGCGGCGATGCCGAGTGCGAGAATCCAGCGAAGCTGCTTCATGCGTCCTTCCTCCTCAGCCAGATGATGACGCCTGCCGCGGCAACGAGCAGCGGGAAGATCACATAGATCGCGATGACCGTCTTTGCCTCGGCGTCGCTGGCAATGCGGATCGTGTCAAAGGTGCGCTCCTTGGTGCCGATATTCATGACATTCGCGTCGCTGTCATACATCCATGTCAGAACGGCGGAGAACAGGTATGTCGGCAGAATGAAGAAGCTGCTTTCGGTGTTCTCGTCTGTCAGGAATTCCGCGGAGCCGAATACGGCGAGCTTGGAATTCTCCCGGAGCGTATTCTCGGAGTACATCGCAAGCGTGAGATGCTCACCCTCTTTTTTCTGCGGATCATCCAGCGTGCTGCCGCCGTAAGGCTCGGCGACCGCCGAGACATCCGTCTGGATCAGGGTGTCAATGTGGCAGGTGGCGAAATTGGAGGCGTAAATGCTGCGGAAGCTGCGCGACGCCGGCATATAGCAGAGCAGGCTCTGCGTTTCGCCGGAGATCAGATCGCCCGTGATGTTGTAGGACGAATCCTCCGCGGCGGGCATGATCTCACACATGAAGGTGAAGGGATCGCCGGACTTGTGGCGGGCGGTATCGCTTTCATGGATGCGGTTGTAATCCATGTCAAGGCAGAAGTCGCTCATCAGGTGCGTAATGTTCTTGTAGCTGAATTCCTTTTCGTTCGGCGTCATCAGCAGCATGATGTTGCCGCCCTTTTCCGTGAACGATGTCAGCTTTTCATATTCCGCTTCGCTGATATCCTCGGTCGGGCCGGCCGCAACGATGATGCAGGCATCATCGGGAACGGCGTCCGCGTTCATGAGGTTCAGCGTTTTGATGCCGTAGTTGAAGTTCTGCAGGTTTGTGGTCAGCTTGGAATACTTGGAGACAGGGTTCTCGCCGTGTCCTTCCAGGAAGTAGACCACAGGCTGCGTGCCCTCGACGACGGTTTTGATCGCACCGGTCAGCAGCGTCTCCGCACGGAACTGCTCACTGACGACGGAGAATGAGCCGTCCGCGTTCTGGGCGGTTTCCTGCAGATAGATGCCGCCGCCCTGCACGCGCTTGACATTGTTCTCGTATTTGAGGAAGATGTCATTCTTCTTGAGGTTGTAGACATTGTTCGGGTTCAGCTTTTTGCCGAGCTCGGGTTCGGTTTCCGGATCAAACGCGGTCATATTGATGCACTTGTGCCTGCCGTAGGCTTCCAGTGTTTCATAGAGGTCGAGCACGGTGGTGTCTTTTTTGAGCAGCTCATAGTCATTCAGATAGTACATTTCGATCAGGACATCCTGCTCATCAAGCTGATCGAGATAGTCCTCGGTGGTTTTTGTCAGAGAATAGAGTCCCTGCGGCGTCATGTCCAGGTTGAAGTTCATGCGCTCAAAGATGAGATTGAGCGGGACCGCGACGGCGAGGACAAGGAGTGCCAGCACCCATGCCAGCACCGTGTATTTCGTGTTCTTGGAAGCGGCTGTTGTTTTCATATCTGTACTCCCTCCCGTCAGCCGCGGCTCCAGCGGCGTTTTTCAATGACGATCACGATCCATGCGAGCACGACTGCGGAGAGCGAGACGAAGAACACGAGATCGGAAATGCTGAAGAAGCCCTGCGCGAACGCGGCAAAGCGGTGCTGCGTCGAGAACCAGAGCATCACGGAGGAGACCTTCGGCATCGACTGGATGAGCTGCGTCTGCGAAAAGCTGTCAAGGAAGGCGATGATGATCATTGCGGCCTCGCCGAAGACGGCCGCGAGGATCGGGCTGTCCGTCAGCGCGGAGCAGAGCACGCCGACCGCGATGCAGACAAGGCTCCAGAGGATGAAGCCCGCATAGCCGCAGATCAGGCCGGAGGTGATGACGGTGCCCTTGACATAGGCGATGATGGGATAGATCAGCGAGAGCACGAGCATCAGCGCAAAGACCGTGACCACGGCGAGATACTTTGCGAGGACGACCTGCCAGACGCGGATCGGGGCCGAGAGCCAGAGCGTTTCGGTGTGAGACTTGCGTTCCTCCGCAAAGGTGCGCATGGTCAGCAGCGGGATCAGGAAGATGAAGTAGAAAAAGTTGTTGTAAAAGACAGCCGGGAACTGGAAGCGCAGCGTACTGGAATCCATGTCGGAGATCGAGCGGATGAAGCTCAGCGAAAAGACCATCAGGAACAGCGCTGAGATGATGTACGCGAACGGTGTGCAGAAATAGGAACGGACTTCTTTCTTATATAGTGCAAACATCAGTTGCCGTCCTCCTTTCTGTCCTTGGCAGCGCGGCGTTCCGCGTCGAGCTCTCTGCGGATTTCGGCAAGCTCATCCGCTTCGCCGGATGCGGATGAGGATGAAGTCAGGCGCACAAAGACATCTTCCAGACTGGAGCGCTTGACGCTGATCTCCAGCACCATGCAGTCCGCGGCGACCAGTGCCGCGACGAGCGGCTTTCTGATACTTTCTTCCGCGACCCTGACAGTATAGGTGCAGACGCCGGGCTCGTCGTCCGGGACGACCTCCTCAATATCCTGCACGCCGTCAACAGAGCGGATAACGCCGGAGACCTTTGTCATTTCGCCCTCGGCCTTGATGCAGAGGCGGATAACGCCGGAAACCCGGCTTTCCAGGTTCCGGATCGTGTCCTCGGCGCGGATCTGTCCTTTGTTGATGATCACGACGCGCTCACAGACCGCCGTGACCTCTGCGAGGATATGCGTTGAGAAGATGATCGTGTGATCGTGTGCGAGATCCTTGATGAGCGAACGGACCTCCATGACCTGCTTGGGGTCCAGGCCGACGGTCGGCTCATCGAGAATGAGGAATTTCGGGGAGCCGAGCAGCGCCTGCGCAAAGCCGACTCTCTGCCGGTAACCTTTTGAGAGATTGCCGATCACGCGCTTCTGCACATCGGTAATGGAGAGACGGCGCATGGCGTCCTCGACCTGTTTTTTGCGCTCAGAGCGCGGAACGCCTTTCAGCCCCGCGGCAAAGAGCAGGTACTCACGGACGCGCATTTCCGGATAGACCGGCGGCAGCTCCGGGAGATAGCCGATCAGGCGCTTGACCTTGATCGGCTCCTTGGCGATGTCGTGACCGTCCACCAGCACGGTACCTGAGGTGGAAGGCAGACATCCGGTGATCATATTCATAGTAGTGGATTTCCCCGCACCGTTCGGCCCGAGGAACCCGAGTACCTCGTGATCGCCGACCGTAAATGAAATATCCTTCACGGCGGGGTGGTTGCCGTAATACTTGGTCAGATTGCGGATTTCAACCATCTGGGTTGCAGCCCCTTTCTGTCATCAGACAAGATTCCGTTCTATTATCTCAAAAATTGTTGAACGATCTGTGAATACAATGTGTATAGAGTGTGAACATACCTGCCTGTTCTTATTGTATTTATGATATATCCTTTATGTGTGTACTGTGTGTCAGATTACTGAAATAAGCGCGATTTGAGCGGTTTTTTTCCGTTTCGGAAATAATAGGACAGATTGCACAAATTCGCATATCCCGTTTTGTGTAAGCATCCAAAAAAAGCGGCCGCGGCTTCCATATTTTGCGGAAGTGCTTGACAAAGAGTATAAAAACAACTATAATGAGACTAGGAAACTGTAAAGGCATCTCTCTGCCCGTTTGCAGAAACCGCCCGGAAATGAGCACCGGTGACTCTCGGATGCCGACCGGACACTTGCGGCGGGGCGCAGCGGAAAGCGAACGTGCGGGAAGACCGCAGTATGCCCAACCTGTGAGTCTGAGCGTGCAATGCCGATACAGTGAAGAAGGTGACGGACCTGCCGCACGGTGCGGGCGCGGAACCTTTCCGAAGCAATGTGCCGTCCGGATCTTGCTTCCCGGACAAACCGTGTGTGCAGAAGCAAACCATACTATTTTCACGAGAGGGGAAAAAAGAATGCAATTCAAGAAGAACAGAGCGATTCTCGCGGCCGTTATTGCAGCGGCCATGTCTTCGTCCATGCTGGCGGGCACTGTTGCATCTGCTGCAGGCACCAACAAGTACGGCGATGACACCTACGCCAAGCGTTTCATGTCCCTTTACGAAGATGTTATCGTAAACGGTGAGAAGAACGGCTACCTGAGCGACACGAACAGAGCGGACGGCGGTTTCGGTATTCCGTACCACTCCGTCGAAGAGCTGATCTGCGAGGCTCCTGACTACGGTCATGAGACCACATCTGAGGCTATGTCCTACATCGTCTGGATCGCTGCAATGCACGATCATCTGGCGAGCAAGGTGGACGGCATCTCTACAGGCGACCTCGCTAAGGCATGGAAAACACTGGAGGCTATGATCCCGTCGAAGGATCAGCAGAAGGGCTTCTTCGGAGGCGGCGAAATCTCTGCACAGACCGCAAAAGAGTGGCCGGAAGGCTTCGGTCTGGACGGCGATCCCGACAAGTGCGGCATCAATATGTATCCGTCTGAGGGTTCCTCCTCCAATGTCGGTAAGAACCCGATCCACTCTGAAATGACCTCGAACTACAGCTCCGAGGGCCGTGAGTATCTGATGCACTGGCTGGCAGACGTCGATGACTGGTATGGCTTCGGCGGCTCCGCAAGAGGCACAAAGGGCAAGTTTACCTACATTAATACATTCAACCGCGGCGACCAGGAGTCCTGCTTCGAGACGATCCCGCATCCGTCGATCGAAAATCTGGAATACGGCAACTCTAGTCAGGGCATGAAGTTCGCATTCCAGCAGTCCACCGCGAAGTCCTGGTCCTACACCAACGCGCCGGACGCAGAAGACCGTGCAATCCAGGCGATCTACGCTGCGAACCGCTGGCAGGTCTCGAACGACCTGAGCGGCAAGGCCGGCATGATGGGCGACTTCTGCCGTAACGACATGTTCGACAAGTACTATAAGGAAATCGGCTGCCAGAGCATTGAAAAGCAGAACGACGGCACTTCCGTCGGCGCTGCAGGCGGCCAGCACTACCTGATGTCCTGGTACACCGCATGGGGCGGCGCAGCAGACGGCACCTGGAAGTGGCAGATCGGCTGCTCGCACTCGCATCAGTTCTATCAGAACCCGCTGGTTGCTTACGGCCTGATCACTGATTCCGCTCTGAAGGCAGGCATGAAGTCCGCAAACGCTGTCAAGGACTACACCACCTCCCTGGAGCGCCAGATGGAGCTCTATCTGTGGCTGCAGTCTGCAAACGGCCCGTTCGCCGGCGGCTGCACCAACAGCTGGAACGGCAAGTATGAGAGCTATCCGAGCAATGTCGCGAAGTTCCACGACATGGCTTATGTTGAGCACCCTGTCTACGCTGACCCGGGTTCCAACCACTGGACCGGTAACCAGTTCTGGTCTACGCAGCGTCTGGCCGAGCTCTACTACATCATCAAGACGGAAGGCGACTCCACCTCTGTCAAGCCGGGCGGCCTCTCCCTTGAGAAGGCTCTTGAGACCCTGCTCGACAACTGGGTCAAGTTCTTCGTCGATGAGACCAAGATCACCGATGACGGCGATTTCTCCGTCCCGGCAACGCTTGACTGGCAGGGCCAGCCGGCTGACTGGAACGGCACCTACACCGCAGGCGCGAACAGCGGCCTGACCTGCACGATCAGAGACATGGGCAACTCCGACCTCGGATGCGCGGCATCTCTGGCAGATACCCTCGTCTACTACGCAAAGGCAAAGGGCGCGAAGCTCGAGAACGGCGTTGCTCCGAAGGCATCTGCATCCGATCCGCTGGAGAAGCGTGCACTTTACACCGCACAGCAGCTCGTTGACCGTCTCTGGACACTCGGCCGTGACGAGATCGGCGTTTCCAGACTTGAGCACAACGGCTCGCTCGCCCGCTTCTTCGAGCAGGAAGTCTGGATCCCGCAGGGTTCTTCCGGAAAGTATCCGTACGGCGACAAGGAAGTCACCAACGGCGCGAAGTTCATCGATCTCCGTCCGCAGTATGAGGATGTGGAAGGCTTCTCAGATCTGAAGAAGGCATGGGAAACTGACGTTGCCGCCGGCGCGAAGTACGACAACACCAAGTCTGACTGCAGCCAGTTCACGAATGTTGCCGCTGTCGACCTCCACTTCCACAGATTCTGGCATGTCGGCGACGTCCTGATGACGCTCGGTACCTTCGAAGAGCTCTACGGCGACGAGAATGTCAGACCGTCTGATGGCACCATCCCGACTGAGACCACCACGACCACCACTACCACTTCGTCCAGTGAACCCGGTAAGAAACTGATGGGTGACGTGGACTGCAGCGGCGATGTCAAGATCGCTGACGCGGTTCTGCTGGCTCGTTATGTGGCTGAGGATGCTGTCACTGTGACCACGCAGGGCAAGCTCAACGCTGACTGCTTCGCAGACGGCCAGGGCGTTCTCGATTCCAACGACCTTTCCTCCCTGCTGAAGTTCCTTGCGAACTCCAACGTGACTCTGCCGGAGAAATAATCCTGTCTGAATGACACTTGAGAGGGCGTACCCGTACAGGGTGCGCTCTCTTTTTTTCTGCTTTTTTCAGGTTTTCACGCCGGTTTCACTTGATTTTCCGCCGGAAATGTGGTATACTAAAGTGATGAACTGTCTCCGGACAGGCGTTTGAGAATGATGAAAGCGGAGGAATTGAAGAAATGCCAAAAAGCATGACCGGCTACGGGAGAGCCCAGCGCCTTGCAGACGGCAGGGATGTTCTGGTCGAGATCCGCGCAGTCAATCACAGGTACTACGAATTTTCGGCGCGTCTGCCGCGCACCTGCCTCTATCTGGAGGAGAAGCTGAAGGGCTTTTTGAACGGGCGCATCGCGCGCGGAAAGGTCGAGGTCTCCGTCACGATCACAAGACCGGACGGCAAAGACGCGCAGATCGCCGTGAACCGCTCTGTTGCGGAGGGCTATGTCCACGCGCTGCGCAGCCTCAATGACGAACTGGGCTGCGAGGAGCAGCCGTGGCTCGAAGACGATCTCAAGCTCTCATCGCTGCTGCGTCTGCCTGAGCTCTTCACCGTGACCAAGGAGCAGGACGATGAGCAGGCCGTCTGGGCGGTCGTTTCGGAGGCGGCCGGAGAGGCGCTGGATTCCTTCCTGACGATGCGTGAGGCAGAGGGCGGCCGGCTTGCCGACGATCTGCTGCAGAAGCTCACCGGACTGGAGCAGATGCTCGGCGAGATCGAGGCCATTCAGCCGTCTGTCGCCGAGAGCTACCGCGAGAGACTGTATGCCCGTCTGACCGAGATCCTGAACGATACGAACATTGACGAGCAGCGAATCCTGACGGAAGCCGCAATATTCTCCGAAAAGACTGCGATCGACGAGGAGACCGTCCGCCTGCACAGCCATATCGCACAGTTCCGCACACTGCTTGCCGCGGATGAACCCGTCGGCAGAAAGCTGGACTTCCTTGTGCAGGAGATGAACCGCGAGGTCAACACGATCGGTTCAAAGGCTCAGGATCTGCGCATTACAAAGCTTGTGGTTGATTTGAAGTCCGAGATCGAAAAGATCCGCGAGCAGATCCAGAATATCGAATGACCGGAAGGAGAACCGAATATGCGGCTCATCAACATCGGATTTGGCAATATGATTTCATCTGCGCGGCTTGTGACCATCGTCAGCCCCGATTCCGCGCCGATCAAGCGCATCATGCAGGATGCCCGTGACCGCGGCAGACTGATCGACGCGACCTACGGCAGACGGACACGCGCCGTGATCGTCATGGACAGCGACCATGTGATCCTGTCCGCCATTCAGCCGGAGACAATAGCGGCGCGTCTGACCGGCGCGGCTGCCCCGACGGCGGAAGAGGAGGCGGAAGATGAGGATTGACGGAAAGCGGGAAGGCCTGCTGATCGTGCTGTCCGGTCCGTCCGGATGCGGCAAAGGCACGATCGTCGGCGAGATGCTCAAGCGCGGCGACTGCGCCGTGTCGGTATCGGCGACCACAAGAGATCCCCGTCCGGGCGAGGTCAACGATGTGAATTACCACTTTCTGAAAAAGGAGCAGTTCACACAGCTCATCGCGCAGGACAGGCTGCTGGAATATGCGCAGTACTGCGATAACTATTACGGCACCCTCCGCGATGAGGTCGACGCGCTCCGCGCCGAGGGGAAACACGTGATCCTCGAGATCGAGGTGCAGGGTGCAATGCAGATCAAAGAGCGCTGTCCCGAGGCAGTGCTCGTCTACACGCTGCCGCCCTCTGTCGGTGAGCTTTACCGGCGGCTGAAAAAGCGCGGCACCGAGACCGATGAGGTCATTGAAAAACGCATCCGGCGCGCGGGAGAGGAGCTTCCCCTTGCCGACCGCTATGATTTTATTCTGTTCAACGATGTGCTGGAGGATGCCGTTGCCGATTTCAGCAGCATCATCCGCACCGCTTATATGTACCCTGTGTACCATAAAAATCAGATTGGAGAGATGATTGAAGATGCTAAGACCTTCCATGTACCAGATCATATCGAAGAATGAGAGCTATTATTCGCTCGTGATCGGCATTGCCAAGCGCGCGAGAGAGATCGCGGAGGCACATGTCCGCGAGAAGGAGGCCGCAAAGGCGGCTGCCGAGCGCAAGGCCAAGGCGAACGGCGAGCAGAAGATCCGTCTGGATGACAAGACGATGAAGATCGTTGTGCTCGAGGAAAATCCGGTCAAGACCGCTGTGGATGAATTTGCGGCGGGCAAGTACCGTCTGGTCGATCCCGAAACCGAACAGGAAGTCTGATGAGCAGCGCGGAAGCCGTGTCTGCTCCGGACTGTGAGCCGGTGCTGCTGGTCGCGGTGGATTCTGCCGCGCCGGGGTTTGACCGGCTTTACAGCTATACGGCGAGAGGGGAGCTTGCCGGAAAGGTGCGCCCCGGTATGCGTGCGGCTGTACCCTTCGGCAAGGGAAACCGCCGCCGCATCGGCATGGTGCTGAAAACCGAGAATGCTTCCGCTGCCGCAGAAAAAGGCGGCTTTGTGCTGAAGCCGGTCGCCGCACTGCTCGATGCCGAGCCCGTCCTGACCGACGAGCTGCTGATGCTTGTCGAATGGCTGCATGAGCACACCTTCTGCACATGGTATGACGCGGTGCGCGCCGTGCTGCCCGGCGGGATGCAGATCCGGCTGGAGGAGCGCTATCTGGCGCTGGAGCCGCCCGTCGGCGTGACGCTGACGCAGGAGGAGAACAATCTGCTGACGGTGCTCCGGCAGGCGAAGGCCAAGCAGGAGCAGGAGGCACTGCTCAGCGGAGACCGCCGCGGCGAGAAGAAAAAGCTGCTGGACTCGCTGGAACAGAAAGGATGTCTGCTTGCGCTCTCGGAGGGCAGGCAGCTGATCGGCGACAAATCGGAGCGCCTTGTGCGCCTGACGGCCGCCTTTCTTGAAGATGAGACCGCGTTCAGCGCGACGGAAAAGCAGCTTGCCGTTGTCGCCGTGCTGCGCGCTTACGGGCAGATCTCCGTCAAGGAATGTGCCTATCACGCCGGTGTGACCGATGTGGTCATCAGAAACCTTGTCAAAGCGGGCATCGCGGAGATCGTCGAGAGCGAGCTCCTGCGCGTACCGCGTGATGCCGAGGTGACCGTTTCGCCGGATGAAACCGTGCTGTCGCCGCAGCAGCAGGCTGTGTATGACGCCGTGTCCGAACGGCTCGATCAGCGGCAGGCGGCAGCGTTTCTGCTGCACGGCGTGACCGGAAGCGGCAAGACCGCAGTCTTTGAGCAGCTGATCGCGCGCACGCTCCGTGCGGGCAGACAGGCGCTGCTCTTGATTCCGGAGATCTCGCTGACGCCGCAGGTCGTGCAGTATTTTCAAACCCGCTTCGGTAACCGCGTGGCGCTGATCCACAGCGGGCTTTCGCTTTCGCAGCGGTTTGATACCGACAAGCTGATCCGGCGGGGAGAGATCTCCCTTGTCATCGGAACGCGGAGCGCGGTGTTTGCGCCGCTGCCCGATCCCGGCCTGATCATTCTGGACGAGGAGGGCGAGCGCACCTACAAGTCCGAGCAGTCGCCGCGGTACCATGCCGCGGAGGTCGCGCGGGCGCGCTGCCGGCATCACAATGCCGTTCTGCTGCTCGCTTCCGCGACGCCCTCGCTGGAGAGCCGTTACCTCGCGGAGCGCGGGGTCTATCAGCTTCTGCGGATGCCCGAACGCTTCAATCAGGCGCCGCTGCCTGAGGTGCAGATCGTTGACATGAACGAGGAGCGCATGAACGGCAACGGCAGCCCGTATTCGCTGGCGCTCTATGACGCGCTGCGGGAGAATATCGAACGCGGGGAGCAGAGTATTCTGCTGCTGAACCGCCGCGGCTACCACACGCTTCTGCAGTGCGCAAAATGCTATGAGCCGGTCTGCTGCCCGAACTGCTCTGTGCCGATGACCTATCATAAGGCGAACAATTCGCTGCTCTGTCATTACTGCGGCCATGTGCAGCCGCCGGTGCAGACCTGTCCGAAATGCGGTCATCCGCAGCTCAGGCAGATGGGATTCGGGACACAGAAGCTCGAAGAATCACTGTCGGAGCTGCTGCCGCAGGCGCGGATTCTCCGTATGGACGCCGACACGACCATGACGCGCACGGCCTATGAAAAGGGCTTCCGCGCCTTCGCAAACGGCGAATACGACATCCTCTGCGGCACGCAGATGATCGGCAAGGGGCTGGATTTCCCGAATGTGACGCTGGTCGGCGTCGTTTCGGTGGACAAGGCGCTGTTCGCGGGCGATTTCCGCAGCTATGAGCGCACCTTTTCGCTTGTGACGCAGGTGGTCGGGCGCGGCGGACGCGGCAAACACCCCGGCAGGGCGATCCTGCAGACCTATATGCCGGAGCATCATGTGCTGCGGCTGGCCGCTGAGCAGGATTATGACCGCTTCTACGATGAGGAAATGGCGATGCGCCGCGCACTGATGTTCCCGCCGGTCTGCGATCTCTGCGTGATCGGCTTTTCGGGCGTTTTTGAGGAGCGCGTGAAGGCCGCTGCAGACCGCTTTCTGGAGATCATGGTCGGGGTGCTGAAGTCGGAGCAGATCAGGCTCCCGCTGCGCGTGCTCGGGCCTGTGGAAGCCGGTTACGGGCGGCTGAACGGCAAATACCGCCGCCGCCTGCTGCTGAAATGCAAGGATACCGCCGAAATGCGTGTCCTGATCCGCAGACTGCTTTCAGACGCGCTGGCTGATCCTGTGTTCCGCGGTGTTTCGGTCTATGCCGATATGAACGGCGACTGCGGCGTTTAACTGCTTTCGCCGGTTGATTTGAGAGGACAACAACGGATGTTTAAGAAAAAGGCCTCACGCTTTGCCGTGATCTACACACAGAAAATCGACGGAAACAACATGAAGATCCTGCTGGATATGGTAACCGGCGTCAATTATCTCTACTGCCGGGACGGCTATTCCGGCGGCCTGACTGTCATGCGGAATCCCGACGGCTCTCCGATCGTCACTCCGCCGCAGATGCTCTTCCCCAACCAGACCAAATGAGGAGCGCTGCATGAAGATCCTGAAGCTCACAAAAAAGCAGATCATCCGGCGCATCGTGCTGTCGGTTCTGCTGCTGATCACTGCATATGCCCTGCTCTGCCTGCGTGCGGCAAGGCACTGGCGGGCGGCAGAGCTCAGCCCGACTGTCACTGCCGCACAGGCGAATCCGTTTATCAACCCTTCCGGCACGACGCAGGAGACACGCATTCTGCCGCCCGACGGCTATACCCGCGCCCCGGCGGCGGAAGACAGCTTTCTCGCGTTCATGCGGCGGCAGACGCTGTTTCCGGACGGGAGCGGCATCTGTACCTTCAAGGGGGAGCAGATCTCCGGTGCGGGCGCTGCCGCTGTATATGACCTGTCTGTCGGCACTGAGGGCTATCAGGAGTGCGCCGATACGGTCATTCACTTCTGGAGCGATTATTTCCGCAGCACCGGTCAGACAGAAAAGCTCGATTTCAGCCTGACAAACGGCATGCGCTGCGATTATGAGACATTCCGCAGGGGAAACCGCGTGCTGGCGTTCGGGGATTTTTCCATGTGGCTGAAGCTGAAGCCGGCAGATGACTCTGAGCAGACCTACCGCGACTGGCTGATGACTGTGCAGCATTACGCAGGCACACTGTCGCTGGAGTCGGAATCCCACCCGATTACGCCGGAGGAGGCGCGTGCAGGCGATATCATCTGCCGCGGCGGAAGCCCGGGGCATGTGGTGATGCTGGCGGACGAAGCCGTGAACGCGGAGGGGAAGCGGGCATTTCTGGTTTTGCAGGGATTGATCCCGGCGCAGAACGCTCATCTGCTCTACGCAGGCGATCAGAAGCAGAATCCGTGGATCACGGAGGAACAGCTTTCGGAGCTGCCGGTTCGGTTCGGCGCATACACATTCTATGAAAACACGCTGCGGCGACGGGGAGAGGGCTTCCCGAATGCCGCGGAGGAATAAACCAAAAGGAGATTTCTGATGGCAATCCGCAACATTGTAAAGGACGGCGATCCGGTGCTGAACAAGCACTGCCGCCCTGTTGAGAAATTTGACGAAAAGCTCGCGCAGCTGCTGGATGACATGGCCGAAACGCTGAAAAAGACCGGCGGTGTCGGGCTTGCTGCGCCGCAGGTCGGCGTGCTGCGCCGTGCTTTCATCATGATTCTGGACGAGGAGGGCACGGTCATCGAGGCCGTCAATCCGGAGATCGTCAAGACCGCCGGCAAGGTCCGTGATGTCGAGGGCTGCCTGTCTGTCCCGAATGTCTGGGGCTATGTCACGCGCCCGAAGACGGTCACGCTCAGAGCCTATGACCGGAACGGCGAGCAGTATGAAATGAAGCTGAAGGACCTCGGCGCGCGCTGTGCCTGCCACGAAAGCGACCATCTGGACGGCCATCTCTTTACGGAGCTGGTCGAGGAATACTGCAAACCGGAGAACGAATAACAGGGGGTGGATGCCGTGCGCGGCAAACTTGCGCTGAAAGCGCTCTGCGGGTATGCTGCTGGGCTTGTGCTCGTCGGTGCGCTGATCTTTCTCCCCGCGGGAACGCTCAGCTTCCCGCGCGGCTGGCTCTTCCTCTGTGTGCTGTTTCTGCCGATGCTCGTCATGGGGCTTGTGATGCTCGTCAAAGCGCCTGATCTGCTGAAGCGGCGTCTGGAGAACAAGGAGAAGGAGCAGACGCAGAAAACGGTCGTTGCGCTTTCGGGGCTGATGTTTCTCGCGGGGTTTGTGCTCTGCGGGCTGGATTTCCGCTTCGGCTGGACGCAGCTTCCGCTCTGGGTCACGCATCTGGCGGCGATCGCCTTTCTCTTTGGCTACGGGATGTACGCCAAGGTCCTGCGCGAGAACAGCTATCTGTCCCGCACCGTGAAGGTCGAGGCGGAGCAGACTGTCATTGATACGGGACTGTACGGCATCATCCGGCACCCGATGTATACGGCGACGGTGCTGATGTTCGTCATGATTCCCCTGATCCTCGGCTCTCTGGCCGCGCTGCCGGTCTTTCTGGTCTATCCGGTCATCATTGTGCTCCGCATCCGCAACGAGGAGCAGGTGCTGAAAGCAGAGCTCAGAGGCTATGCGGAGTACTGCACGCGGGTGAAATACCGCCTGCTGCCGCATATCTGGTGAGGAGGAAATGCCATGCGTTCAAAATGGAACCTGATTGCCTCAGTCTGTCAGATTCTTGTCGGACTGGCCGCAATCGCTGCATTTATCGTGATTGCTGTGAACGGCGAGAATATCGGAAAATGGATTGTGACGCTGATTCTCGCGGTCGGATATGTGGCCGTCGGGATCAGGGGTCTGCTGGATTACCGTTCGCAGAAGAAAGAGTGAGGAAACCGCATTGAAGATCGTATTTATGGGTACGCCGGAGTTTTCTGTTCCGACGCTGGAAATGCTGGCTGACAGCGGACACACGGTGCAGGCGGTGTTCACGCAGCCGGACCGCCCCCGCGGCCGCGGCAAAAAACTGCTGCCGACGCCGGTCAAGGCCTGTGCGGAGTCCCGCGGGATCCCGGTATATCAGCCGCTTTCCCTGCGCCGCGGCGACGACGCGGCAGAGGCGATGCGGGTGCTCAGCAGCCTGTCGCCCGATCTGATCGTTGTTATCGCGTACGGACAGATTCTCCCGAAGGAGATTCTGGAGCTGCCGCGGTACGGCTGCATCAATCTGCACGCCTCGCTGCTGCCCAGATGGCGCGGCGCGGCGCCGATCCAGCGCGCGATTCTGGCCGGAGACGCCGAAACGGGCGTCACGGCGATGCAGATGGCGGAGGGGCTTGACACCGGGGATATGCTGCACAGTGTCCGCATCCCGATCGCAAAGGATGAAACGGCGGATTCGCTGCACGACCGGCTTTCGGCGCTTTCCGCGGAGGTGCTCCGCGAGACGCTCTCACAGCTGGAAGCGGGAACACTGAGAGAAGAGCCGCAGGGCGAAAAGGATGTCTGCTATGCAGAGAAGATCACGAAGGACATGAGCCGGCTTGATTTTACAAGGCCGGCAGAGGAAATAGACCGTGTTATCCGCGGCGTGACCGGATTTGCGATGCTCGGAGAACGGCGCGTGAAGCTCCGCGGCTCCGTGCTGACCGATCAGCATTCGGACGCGGCGGCAGGCACGGTCACAGACAGCAGAACACTGAGTTTTGTCTGCGGCGACGGCGGCGTTGTGCGGCCGACAGTTCTGCAGGCAGAGGGCGCAAAGGCAATGCCGGCGGCAGATTTTCTGCGCGGTTTTGCCGTGACGGCGGGGATGCGGTTTACCGCAGCGGAATAACCCCGCGGAAAGGAGTTCATCATGATTTGGTACGGTATTCCGATTCTTTCGATCATTCTCATTCTGATCGCGCAGATCGGCGTGAAGTCGGCGTTCAGAAAATACAGCGAAATGCAGAATTCCGCCGGCCTGACCGGCGCGGAGGCTGCAAGACAGATGCTGCTTGACAACGGCATCACCGATGTGCAGATCGAGCATATCAGCGGCAGTCTGACTGACCACTATGATCCGAGAGCCAATGTCATCCGGCTCTCTGAGGATGTCTACAACAAGTCAACGGTCGCTGCTGTCGGCGTCGCGATGCACGAGGCGGGGCACGCACTGCAGTATGCGCAGGGCTATAAGCCGGTCGTTGCCCGCAACGCGATCGTGAAATCCACGAATGTTTCCTCATGGGCGTCGTATCTGCTTGTGGTGGTCGGCTGCATCTTCAGTTCCCCGAAGCTGATCACGGTCGGCATCTGGTTCTTCCTTGTCGTGATCGCGTTTCAGCTGATCACGCTGCCGGTTGAGTTCAACGCGAGCGGCAGAGCGCTCCGGACACTGAACGGCGGCGGCTTCCTGACGGTTGAAGAGCAGAAGGGTGTCCGCAAGGTGCTGACGGCGGCCGCGATGACCTATGTTGTCGCTGTCGTGAATTCGCTGCTGCAGCTGATCCGTCTGCTGGCGATCCGCAACAGCCGCCGATGATGAACGGACTCGCGCCGCGGCTCGTCTGCGCACAGACGCTGATCCGCACGGTGCAGCAGGGGAGCTACGGCAATCTGGCGCTCGGTGCCGCGCTGAAGCGGCTGGACGGAAACGGCGACGGCGCGTCTGCCGAGCATGACCGCCGGCTCTGCCGCGCACTGTTCATGAGCACGCTGGAGCGCCTTGTGACGCTGGATGCCGTGATCGCGGCACATTCCAGACGTCCGCCCGAAAAGCTCGATACCGAGGTGCTCTGCGTGCTGCGCTGCGGCATCTGCGAGCTTATGACGATGCACACGCCGGAATCCGCCGCGGTCAATCTCTGGACGGAAACGGTCAAGAAGCTGCGCAAGTCAAGCGCTGCCGGCACGGTCAACGCGGTGCTGCGCGGATTTCTGCGGTCAGACAGGCAGATCCCGGTTCCGGATGATCCGCTTGCCGCGATGTCCGTGAAGTATTCCGTTCCGCTGCCGCTGGTCAGACGGCTGACAGACGATCTCGGCGCAGAGGCCGCAGAGGCGTTCATGGCAGACAGCCTCGGCGAGCCGCCCCTTTACTACCGGCTGAATCCGCTGAAGGACGGAGCGGCTGCGCTTGCAGAGCAGAACGGGCTTCAGCCCGTGCCGGATATCCCGTTTGCCTATGCAGGCGACCGCGCAAGCCGGCAGACGGCAGGCAGTGCACTGTCCGACGCGGCGGTGTTTGCGGGCGGATGGCTTCATGTGCAGGATCTGGCGTCGCAGCTCTGCTGTCTTGCGCTGGATGCGCACCCGGGTGAGACCGTGCTGGATGTCTGCGCGGCACCGGGCGGCAAGACCTTCACCGTCGCCGAAATGATGGAAAACCGCGGGCGTCTGCTCGCTTATGACCTGCATCCGCAGCGCGTCAGGCTGATTCAGGACGGCGCGAAGCGGATGGGCCTTACCTGCGTCACGGCAGAGACCGGCGACGCCCGGCAGCCCTCTCCGGAGCGGCCGCCAGCCGACAGAGTGCTCTGCGATGTGCCCTGCTCGGGCTTCGGCGTCATGCGCAGAAAACCGGAGGTGCGGTATAAATCGCTTGAGGATGCCGCCGGGCTCCCCGCGCTGCAGTACGCGATTCTGGAGGATTCCGCTAAGGCGGTCAGGCCGGGCGGCGTGCTGGTCTATTCGACCTGCACGGTGCTGAAGGCGGAGAATGAGGATGTCGTCAGCCGGTTTCTGGCCGCGCATCCGGATTTTTCCGCGGAACCGCCCTTTGCGTCTTATCCTGCAGCTGCGGAACGGACCGGCGGTCAGACGCTGACGACGCTTCTGCCGCAGATGCTTGGCACCGACGGCTTTTTTATAGCAAAATTGCGGCGTACCGCCGAATGATCATCCGAGAAAGGAGACTGCATCGGAATGCAGGATAGAATCGAGATCATGAGCCTGCTTCCGGAGCAGCTTGCGGCCGAGGTCAAAGCGATGGGCGAGCCCGCCTTCCGCGCAAAACAGATCTTCCGCTGGCTCCACGTCAGGCGGGTCTTTGACTTCGCTGAAATGACCGATATATCTAAACAATGTCAAGGCAGACTGCAGGAGCGATTTTGTATAAACCCGCCGAAAATTGCGCAAAAGCTTGCATCTACCCTTGATGATACTGTAAAATACTTATGTACGCTCTCTGACGGGAACTGTGTGGAAACCGTGCGGATGGTCTATCATCACGGCGTGACCGCCTGCATCTCAACGCAGGTCGGCTGCAGGATGGGCTGCCGCTTCTGCGCGTCCGCACCGCTTGGACATATCCGCAATCTGACGCCTGCCGAAATGCTCGGTCAGATCTATGCGGCGGACGCGGACTACCCGGAGGATCAGCGAATCAGCGGCGTAGTGCTGATGGGCATCGGCGAGCCGCTGGACAACTATGAGAATGTGATACAGTTTCTGCGGCTGCTTTCGTGCAGCGAGGGCAGAAACCTGAGCCTGCGCCACGCGGCGCTTTCGACCTGCGGTGTCGTGCCGGGGATCCTGCGGCTTGCCGGGGAGGACTTCCCGCTGACGCTTTCGGTCTCGCTCCATGCGGCCGATGACGATACGCGCTCGTCGCTGATGCCCGTGAACTGGAAATATCCGATCGCGGAGCTGCTCTCGGCGTGCAGGCATTACTTTGAAAAAACAGGCAGACGCGTGACCTTTGAATACGCGGTGATCGCGGGAAAAAACGATTCCGACGAAGCGGCTGAAAAGCTTGGCCGTCTTCTCCGGCCGATATTCCCGCAGCAGCGCCCCCATGTCAATCTGATTCCGGTCAATCCGGTTGCGGACACCGGCTTTTCAGCGGGCAGTGCGCTGCAGTTCCAGAAGAAATTAGAACGGCAGGGCATCAATGCCACGGTGCGGCGGACGCTCGGCGCGGATATCGCGGCGGCGTGCGGCCAGCTCCGGCGCAATCAGATGCGGCATCAGGCAGAGGGAGGTGAGCAGCATTGAGAGCGTTTTCCGGATGCGATATCGGCATGGTCCGGTATGAGAATCAGGACAGTGTGCTGACGGTGGAATATCCCGACGGCGTCCTTGCCATTGTCTGTGACGGCATGGGCGGGATGCAGAACGGCAGTGCTGCGAGCCAGATCGCCGTTTCTGCCGCTTCGGACAGATTCCGGAAGGACTATCAGCCAGGCATGGACAGCGAAGCGCTTTGCGAGCTGCTCAGGGCATCGGCGGCAAAGGCGAACCACGATGTCTACCGCGCCGCTGTGCAGGGCAAGGTACCCAGCCGCATGGGCACGACGCTGGTTGCCGCCTTTGCGCGGGACGGAGAGGTCTCCATTGTCAATGTCGGCGATTCCCGTGCCTATCTGATTGAAAGGGAAGGCTCAGCGCGCCAGCTGACCACGGATCACACCGTCGTGCAGCTGCTCTATGAGCAGGGCGCGATCACCGCGGATGAGCGCGCGACGCACGCAAGGCGGAATGAGCTGATGCGTGCCGTCGGTGTCGCAAGCCGGGTGCTTGCCGATACAGAGACGATCCCGCTCAGGGAGGATGACCGTCTGGTCCTCTGCTCTGACGGCTGCTACGGCATGATCCCCGAAGATCAGCTCGCGGCGCTTGCACGGGAGACCGCGCCGGAGGATTTCCCTGCGCGCATCATTGAAACAGCCAATCAAAACGGCGGCAAAGACAATATCTCCGTCGTTCTGCTGACAAAATAAACAGAAACAGGCGCTGTGTTCGGCAGTGCCTTATGACAGAAAGCGCCGTTCGGCGCGCAAACCGTATCTAGATTTCGCCGGAGAACAGTTCTGACCGGCCCGGAGGTTCGATATGAAAGAAGACCGCAACGATAAGAACATCGGCAAAAAGCTTGACGGCCGCTATGAGCTCCTTGAGCGGATCGGCGAAGGCGGCATGGCGGATGTTTACCGCGCAACGGATGTCGTGGACAACAAGACGGTCGCCGTCAAGATCCTGAAAAAGGAGTTTGCGGAGAACGAGGAGTTTCTGCGCCGTTTCCGCAATGAGTCCAAGGCGATCGCCGTGCTCAGTCATCCGAATATCGTCAAGATTTTCGATGTCGGTTTTTCTGACCGCATCCAGTTCATCGTGATGGAGTATATCGACGGCTTCACGCTGAATGAATACATGGATCAGGAGGGGCAGCTCGACTGGAGAGACGCTGTTCACTATATCCTGCAGATCCTGCGCGCACTGCAGCACGCCCACAGCAAGGGCATCGTGCACCGCGACATCAAGCCGCAGAACATCATGATGCTGCCGGACGGCACGATCAAGGTCATGGACTTCGGCATTGCGAAATTTGCCCGTGAGGACGGCAAAACCGGAACCGATAAGGCGATCGGTACCGTGCATTATATCAGCCCGGAGCAGGCACGCGGCGGCGTCACCGACGCAAAGAGCGACCTTTACTCCGTCGGCGTGATGTTCTATGAGATGCTGACGGGCAAAAAGCCGTTTGATACGGACAACCCTGTAAGCATTGCCGTGATGCACATGCAGGCGGAGGTTCCGCTTCCGCATACGGTCCGCCCCGATATCCAGACCGGTCTTGAGGAGATCATTCTCCGCGCGATGCAGAAGGATCCGAAGAACCGCTATCAGTCTGCCCGCGAAATGATGGATGATATCGAGTCCTTCAAGGAGGATCCGGACGGGTGCGTCTTCGGCTATTTCCCGCAGCTGCTCGGCACAAAGCGTGCGGCAGCCGGCGATGAAAAGACACGCTTCTTCACACCGGTCGATCAGCCGCAGGAAAGCGGCGCGCCCGATGAAGTGCGGCAGAATCCGTATTACGATGACGATGATGCCGAAGAGGACGACGAGGATGAGGACTACGAGGAGGAGGAAAAGCCTTCCTTCTTTGTTCCGCTGCTCAGCGCTGTGATCATTGTTGTCATCATCGTCGCGTCGGTCATGTTCGTGCTCTTCATGACGAATGTGCTCAAGAAGACGCGCAGCCCCGATTCGGCCAAGGAGAACAGAATGCCCGGCCTGATCGGCATGGATTATGATGAGGCCGTCCAGCAGTACGGCAAACAGCTCAACATCAAGGTCGATACGACAGAGTATTCCCAGCAGGAGAAGGGCAAGATCTTCAAGCAGAGCGTTCCGGAGGGAGATCCGGTCGCAAAGGGCGACACCATTTATGTCAATGTCTCGCTCGGCAACCGGAAGGTCACTGTTCCGAACGTGATCGAATGGGATGTTGTCTTAGCGGAACAGGAGCTTTCGGCCAGAGGTCTGAATGTCACCAGGCGACAGGCCTATGACGAAAAGGTTCCGAACGGCAAGGTCATTTCAACCGATCCGGCTCCGGGTACCGAAGTACAGTCCGATAAGGACTATGTCGTGCTTGTTGTTTCCCGCGGCGAAAACAAGCAGACGGTCGAGGTGCCGTCGTTTGTCGGCAAGACGGTCGAGGAAGCCGCCAAGATCGCAGAGCTTGCCGGACTGCAGCTCAACCGAGACGAAGTCAACAGCGATCTGCCGCAGGGACAGATCATCTCGCAGAATACTGACCCGGGCGAGCAGGTCAATGAGGGGACGGTCATCCGTATCCAGATCTCCAACGGTATTCCGAAGGAGACAACTGTCCGGATTTCGTTCCGGATTCCTGCGGAAGCGAATGGCACTTTCTTCATCACGATCTATCAGGACGGCATTGAGAAGTTCGTCGGCCAGCCGTTCAATGTGGATTACGCCATGGGCACCACCACAGTCAATGTCACCGGTACCGGCACGGCGGAATTCCTCGCGATTCTGACAAACCAGTCAAACGGCAAGCGTGAGAAGATCGGCAAATACAAGGTCGATTTCAAGTCCGGCATCGTATCTGAAGCATATCCGGATATTGAGGGCGCGTTCCGTTCGGTCGATGGTCTGATTGAAACAACACCGAGCTACACCGCCTTAACGGACGGTGACCAGACAACCACATCCTCCAGCCGGACATGGTGGTCGCCGCATTCTGAAACCGCTTCGTCTTCGACAACGGTATCCACCACTGCGAAAGCCGATGACGAATGAGCCGTATGGACGGATTGATCATCAAAGCAGTCGGGGGACTTTACTGGGTAGAGTCCCCCGATGGTGCATATATTTCCTGCAAGGCGCGCGGGATTTTCCGGAAGCAGGGGATCTCCCCGTGTACCGGTGACCGCGTGCAGGTGCAGGACGGCTGCATCACGGATATCTATCCGCGGAAAAACCAGCTGATCCGCCCGCCGCTCGCGAATCTAGACCGGCTGTTTTTTGTGCAGGCGGTCACAGAGCCCGCACCGAATCTGCAGATTCTCGACAAATTCCTTGCGGTCTGTGTCTACAAAGGGATTTCGCCTGCGCTGGTCTTCACCAAGCTCGATCTCGGGGACGCGGAGCGATACGCGTCTCTGTACCGCGGCACAGGCTTTCCTGTGTACTGCGTGGACTATCAGAAGCCGGAGACCGTGCGCGCGGTCTATGACGCGCTGGCGGACAGCATCAGCGCGTTCACGGGGAATTCCGGCGTCGGCAAATCGACGCTGCTCAACGCGCTGGATGTACGCCTGCAGCTTGACACGGCGGACATCAGCCGCAAGCTGGGAAGAGGGCGGCACACAACGCGGGAGACTGCGCTGTATACACTCCCGCACGGCGGAAGGGTCGCGGATACACCGGGCTTTTCGACCTTTGAGACTGAAAGCTACGCGCAGATCGCGCCGGAGGAGCTGGCGGACTGCTTTCCGGAATTCCGGCAGGCAGGCGGCAGCTGCAGGTTTGCGGACTGCCGCCACAGCAAGGAGCCGGACTGTGTGATCCGGCAGGCGGTCGGTGAAGGCCGCATCCCGCAGAGCCGCTATGACAGCTATCTGGTCATGCTTGAGGAAGCGATGCAGCGCAAGGCGTGGTAATAGGTATCGCTCCGCGATGATTCAGAATGGGGCGCTGCCCCAAGCTCCGCTCAAGGGACGGTTGTCCCTTGAGAATCCTGTTATGAGCACA